>JBGPBY010000140.1:0-14689 GCA_041481485.1 Terriglobia bacterium
CGAATTGTGGGCGGTCATAGACCGCCCCTACATTGGGGAATGGGGAATCGCATTCATTCACATTGAAGCCCCCACATGGTTCACTCCGGCTCACGTTTTTCCGGATTCGACGTCCTAGACTCTCATGTTCCGATATCTCTGCGTGCTCGTCGTGGTAATGACCGCAGTGGACGCCGAGGCGCAAGTGGATCGATCCTTCGCTGAGCTGTTCGACACTTCCAGGACTTTCGAATCCTCACGATCCCAGATCAGGCAACGGCAAAAAAGAGCGATTAACGCATGTGAAGACGACTCAAAGCAATTGAAGACGCGTCTGATTTCTGACCACCACCAACTCAAACAACTGAACGCGTCAGAATCGGAAACTCGCGCGGATCTTCACGAGCAGATCGCAACTCTCGAACAGGCGATTCGCAGCCAGGTCCGCGAATGCGATCACGATATTCCCTCGCGCTATGCGATTGAGCTGGCAAAGGCCCGTCTCACCGACCAGTGGCCGGAGCGGCGCGCACAAACGGTAGTGGTGAACCAGCACGGAGCGGCAGGAAAACGCAAACACGGCGACGTTGAAGATATCGGCTATCGAAATGTTGGTGGAGGCCTTGAGGGACAGTTGAAGGACTTGCCGTCTGGCTCCCAGGCCATTCGACAGATGAAAGCCAGCGGAATGATGCCGGCGGAAATTCAGGATGCGGGAGTTCAGCGCTACGTTGAACATCTGGCGCGCCGCATCGCAAGCCACTCCGATTTGAGAATTCCCATCAGCGTCACCGTGCTGGAAAGCAATGACATCGACGCGATGGGCCTGCCCGGCGGGTTTCTGTATGTGACATCGGGACTGCTTCGTGCGTGTGAATCCGAAGACCAGCTGGCAGGTGTACTCGCCCGTGAAATTGCACACATCGCCGCCCGGCATGGCGCGCAACACTCGAAACGTTCCCTGATATCGAAGATTCTTGTTCCAGCGGCGCGAGTTGCGACCGGAGTTTTTACGGGAGGCACGGTGAATGCCGGAACCTATTACGGTCTGAATTACGGGTTTCAGGGGCTGCAGTCCATCGTTGATCGCACGCTGATTGGTTCAGGCAATGCGGCCCAGAAGGAGGCCGACCAGCTCGGAATACAATACGCGTGGAATGCGGGTTTTGATCCGAAGGGTTTCATCCAATTCCTGGACTCTCTCTCGAAGCAGCGGGAATACTCCCGCTCAGAGTCCTGGTTTCAGTTGAAACCCTCCCTCGACGCGCGTCTCATGGACGCATTTACCGAAATCCAATTTTTACCTGTCCGCGATCGCAGCAATTCCAACTCGGCCGATTTTCAAAGCGTCCTGAAGCGCTAACTTAAGCTTGGCACTTAGTTGATCGGCGGATTGTTTCCGCCGCGCGGCGGTCGTGGATCCACTTTCGGTGGTTCTTCGATTCTGCCGGGAGCCTGGCACGGCGCATAGTCGCACGGAGGAACGGGCGTCTCCGGCGGACAGCAACGTTCGATTTGTTTCTTCAATGCCTCTTCCCGTTCGCGAATGAGAGCCGCTTCGGCGTGCGTTACGGCATAAAGCTCTGCCAGTTGCGTGGTGTTGTCCCGAATCACGGCCTGCATTCCGGTCTGCAGGTGAGCTTCATTCAGGAGCTGGCATGTATTTTTGGAAATGTGCTCAAGGATGCAGATGATGGTGTCGTTCTGTTTGGCATTTTCTGACAACGCCAGATTGGTGTAATTCCCAATCGTAATGAGTTGACCGAATCCCCAGTTAAGCGTCTGATCGACTTTCCCAAGCGCCTGCGCGACGAGATCAAGTTTGTTCTTGATGTCATCGAGACGTGCATTAACGGCATCGACCTTCGTACCAATGCCGTCTAACTTGCTGTTTGAACCGTCGATGCGGGTATTGACTCCATCGAGACGCGAGTTGACTCCGTTTACCGCGTTTAAAACATCCTGTGCAGAGGCCATCGTGAGCTCCTTCGGTTTAAAAAGTTAAAGTTGTTCTGTAGTGGCTGTGTGACATTAGGTTTTGCAAGGTGCGAGGCATTTTCATGTCTCGCATTAAAGATTGAGTCCGGCGCAAATGTGCGATGCCGGACATCGGCCAATGGTAAGCGCCTTGTTGTAGAAAGCAACTTCCTGAATCCTTCCTTTGAATGGATGATACAGGGGAAGAGTTCCGCTATTCTTTGGCGGGCGATGCATGCCGATCAGCAGCGAAAATGAAGGATCCGCAACAGGACTGAAGTTTACGATCACATCGCTGACGGGATGGGCAGCCGTGGTGCTCAGGTCGACTCCTTCCACATAGACAAACATGTTCAGCTTCTTGCTGGCCGCGTCGTAGGTTGCTGCGACATAGTTGGTTTTGGTGAAATCTACAAGAGTCAGGCTCTTGGTTGGATCTTTAATCACCTTCCAATTTGTTCCATCCGCGAGCCAGACCTGCCAGACATCGGGCCCTGGCGTAACGGGATCGGCAGGACCGGCGAACAGTCCGAAGCCAAATGCTTTCACAATATCTCCGGTTCCGGGGTCCGCCTCCAGCCTGTTGAGTGCAATCACCGTACGGTATAGCCCTCGTTCGGTATCGCTCCAGCCTGGAAAAACAAGAGCTTCGAAAGTAAAACTAGCAGTGCCCAATGAATTGCTGAAAGGAACTTCCACGAACCCGCCATCGACAAACAGGGATGTACTCGTTGCTCCGAGTTCCAGCAATCCGCCTTGTTCAAGGGTGAGGGTTCCGGGCGCGGAAGAAGTATCTGGAAATAGTGGTGGTGGCTGAATGAGCGAAGCCTTGTACTTGCCGTTGTTGGTTCCCTTTTCATCTAACGCGGATCCGCCGGAAACCGCAGTATTGGGAATTGCAGGAATGCCGGGTTCGGCGGCGTGCTTTTCCTGAAGCCGCCAGTAGGAAACGAGTCCCGCTTCACCCAGAATTGTCTTGGGATAGTCCGGCTTTCCATCCGGTGTTTCATCATAAGCGGCGTCATCTGATGTAAACGAGGAGCATCCGACGAAATAGAACAACGCCAGAATAACCAGTATGCAGAGAGGTGTGCTGAACAGGTACCATTCACTCATTCGAAGTCTCCATAATTGAACTTTGTTCGATGACGCGAATTTTCTTTCAGGATCGATGCAGCCAGATCACCAGCAGGCTCATCGCAGAGAAACCAGCGAGAGCTCCCCAAATCGTGAGCTGAAGATTCAGGTTCCCGATTCTGACCGTGCTTTCCCGGTTGGCTTCCAGCCAGCATCTTCCCGCGCCGTAGCCGAAAGCCGCGGTCAGAAAAAGCATTCCTTCATATGGGAAGCGCGCTCGCAGAAAAGTGGAAGCAATCAGCAGAACTACGGCGAGAGCAGCCTCCAGGAGCTGCGAAGGCATTCGCCGCCGCCAGACTCCATTTTCATTGGGCGCGACGATGCCGAATTTTCCGCTGGTGGGGCGGCCGGAACAACAGCCATTCAGAAGACAACCGATTCTGACAGGGATCATCCCCACAAGAATCGTAATTGCTGCCATGTCCCAGAAACCCGCGAAAGAGATTTCCAGTCGACGAAGCAGCGGTACGGACAGCGCCAGTGATAGCAGTAGTCCTCCGTACATCATGGCGCCGCCGTCGGAGCGGCGGAAGATGCGGCGGGGCTCGTGACGGAAACGTTCCCAATGCGCTGCAACGAACAGAAGACGCGAACCAATCAGAGCCGGCGCGATCAACAGAATCATGGCTGTGTAGACACGCGCAGAATTGAGACCGTAAAGACTCGAGCTATAGGTTCCGGCAATCACACCGGCCACCAGGCCGAGATAAAGCATCGCCGGATACGAATGGATTTGAATTCCCCGCCACTGAAACAGAACTCGAAACATTAAAACCTCGTGTGATTTGTTTACAGATTGGCCGACGGTACACGCAGGATAAACGCTCATACCCAGCGAATCCAGTCCGAAAGTCGCAACGTCGTTCGCCGCGCCAGCCCGTGATCCGACATTGAGCGGGTGGAAAAGCCTTCGGACAACTAGTATCGTGGTTGGTTAACGGCTACCTATGAAAAAGCGTCGGAGGAGCGGATATGCGACGAAGAGAGTTCCTCGTTAAGACGAGCCAAAGCGCGATCGGCGTTGCGTTCTCCCATGTGCTGCCGCCTGCCGCACAAACGCTAGCCACTTCCACAGATGTTCCTCGACTCATCCTCTCGCTGGAGCGAAAAATTACCGATCTCATGAAAGAAACGCGAGTGCCAGGTGTGTCGCTCGCGGTTGTCCGTGATGGAAAACTGCACTGGCGCCGCGAATTCGGATTCCGGCGAGCCGGATCACAAGAACGTGTGAATCACGAGACGGTCTTCCAGGCAGGTTCGGTCAGTAAAACCGTTTTCGCCTATGCCGTGATGAAGCTCGTCGAACGGGGTATCATCGATCTCGATACGCCCCTCACTCGCTACAGTCCCGTACGGATTCTCGACGGTGATCCCCGACTTGATCAGATTACTGCACGCCACGTGCTGTCGCATACCAGCGGCCTGCAGAACTGGCGGTCGGGGAAAGACCCGTTGTCAATTCACTTCCAACCCGGGGAACGTTATCTGTATTCCGGCGAAGGGTACAGCTATCTGCAATCGGTCATCACGCAGCTGACTGGGCACGTCGATCCCTTGCGATGCGGTAAGTACGAGGCGGATTTTACCGTCTGCGCGAGCGATTTCGATTCCTACATGCGAGCGAATGTATTGGTCCCCTTCGGTATGGACTCGAGCGGATACGTGTGGACCAGGAGGTTCGAACAGCACACGGCGGATCCTCACGACGAACAGGGGAGGCTGCTCGATAGGGGAAGGCCATCGGATATCGATGCTGCGCGATATGGGGCAGCCGGCGGACTTATCACAACGCCGACGGATTACGCAAAGTTCCTGATCCAAATCATCAATCCCAAACCGAGCGATCGCTTCCGGCTGCAGTCGAGCACGATCGCCGAAATGGTCCGGCCGGAGATCAAGGGCGGTGATTCGCCGGCCAGTTCACGGGCACTCGGCTGGGAGGTAGTCCAATCCGACACCGACGACATCATCGTGCACGGCGGCGATAACTCCGGGTTTCATGCGTTTGCTGCTGCCTCACGAAAGCGAAAGACGGGCTATATGGTCATGACCAACGGCGACGGTGGCACAAACCTCATCAAGAAGCTCATCATCGGCGACACCGAGCTCAACCAGTTGCTCATGGGTTAGCCCGCTCGACCTCTCATTATTTCTGGCACACCGGACAATAAAAGCTGGAACGTCCGCCCTGCGGGATACGCCTCACGATTCCAGCACAGCCTTCACTCAGGCACGGTTCGCCGCCGCGGTCGTATACCGCGAAGGTCTTTTGAAACTCTCCGAGTTCTCCATTCGTGCGGCGATGATCCCGTAACGAAGAGCCCCCCAACCGCACCGCTTCTTCCAGAACTGCCCGGATTGACGGTGCGAGCAGGGCAATCTGCTTCGATGTGACTCTTGCGGCGCGCCGCCTTGGCGAAATGCCTGCACGCCAAAGCGCTTCACAAACGTAAATGTTGCCCAGCCCGGCAACGACCCGCTGATCCAACAACGCGGATTTGACCGGAGTCTGTTTTCCTTTCAGCGCGCGCTGGAGATGCGCCGCGTCAAACTCGTCGGAAAGTGGTTCGATTCCGAGTCCGCGAAACAGCTTATGAGAATCGATGGTGGCGGTATCCACCAATGTCATCAGTCCAAACCGCCGATGGTCCGTGAATACAATATGTGCGGGGGCATCGGTGTTGAACACCACGTGATCATGTTTGCCCGGCGCGATTTCATTTTCTGACGATTGAAAGTAAAAACTTCCTGGATGACTGATTTCCCCATTTCTGTAAACGGCAATCCTGCCGCTCATTCCGAGATGAATCACCAGCGTCTCGCCGCCGTCGAGATCCGCGAGGATGTACTTCGCACGGCGCCATAGCCGATTCACGCGTCGTCCAGTCAATCGCTTTTCGAAATTCTCAGGAAACGGGATGCGAAGGTCGTTTCGGCGGGTCTGGACGAAGACGAACCTGTAGCCCAACATCGTCGGCTGAAGGCCCAGTCGTACAGTTTCGACTTCGGGTAGTTCAGGCAAGTGCGGTCTCCTTCGCCGATATTGTCGCATTCCCAGGGCAACCGCAGTCTGAAATCCGCGCTGCGGGAGCGGGGGACTGTAGGCGCGGTCAGGGAACAGACCACAATGAAATTGCCATACGAATGCGATTCCCCGCTGTAGGGGCGGTCTATGACCGCCCGCAATCTGTAAGAATGCACCCCTCAAAATTGTGGGCGGTCATAGACCGCCCCTACAGCGGGAACTTGAAAACATTAAAATTTGGATTCGCCGGTTTCCTGCGGCAAACTGAGCCTATGCACACCCCGATGAGCAGACATTTGCTGTCGGTCATTCTCGTCATTTTTGCAGTGATTGGCTCCTCGCTGCCTTCGAGTGCACAAACCATAACGACCACAACTCCGCAAACCCTGATCCATTCGTTCATGATTGGGAGTGGGAGATGGGAAAGTCTGCAATGGAACCTCGATATCTGGGTCCTGGATTTGAAAGTCACAGATGGGGCGCTGACAGGGAATGTTTCGGTAATTCCAGGACCTTCACGCTCCACTTCCAGCGTATCCGGCCCAGTGGGTATCTACGACGGTAAAATCGATCAGAATCAAATTGAATTCAAGGTCAAGAGTCCGGACGGTATGCGTGCCATTCGCTTCACCGGCCTTCGGACTAGCGCCGGACTTCGCTTTACCCGCAGCGTGGAATTGTTGCAGCCCGGCGCCAGTCCCGGCATAGACGACTTATTTGGAACCTCAGGTCCTGCTTCATTTGTCGTCAAACAGCCGCGCCCCCTGGTATCAAAACGAGCGCGCCACATCGATCAGTAGAGAATTTGAACTAACCGGCAGTCTCGGCGCGCGGGAGGCGGATCGTAAAGGTGCTCCCGCGATTGATCTCGCTGGACACATGGACCGTTCCGCCATGCTTTTCGACGATCCACTTTACAAAGCTCAGACCGAGTCCTGCCCCGGCGACTTCTTTGTTGCGTGACGGATCCGCACGATAGAAACGGTCAAAAATATACGGGATCGCTTCCGGGGGAATGCCAACGCCCGTATCGCAGATATCAATGCGCACCGCGTCCATCTCGAGCGTGCCTTGAATGGAAACGTGTCCGCCAGGCGGTGTGTATTTGATTGCATTGTCGAGCAGATTGATGAGGACGTTTTCCATCCACTGGGGATCCACAGTGGCGAGGAGAATTTTTCCCGAAGTGTATTCAAGCGAAATTTCGCGGGCTGTTGCCAGCAGAGAAAATGTCTCCAGGACGTCGCTCACCATGATTCCAAGATCGAAGGGAACCAGCCTGAACTGAATTCCTCCGGATTCCGCGCGAGCCAGAGTCAGCAACTGATCGATGGTGCGCGCCAGCTTGTCGAACTCCTCCAGCTGGCTGCTCAGCACCTCCTTCACTTCATCGACGGAACCGGCATGAAGCAGCGCAATTTCGGCTCCACCCCGGAGTGCGGCCAAAGGAGTGCGCAGTTCATGAGCGATGCTTCCGGAAAGCTGCCGCAATTCACCGACAACCTTTTCGACTCGGCCAAGAACTTCGTTGAATGCCGCCGCAAGCTGATCGATTTCGTCGCCTGAGCCGGCCAGCGGCAAACGGCCGGTAAGGTTCGATGGTTCGATCTCATGGGCCGCATGGGCCAGCCGGCGCATCGGCGCCATGGACTTGCCCGCGAGAAACCGTCCGGCGATTGCAGCGAGAACCAATACGGCTGGAATCAGCACCAATCCCAGTTCGTTGAATCGCTTCAATGCAACTTGCAATGGATCCAGTGACGCACCGACTTGCACCAGGTATGGTTCACCAGACGGAGAGGTAATCCGCGCATCGAGGAATCGCACGTCTCCGGAACTTGTCTGAAAATCGGTTGGGCCCGTCTGTTGGTCAATGACCTGAAGTTCCGCAGGTACGAAAGTCAGGCCAAGGAGTTCCATCTCCGGAGACTGAGTCACAATTTCGCCCGTTGTCATATTGGAGATCTGAAAATAGCGTGTCGCATTTTGCACGAAGCGCGCGGCTTCCGGATCATCGGTGTCGTACTTCAAGCCTGGGATATTGTTTTCGAATTTCAAGTAAGCCCGAAGCGCTTCCACGCGATCGGACAAATCATTGTTCAGGTCGGATTCCAGCTGGCTTTTGAAGATGACGTAGGAGGCAATGAAGGTGACGGCGAGCAGCAGGGCGAAAATGGCCAGGTTGAGGAGGGTCAACCTGGCCGGCAACCCCAAAGGCTTCACTGCTTCCTGTCCGTGAGCTGGTAACCGACACCTCGAATCGTGTGTATGAGCGGAGGTGAAAATCGCTTGTCGATCTTGTTGCGAAGAGAATTGATGTGGACATCGATGACATTCGTCACGCTGTCGAAATGGATGTCCCAGACGTGCTCAATAATCATCGTTCGCGTCAGCGGACGATGCGCGTTCCGCATCAACAGCTCAAGCAGCGCATATTCCTTTGCTCTCAGATCAATGCGCTCCCCGGCGCGCGTGACGATGCGTGTTGCGGAATCCAGTTCCAAATCGGCAACCACGATTTTCGTACTTTCGATGACGCCGCGCCGCAACGCAGAACGGACTCGCGCAGACAGTTCGGTGAACGCGAAGGGTTTGGTCATATAGTCATCCGCGCCCTTGTCCAGACCGGTGATACGGTCGTCCACTTCCCCTTTGGCGCTGAGCATGATGACGGGGAGCCTCTGCTTTCTGGCCCGGATACGTGTAATGACATCGATTCCTGAGAGTTTGGGCAGCATCAGATCCAGGACCACAATGTCGTATTCGAGATTGGTGGCCTGGTCCGCTCCGGTCTGCCCGTCGTATGCGACATCGACGGCATGGCCCTCCTGCTCGAAACCTTTTGCGATGAAATCGGCTACTTTTGTATCGTCTTCCACTACCAGTATGCGCACAGTACTTTCTCCTAATTCTATGTTTCAGTTAGACGCATATGTCAGATAAATGGAGCGGTCTGCCGCAGCCATTCATTTGAATGCATTGGACCTTCTTTGTAAACGTAAGAACGCTAAGGGGGCTGAATTTTACTATTTGCCGAGTGCGAATCCTCCGAACCGGTAAAAAACGCCAATGGAAGGCTGGGCGAAATGACCATCCCGCTGCAGGTCCAGTGTGGCAAGGTTGAAATCCGGTACCTTGAAGCGGGCGATACGGTAATCTGCGCGGACCCCAATGCGTTTGGAAATATCGATATCTGCGCCTGCGCCGAATGTTCCGGCGTTTCGTGTACGAGAGGATATGCCCGCGAAGTTGTTCACATTGTTCGTGGGACTGAAATGAAATGAACCAACGCCCGTTACCCCATAGGCATGGACCCTCTTCAAATGGTCCGGTATATGGAGGAGGAAATCCAATTCCACCTCTCTGACGTTGGACTGGACCGAAGCGGAACCGAAGTTGCCGCTGAAATTATTGGTGTAACGCGTTTGTCCGAAATCCAGACCTGCAGCCATCCACTTATCGATATGAAAGGTATAGGCGGCTTGAATTCCACCGGTTCTGTTGGAGTGATCGGTAATTCCATTTCCAGTGGAGTCGTGCGGCAGTACTGCGGCAAACTGAACTCCGGCCTGCGACGGCAAGTTCCCCTCCGCAAGGGCTATCGCCGCATGCAGACCGATCCAGAGGCCAAATCCTGACACGATGACGACATATTTCCCCCTTCTCATGTGATCCTCCCAATATTTAAAGACGACTCGATGATTAAACGGGGGGCGGATTAAGATGCTATGAAGCCAACATTAAGACTGGTTAATGTTGCCTTGGTGACCAGGAGGAGTTTCCCAATTCGGAAATGAATCGGGCTAGCGCGGCTTCGAAAGTCGTATTTTGAATGTTCATCGATTTTAGTTCCTTTTGGTTGGACCAGGCAAAGGGAACAATGACGTGAGGCCGGTAGGAATATAAAAGATTCAGTTCGTTCACGAAGTAGGACATGTCGCTGGCGGATGTCACCGCTTTACCGACCGGCACAGACGCGTTGTATTCGAATATTCCCCAGTTTGCGCTGGACCTTGAAATCGAATCGTACAGAGCTGCCGTTCCGGTTTTTTTGTGGACCTTTCCATCGAAGGTATTGAATACGGTGACACCCGACGAACCGATCGGAGTGATGAAGGCGGTATCCAGAAAACTTGCAGAGGTTTTTAGCCTCAAGCTATTCGGATCACCAAACAAATAGTCTGCCGGTATCTGATGCGAATAGAACCGCGATGCCGGTATCCGGAATGACTTTCCTCGCGCCGGCGTTGTCGTAATCCACATGGCAAAATCCCGAACATAGTTGGCAATCGTCTGCCTGCGGAATTGCATCCACAATTCCCAATAGGCATCCCCGGGCAACAACACCCGTGGGGCATCAAATCCTCCGGCTACGAAATAACGTCCGCTGGCTGGTAGTTTTGCAGGCAACTTCAAATATGTGGAGTAAGGAACCGGTCCGCTGGAGTCGTAATAGCGAAGCCGCCATGTGGCGAAGTTCGTCTTGAAGTCGCGATTGAATATGTGTCCGTCATGGTTGTCATCGGTGGCCGGCGTGAGATCCCCTTCAAACCGGCTGTGTTCGATCCAGTCTCGGAACTCCTCGATCATGAATGGACTGTAGTCTGCAATCGTGAAGAAGTTTCCGGCAACGACGTGTTCGCCTCCTGTAATGTTTCGTTCGTAACTGAATTCCACCTCGCCATCACCGCTGATCGTCAGCAGCGTGTCGGGATGCGCCGACATTTGTGCCGCGAGTCGTGAACCGACAATTCGTACCCCTTCCTCCATGCGCGATCGGAGCGATTTCGCATAACGCGAAGGTGTGGTCCAGACCTCAGAAGGAAGAGCAGTTGCCGCAGGGGATTTGAGAGTGGACGGTTCTGCGATCCAGCCGTCGGAGAACCACTGAGCGTTCCTCACGTCTTGTTCGATGGCTATCCGGCGCAGATCGTTCGTTGCGTGGAAAAATCCGGAGGTGATTGAAATGTGTAGCGGAATGCGCGCGTTTTGCGCGCGTTGAACCATGCGATCGATGGCCTCGAGGGTGGCGGACATTTGAGACTCCCGAATAGGTTGGCTGAGATCCAATCCAGGAAATTGCAATGGAAGTCCCGCGGCAAAGCCAACGAGAACATGAGGGCCCGACCCCAACCGCCGCTTCAGTTCGGAAACCTGATGGAAGAATTGGGCGTCGCCATCACTGAGGAATTCCACATAATAGGGTGCAATCCACAGAGAATCCTCGTAAGTTCCCGAAGGTTCCGTGGGCCGCTGACGGGAATCTTGCGAATTCTGCGAATTCAATGACGCCGCCGTCAGAAGGACCGCGGTGCAAACCGCCAATAACCGGTTCAACATGAGGGGCATTATAAGCCGAAGACAGGTGGGGCGTTTTTGCAAGGCCATTCGGCAAAGCCGTCTCAGTACACGGCATTCCAAGGGGTCAAATTAAAGAAAACAAAAGGGAATGATTTGGCTCTTGACGTGCCAAGTATATGGCAGAGACGACCTTGTACCCCCAAGGTTCTCTGGTTGATCCACTCTGCGGCGTGAATCAATTCCGGGCTACCGGATATGATTTACGCCGCTTTATTTTTGATTTTTTGCGTCTTCATATAAGCTCACGCCATGTTCAAGGGGTGGTCATTCGGAACAAGACGGATCCAGACTCAGCTGTTGATCTGGACGGCATTGATATTGTTGCTGGCCGTTGCTGTGATCTCTGAAATCCGTGGGCAATCGAATGCCCGTCTCCTTCAGAACTTTCTGCAGGACCGCGCCGAAAGCGAAGTCCGCACGGTCGCCAGCTCACTGAAATTACGGGATACACGTGCGGCAGCTCTGCAGATTCCTGTTGTGGACCGCAGGCTTCGAGAGTTTGTGGAAAGCGATCCGACTCTGGACCGCATGGATATCATTCAGATTCGCGATGAGATGACTTCCGTATTGTGCAGTAGTTCGGACGAGGCCGAGGAACGCATCTCGTCAATTCCCATTGGGCTGACTTCGGCCATTTCCACCCTGAGTTCCGGCAGGATGTTGGTGACGACATACCGGGACGACGGTTCCGATATTGCGCTTGTTGCCTATTCATCGCTGAATAACATCGAGCGCGTTCAGGAGATCAATCGCCTGCTTACCCCGGCATTTGGAATCATATTTACGCTGCTTGCCACGATAATGCTGTACGTCATGTATGGCCGCATTTTGTCACGGCGTTTTGAACAATTGCTCGACGGAATCCGCCGTGCGGGAACTGGAGAACGTGTCCACATTCCGGACGAGCAGCCGGACGAGATTGGTCTGATCGGCAAAACACTCAACGGGCTTCTGGAAAAGGTGCGGACCTTCAACGACGAACTCAAGAGCCAGGTGGAAGTGGCTACCGGCGATCTGAATAAGCGCAATGCCGCGCTGGAAGAAACGACCCGGCAAATGGTGGCCATGCAGCAGCAGTTGCTGTTGGCACAGCGGCTGGCGACCGTGGGTCAGATGGCCGCCACATTCGCCCATGAGATCGGATCTCCCATGAGTGCGTTGTCGGTGCAGGTTCAATTGCTTCTTGAAGACCAGGATATCAGCGCCGAACAGCGTGAAACGCTTGGAGTGATCCGGCAGCAAATCAAAGCTGTTGTGCAGATCGTCAACGATCTGCTGCGGACCGCACGGCGGGGACCGGCGGATTTTGTGCCAACCGATATCAACGAAACGATAAATAATGTGATGCGGCTGGTTCAACCAAAGCTGGTCAGCCAGCGCATCAATGTGGATTCTGAATTGAAGCCCATCCCGCCGGTGCGCGGCTACCCATTGTATTTGCAGGAAGCCTTCTTGAATCTGATTTCCAATGCATCCGACGCCATGCCCAACGGAGGAAAAATAGAAATCCGGTCGTGGTTTGAAAGGTCGACCGGATTGGCGAACATCCGAATATCCGACACCGGGCCCGGGATCGATCCTTCGGTGGCGGAACGGATCTTCGATCACTTCGTGACCACAAAAGAGATCGGGAAAGGAACCGGGCTGGGTCTTTCGGTGGTGAAGGAAATTGTGGAGAGTCATCGGGGCACCGTGCGGGTTCAATCTGAAAACGGTTCGGGGACAGTGGCTCACATCACTTTTCCCGCGGACGAAAAGGCAATCCTGGCATCATGACGGAATCATCCATACTTGTGGTCGACGATGAACTGGAAGCGCAACGGGCCCTGGTCCAGGCCCTGCGGCGAGAGAAATACCACGTCGAAAGCGCATCTTCCGCTACTGAAGCCCTCAGCAAACTCGCCGACAGGAGCTTTGAACTCGTCATCACCGACATCCGGATGGAACGTGTCGATGGCATGGAATTGATGCGTCAGGTGCGCGCCCTCTGGCCGGAAACCCTGGTCATCGTCATGACGGCGTTTGCCAGCATTGACACCGCAATTCGCGCGATCCACGAAGGCGCGTACGACTACCTCAGCAAACCATACGAAGTGGACGATCTGCGTCTTACCGTCCGCCGGGCGATTGACCAGTCTCGTTTGGTTCGCGAGAATCAGGAATTCCGGCAAAACCTTGCAGAAGACACCCGGCAGGATGTCGAAATGATCGGCATGAGCCCGCAGATGATCGAGGTGTACAAGATGATCGCGCGCGTGGCGCCGACAGGAGCGACGGTCCTGCTGGAAGGTGAAAGCGGCAGCGGAAAAGAACTGGTGGCGCGTGCGATACACGCCAACAGTGAACGGTCCAGACAGCCTTTTATCGCCCTCAACTGCGGAGCCGTTTCCGAGACCCTGCTCGAGACCGAAATGTTCGGCCACGTCCGGGGCGCATTCACCGGGGCGTCCTATGCCAAGCAGGGGTTGTTCGAATCCGCAAACAAGGGAACGGTCTTTCTCGACGAAATCAGTGAAACCAGCCCGAACATGCAAACCCGATTGTTGCGTGTCATCGAAGAGCGTGAAGTGCAGCGCGTCGGAAGTATGGATCGGACTCCGGTGGATATTCGCATCATCGCCGCGACCAATCGTCCTCTCAAACGCCTCGTTGAAGAAGGATCGTTTCGCGAAGATCTGTTCTACCGCCTGAATGTCGTCAATATCACGGTGCCGCCGCTGCGGGAACGGATGGCGGATCTGCCGCTGCTGTTCGATCATTTTTTGAAACGGCACAGCCGCAAAATCGGACGGCGGGTGGCGGCCCACCCGGAAGTTCTGGAATTGCTGGCGGTCCACAACTGGCCAGGCAACGTGCGCGAACTCGAAAATATGGTGGAACGTGCTGTCGCTCTCAATACGTCAGGCATGTTGACCGCAGCAGACTTCAACGAATTCCTGGCCCGCAAAGGAAAGAGCTCCGTGCGCTTCCCTGGCGAGCTGGTTTCACTCGAGGAAATCGAGCGGCTCTACATCAGTCATGTGATCGACCGTTGCAGCGGAAATATGAGCCGTGCCGCCGAGGTTCTTCAAATCGACAGGCGAACACTCTATCGCATGATGGATCGATTCAGCGGGAAGGCACACGTCTCGTCAGAATGATTTTCGATTTCGATACCGTGAATGAATTCGATTCCCAATGTAGGGGCGGTCTATGACCGCCCACAATTCA
>JBGPBY010000141.1:0-14593 GCA_041481485.1 Terriglobia bacterium
ACTCGATCTCCAAGCGCACGGACCTGCGACAGGACAAAGCCCGGCATATCTTTGAACAACACATTTCTGTGTGTCTGGTTTGCAATTGAACTCTGCGGGAACGCCTGCGATAGCAGAACTCCAGTCACGGCAACGGCCACACCAAGAGAGCGCAGAAATTGCATGGAAGTCATTTCACAGTCCTCTTTCCAGTAAAAATGAATTGACGATCTGTTTCCGATCTTTCCCAATGACAAACAATGTCAAACGATGACAAACGAGGCGAGTTATGGACCGTCGACGGCCAGCAGGCGATCTCCAAGGTAGATGTATTCCCGGCTTAACAACGGACCTAGAATTGAAAACAACGAAGTCGTTGTCGATCCGGAATTGTTGCTGACGACGATCTCTGGAGTGCCGGCTTTCGCTTCGGCAGCAATATTGAAAATGGCCGAAATGGAATTGCTCGTCGAACTCACATTCGAAAACGACAGGCCCGGCCATGATGTTGACAGGTATGCCCCCTCCAGGTACGCGCCGCTTAACGAGACCTGCACAAAGTTTCCTGGCCGTGCCCCGGACGTGCTGATTCCCCAAACAACCGGCGAGGGGCGGATATCCAGCTGAAACTGCGCGTTTCCATTGCCGGTGATCAACGTAAGCAGGACCGGACCGACCGGAGCATTGGCGTCCACCCAAAGATTGGCCGAAATCGAAGTACCGTCGTTGGTGTAATGCCAATGATCGATGTGGATAAATCCTTCCGGTGAAATTGCAACGCTGCGAATGTCGCAGAGATTCGACCCGTGCAACGAGATGGTTCCGGAATCGCCGGGCGCCCTCGCCGCAGGTTGTACCGAATTCACCGCTGGAACAGAATTCAGGCACACATCGATCGATGCATCGACGTTGAGCCACTCCGGATTCAGTGTGTTCTTGATCGCCGTCACATGGTAATGGCCAAGCGGCTGGTTGGGTGGGACATAACTGGCCAGCAGACCGTCGGCATCTAATGGAAGGTAGTTCGTTCCCGTCCATGGAGCTTCGTCGTTCACCGTCACCACGACGTCGAGTGTGGTGTTGCCTCCATTACCGACAAACCACGTATACCACTCTCCCGGATGGACCATCGTCTGACCGAAGGACAACCCGCTCGGCTGTGGCGGCATAAGCTGCCAGGTTTGCGGAACCGGCAAGTACCGCCAATTGATCGCATCGACATTCTTGATGGCCAGCACCGTCAAAGTGTGCGGGGTGCTGTCATGTCCGTCGCAGTTGCTCCACTGACCATTGGCGTCCAGAGTGTGAGGTCCCCATTCTCCCTGCACGGTGCCCTGCGCGAAAGTTTGCGTCAGCAACATGTCCACTGTTGAATTGGGCGCACCCGCGAATGTCAGCGTTTTGCAACTGCTCCCATATCCAGACAGAATGCCCGCGTATCCCCAGGTCGGGCTGATGCTCAAGTCGCTCGGCTGTGCAACGATTTCAAATGTCGCCGACGTGGGAATCCATACCGTGCTTTGCATGTTGCGGATTGCGGTTACCGTATAACTTCCGACGGATTGGTCGCTGCAAAAACTTCCCGTTCCGTTGCTGTCCAGAGCCATCCAGGGCGCTTGTTCAACGGCACCGTAAACAGGGTCAATGTACTGAATACCAATCAGCATGTTGGCGCCATCGCCAACCGTCACTTGAAGGCACTCTCCCTGCCCCATCGAAGGCCGGGAGAATGAAATGCCCGCAGGGTCTGGAGGCGGCGGTGGCGGTGTGGCCGAAAGCACTTCAATCGATGACCACACATACACCCAGTCCCCATAGTACGAGTTGCGAACGGCTTCAACCGTGTAGGTTCCGACGGGCTGATCGTAAGGCGTACAGATTCCGCTGTACTGTCCTGCTCCGTCCAGCGTCACCCATTGATCGGCCTCGAGCGGCCCGCCGCCGCCGGGAAACAGGACCAGAATGTCGATGGTCATGTAGTAACCGTCATCCACAACAATCCCGTAGCAATCTCCCTGAAGAATGGAATTGGGAACAAACGTAAAACCTCGGGGTTCCCAATTCTGTGCATGTGCCGCCGCAGAAAACATCAGCATGAGCAGCATTCCCAACATCGAGCGATAAAACAGAGAGTTCACCATTCAGCTCCTCCAGTTCCTCCAGCTCCTCGTCTTTGCCGTCTCGTCATGCATTACAAGACGATTCCTCCGCTCACGTTCTTACAACTCACTACGATGTTTTTCGAGAAGTGCACCCAGGCGAGACTCCGCGCGGAGCAGCGCAACGCCGACATGATTCACAGTCATCCCGAGACTCTCTGCAATTTCGCGATAACTCTCTTCCAGGTAGTAACGGCGATGAATCAGCTCCTGGTCGCGGCCGGACATCTGCGAGAGCGCGGTCCGAACTATCCTTCTTCGATCGGACCGCGCCGCCGCATCGTCCATCGTCTGCATGAGGGCCTGAGGCCGCTCGCCATTTTCATTGGCCGAACGCCGCTCCCGTCGATAGTCGCGCGCAAGATTGCGCGCAACCGCTCCCAAATACGCACGCAAACTTCGCGTCCCGCTCCACGGGCGCAGGCGCCTGTAACCGTCTTCCCAGATGTGAAGCAGGAAACGCTGATAGAGTTCGTCCACATCTTCCGGATCCAGTTGCGCATGACGGCACAGGACTGCCGTGATGAACCGCCGGTACACCATGACGAACTGATCCAGTGCTGCGACATCACCGGAAAGCAACCGTGTGACAAGACGGCTTTCGTCTTCGAGTTCCATCGCAGCATGTAGTGCAATGGATGTTCCGTTGGAGGTATTGACGGCAAGTCAGACCGGAATGAAATAACGGAGAGCCTGTGCGTCTAACGCCGGCGTATGAGCGATTCCATCGTCTGGAAATGCTCGCGAAGCGACATCAACACTTGCCGTCTGAGGCCGCGATTCAGATCCTTCACCATGTTCTGCAAACAGGACTGGAGTTCCCGGATCTCATCGATATCGAGTTTCACGATGGCATGATCTTCCTTGTGAATTGCCCCTGAAAATTGTTCCAGAAGGGGCGCATTCATATCAACGCTGTGCTTCAGACAGAGGTATTGCGCCATCGGAATCGGGAAGTCATACCGGCCCTGCTCGTCTGCGATGCGGGATGATGACAGCATGTCCGTCACGTCGTTCCCGAGCAAAACCGATTCATCATACGCCCAGTGCCACCGGGCATCAGGATCGTCGAACGTCACTCTGGTGGTGCTGAACCCGTTCGGATCAAATGCCCCGCCAACCCATGCCAGCAATTCGCTGCCACGCGGACTTCCCGGTTTCTTGATGGCTCGCAAAAATTCCGCGTATCCGTGTGGCCCGCCGCAGTCTTCCGGGGGACACGCCCCCTTGCCATCCAGGCATACCGGATGTTCAAGTCCCTCCCCGCCCGCTACCGTTTGCTCGAAAACAATGTCGTGATTCCAGTCGTCGCCGAAGTCGTAAACGTAACGGGCTGCTGCATTCTGCGGGGAAAAATACTCGGCGATCGATCGCTCGCGGCAATGGCTGACTTCTTTTTCGGGCATGAAGTCGTCATCATCGGGAATTCCAATCGATTCCATTTCTCCGGTCTTCGGGTGCGGCATGCGAAACTCATGAAAGTGAGTGTCATTCCATCCCATTGCATCCTGGATCGCGATGTGCAAATCCCAGAACGAGTATCGTGCCGGAGTCTGAATCCGCCGCCAGACCGCGGGTTTGACATCCTGCAGTGTCACCTTGAACTGATACAAGAGCCGTTCCTTGCCTTTCATTCGGACATGAGACGGTTCATTGGCCAAAAGATCATCAACGCCAACCGTATCGTGCAACATTATCCCAGCCCCTATCCACGCTTCGCAACTTTCCGCCCTGTTGCCGCGTCTTCGATGTATTCGCCAACGACCAGCGTATCCATCAGAATCTTCCACGTCTTGTCTGCGGCAAACTCGCTTCCTGGACGATAATCCATAAGTAACACTGCCTGCGTGCGATCCGCACGTGCCACGCTGATTCTAGTCGAAACTTCATTGCCATAAAGCGGTTCAATGAAGCGCGTCTCAGTCCACGCAGCCTCCAGCGGCGGCCGAAACAGTCGAATGATGTCTCCACGATGATCTGCCGGCCGCGTCTCCATGGGCGCCAGTTTCTCCAGCAGCCCGGCGGTCGACAATGCCAGCCCCCGGATCGGAACGCGCCTCCAGGACACGGCCAGCAGACAATGATCATCCGGCGGATACCGATCAAACAGAAAGATGTACTTCGGCGTCGGCCGAACGATCCAGTTCGATGGATAGTCGAACCGGACTGCACCGCCGTCAATCAATATAATGTGGCAGCCTGGCGCTGCCTTCCACGTATGTCCGGACTGGAGCTGCATCACGCGCATCGGTAATCCCAAAGCACGCCGAACTCCGCGGGGAAAATGCCTGGAATTCAGTCCGTCCGGGCAGGACGCGCCCAAAAAGTCGCCGAAAGGTGGACAAAGGTTTCAGACATTCCGCAGACGCATTGCACTTATTGTCCTCATTCGCGAACCTGTAACGGCTGCCGGATTGCTGAGTTCCGGAGTGCTGAGTTAACATCGCTCTCAGGAAGTGAATTTATGGGATTGACAGATATTCGGGTTCGCGTTGGAAACCCGGCGGACAGTTCTAAGTCAGCGGAATTGGAATTCCTTGTCGATTCCGGAACGGTGTACACCGTTGCTCCTGCCTCCGTATTGTCGAAGCTGGGAATTCATCCGCATTCTGAACGAGAGTTTATTCTCGCCAACGGTGAAGTCGTTCACAGACAAATCGGGACCGCCACATTCGAGTATCGCAATACCCGCGGGGATTCCCTGGTTATCTTCGGTGAACCTGGAGACTCGGCACTCCTCGGCGCCACGACGCTGGAAGGATTTGGTTTTATTCTCGACCCGTTTCGACGGGAATTGAAGCCGCTGCCAATGCTGCTGTAGTTCACGCCATTCAGTGCTGGAGCGTTGTACTGAAGAATGGCACCACGATGGAGATCACAAATAAAACAATGATGATCCACTCCAGGATTTCCATACGGCGGGTGGTCAGCTGATCTGAAATCTTCCCGTATATGCTGTTGAGCGTGTCGAGCTTTCGAATGATCGTTTCATCCCATTCCGCCAGATGAAAGCGATCGGCCGCAGCGCGGTAGACACGGGCAAGAAACTGATCCCCCACGAGCTTCAGCGCATTGTTTACGCCCTCGAACAACATGGCGCTGTCGACCTGCCATTGGGCGATCCTTCTCAATTCGGATTTTCTCGCTCCCGTGGTTGAGCCCGTCCAGGATTTCCGGGAAAGCGCTTCGTAGGAAGACTCCAATGCGGCATTGAGGCGGTGGTCGAGGTACCGCATTTCCATCAGTTCAACGTTGGCAAATTCCAGAATCGCCAGGATGTCTTCCGGCTCCGAATCCAGAATAATCGCCGCGTTCCAGTCCACGATAGTCACGTCGTCACTTCGAAAGGAAATTCGATGCGCCAGGGAATCTTTCAACTCGTCTTCGGAAAGCGGACCGGTCTCGGCTCGCAGGATCTGAGACAATTCCCTCGAGTTCTGCTGGATGAATTCTGCACCCGGAACTCCCGGCACAATGCGTTCGATTTGAAACACGGCATAATCTTCGACGAAGTCGGAAATACTGGGCTTGCTGACGGCCGGCTCGATCGCATCCAGAAGCTGGCCAACACGCCGCCTTGAATCCTCAAGCAGCGACTGGTTCTCATAAAGCGTTCCACTGAGCTCAAGAAGACTCTCAAGCGGACCATCGATGGGAATTGTGTATGTCACCTGGACTGCACCGAAGTCATAGAGCACATACTCCACCGCTGGATTCGTACTGAACGGACCGATGTCCAGTGCTTCCGCAGGCTGAACAAATCGAATGGGTGGTGGCTGGTAGCGAAAATATTGGGCCGAGCGCCGCGAATGACGCAGCGCCGCACGCTGCGTTGCCTCCTTCAAACTCGCTTCTGCGCGGCTCAAATCGATAGACAACGCGACGTCGTATGCGAACAAAACATGACACATTCCCCGGCCGATCTCTGACATTGATTCCTCGCTGCGATATATAAAGGATACTCCGGATAGGAAGTGAGGCTGCAACAGTATGCCCGTTGCAACTTACATACATGTGTAGTAGATTTACAGACAAGTATAGGAGCACTGAGTGAGCCGCCGATTCACCAAACTGGAATCCCGCATCATGGACGCCCTGTGGACCTCGGGACCATCTTCCATCAGGGAAATTCAGGAATCGTTTCCACTGCGGGGCAGACCGGCGTACACGACCATACAGACCACGGTCTATCGCCTCGAGACCAAGGGAGCCCTTCGCCGGGTGCGGAAAATCAGCAACGCGCATATCTTCGAAGCTGTCATTTCCCGCGCATCCGCGCAGCGCCGGATGCTCGATGATCTGCTGGCATTTTTTGGCGGACGCAGCCAGCCCGTTATTGCTCAATTGATCGAGGCCGGCAAACTCACTTTGGAAGATATCCGCGAGGCGGAGAAGACGCTCCGGGAACTCGCGCGGAAGGAACAATCCAAATGATTGCAGCACTGGCGAATCATCTCTGGCAATCGAGTCTGTTTGCATTTGGAGCGGCAGTTCTGGCCGTCGCTCTGCGTGGAAATTCTGCCGCAGTCCGATACAAACTTTGGTTTGCGGCATCCCTCAAATTCCTGATCCCCTTTTCGATATTGACCGGAATTGCCGGCCGGCTTACATCTCCCGCGCTACAGCAGATGGCGCCGCGTGTCGCAGTGATCGCTGGACTGAGCCAACCTTTTGAAAGCTACGGCTCTACCTTGACGGTCCTCCGTTTCCCGGCAGCAGAGGCTGCGCCATCGAACTTCCTTGTTCCGGTTACCGCAGCAATATGGGCCTTCGGCATTCTGGCATTCTGTCTCCGCCGTTACAGGCAACTTCAGCGGGTGCGCGCGATTGTCCGGCAGTCGGAGCCTTTCGGCGAAGGCCGGGAATTGGAAATTCTGAATCATGTCTTGTCGTTGTGCGGCGTCGCTTCCCTGCCACTGATTTCATGCCGCACTCAAACAGAACCTGGCGTATTCGGCGTCTTTCGTCCAGTACTGATGCTGCCTCGCGACATTGCGTTGCATTTGAATGACTCGGAACTGGAGTGCATTTTTACTCATGAAATTTCACACGTTAGGCGGCGCGACAATCTGACGGCTTTTGTGCATGCGATTGTCGAATCGGTTTTCTGGTTTTATCCCATGGTGTGGTGGATCGGCGGACGGCTGTTCCGCGAACGCGAGCGCGCCTGCGACGAAAGCACACTTCAGAACGGATGCAGTCCCAGGCCGTACGCGTCAGGCATTCTAAAGGTATGCGAATTCTGCGTACCGGCTGAACGGGCTTTGGTATCCGGAATTACCGGACCCAGCCTGAAAAAACGAATCGAGGAAATCATGAACTTTCGAATCCGTCCGGAACTCAATGTTGCAAAGAGAGCTTTGCTCATCGGAGCAATGACGATAGCCATTGGAACCCCAGTCCTGTTCGGCCTGGCGGGCAAGCCGATACAGGCGGAGGTGCCGCAGGTCGCCGCACTTGTCCGCGCAACGGCGTCCCCATTTTCAAGCAGCCCAACACTGCCGCAGGGGCCAAATCCGCAAACGCTCCCAGCTTCCCCCGCAGCACCGCAGACGTCTGATCTTGCGAATTGGGCCAGCTCGGAGGTGAGCCTCATTGTCACCGATGAGGAAGTCCGGGCCTTCAAGATCCTGGCAACTGACGCAGAGCGGCAGCGGTTTATTGAATTGTTTTGGAAACGCCGGGATCCAACGCCCGATACATCTGCAAATGAATTCGAAACGGAGTTCTATGCGCGGGTGTCATACGCCAACGATCACTTTTCGGCGGGAGTCCCCGGATCAGAATCCGATCGCGGGAAAATGTACATTCTGAATGGTCCGCCGGATGAAATCGTCAGCCATCTCAGCGGCGGCACCTATTATAGCGATCAATCAAAAGGTGGAGGAGTGACGAACACCTTCCCATTCGAAACCTGGCGTTATCGTCACGTGGACGGCATCGGCAAGGGCGATAATGTGATTTATGAATTTGTCGACAGTACGAAGAGTGGTAACTACCGGCTCGAATACGATCCCAGCGCGAAGGTTAACCCTCTGGCAACACCAACGCAGTGAGGCTCCCGCAGTGCGGAATTTGCTGATCTTCGAAGATTTTCGCTTCGTAAAGTCGAGCCGTCTTTTCCTTCCAGAAATGAAGGACTACTTCTGAGTCCCCAGCTTCACTGCATCCTGGAACGATGCTACCTGAGGCGGCTCGAGCATCGCCAGCACTTTGGTCATCGCGGACTGATCGATATCCTTTGCGGGGGTGTTTTTGTTCGACGCTTTGGCCGCAGCCAGTAATTGATTTCGGAATTCCGGAAACGCGATGGTAACCCGGGCAATCTGGCTCTCGTTCAGTGGAGTTCCCTGCAGTTCTTCAAGTGTAATCAGCGCCTCGATTCCGCCGCGGCTCAAAATCTGATTGTAATGCCACTTCTTCAGGGTTTCCGCCTGAGCTGGACTGAGGATTTCTTCGACCTTCTTGTACATGTTGTCCTGGGACGTCTGGATCAGCTGCTGAGGATTGTTCCTATTGTTGCCGCCACGATTGCCGCTGAAGCTTGCGGTGAGACCTGCGCGGAGGGAGTCCTGCAGATCCTGAATCTGCGATCTCATGAAAATCTCTGCAATCTGTTCCTTATCCTTGGCCAACGGCAGATTCCCTGCTACGAGGACTTTTCGGATTGGCTCGAGGCGATCGGATGGCGTCGCTTCCGCAGTCATGCAGTAAGCCTGACCGTTTTCCTTCTTTCCATTCGGGTTATCGAGATTCAGCAGCCGGGCAATATTGTTGTTATTGTTATTGTTATTGTTATTGCCTCCGCGGCCGCCTCCACCGCCACCGAGATTCTGTGTCAGACTAAATGCGCGGTCGAACAGTCCTGCCAGGCAGGTCGCGTTGGTCTTGTCATCCGCTTTTGCCTTCTGGATCAGAGCCGCCTGCTGCGGAGTGAGGAATGACGCGAGCTTGTTTTCCACAAAATCGTCATTCTTCAGATCTGTGAGTGTTTCAATCTGAATGGGAAGTCCGGCAAGCTGGCTCGGCAGTTGGTTATTGTTCTGGATGCCCGCCGCATTGCCAGGCTGGTTCTGACCCTGCGGATTTCCGCCTCCCCGTTCCCCGCCCGGAAAGCCGCCTCCGCCCGGGAACCCTCGCTCTCCTCGGAAACCTCCACCGTCCTGAAAACCGCCTCCGAAATCGCGGCCGCCGCCAAAGTCGCCGCCGAAATTCTGATTGTTGTTATTGTTGTTGTTGTTTCGAAGAAGTTGAATCTTATCCGTCAGGATGACTATTTCGGCATCCAGCAGGCTCTTCACCGGTTTTTCCTGCGCTTTGTCCATTGGCGTCTTGCCCTTTTTCAAAGTGGACTGTATCTCGGAAAGCAGGGACCTGGAATCCGGCATCTGTATGCCTCCGCGGCCCTGGCCGCCACGGCCACGATCTCCGAGAAGTCCGGTGACATCCAAGCCTTCGCCAAATCCTCCGAGACCATCCTGACCATGAATCGGACGGAATACGGGCATCATCATCAAAATCGCAACTGCGATCGTAAATATTACTTTTTTCATGATTTCGCTATTGCTCCCCTGAGGTGCGCCTTTTGGACCTCGCACACCGTATTTTCCGATATTTATGACTGAAACACTAACAGAACGTGAGAGCCGTAGTTGCTAAGGATTGTAAAAAAGCCTGAATTACCTCACTCCCCGAGATACGCTTCCTTCACGCGCGGATCCGCTGCAACTTTATCCGAGGCCCCTTCCATCACAATCTGTCCCGTTTCCAGAACGTATGCCCGATGCGAATGCCGCAGCGCAGCGTTTGCATTCTGTTCCACCAGTAAAATCGTGGTCCCTTCCTTATTAATGGTGTCGATGGCCTCGAAAATCGTTCGGACCAGCAGTGGCGCCAGACCCAAAGACGGCTCATCCAGCAGCAACAGCCGCGGATGTGCCATCAATGCCCGGCCGATTGCCAGCATTTGCTGTTCGCCTCCGCTGAGCGTCCCGCCGGCTTGTTTCCTCCGTTCCTTCAATCTCGGGAACAAGGTAAACACACGCTCGAGTTCCGCTGCATTCTTTGCCTTGTCGGTCTGTAGGTATGCGCCCATTTCCAGGTTCTCCATCACGGAGAGGTTGGCAAAAATTGCGCGGCCTTCCGGCACCATTGAAATTCCGAGCCCCGTAATCTTATGAGTCATCATGCCGTTCAGCGGTTGCCCTTCAAACACCACTTCTCCGGATCGCACAGCCACCAATCCTGTGATGTTTCTCAGCGTCGTCGATTTCCCGGCGCCATTCGCACCGATTAGGGTGACCACTTCGCCGCGATTGATATGGATATTGATGGAATTCAGCGCCTCGATCGCGCCGTATCCACTGGATACATTCCGGAGATCGAGCATAGCCTCCGGCATCAGGCGCCTCCGAGATAGGCTTCGATGACTTTCGGGTCATTCCGAATTTCCTTCGGGCTGCCCAATGCGATCGTTTCGCCGTAATCGATTACCTGAATCTTTTCACAGACGCCCATCACCACTTTCATGTTGTGCTCCACGAGCAGAATGGTCAGGCCGAATTTGTCACGGCAAAACTGAATCAGATGCATCAGATCCAGCGATTCCTGTGGGTTCATTCCGGCGGCCGGCTCATCCAGCAGCAATACCTTTGGATGTGTCGCCAGTGCGCGTGCAATCTCGAGCCGGCGCTGCGACCCGTATGGCAGATTCTTCGCCAGATCGTCCGCACGTTTGTCCAAACCAAAGATTTTCAGCAGTTCCATGCCGGAGCGCCGGATCTCCGCCTCTTCTTCCTTCATTGAGGGCATGCGCATGATCGCGTCAAATACCGACTGTTTACGATGCATGTGGTGCGCCACCTGTACGTTTTCAAGTGCGGTCATGCTGCTGAACAGACGGATATTTTGAAACGTGCGCGACATCCCCCGTTTCGCAATTGCGGACGGTTTGAATCCGTGAATCTCCCGGCCATCGAGACTAATGGATCCTTCATCGGGGACATAAACTCCCGTAATCAGATTGAAGATGGTGGTCTTGCCGGCACCGTTTGGCCCGATCAATCCATACAGGTCTCCGGAATTGAGCCCCATATTCAGATCCTTGACCGCGACGAGGCCGCCGAATCTCTTGGTGCAGCGCCTGATATCAAGAATCGGCATCGCCTATGCAGTGCCTTTCCGGAACAACGTCCATGAGCCGACAAGACCCTGCGGCCGGTACAACATCACCAGTACCAGCAGCACGGCAAAATTCACCAGCCGGAACGGACCAAAGCCGCGAAACACTTCCAGAACTACAGTGACGAGTGTTGCACCTACGATTGCGCCTTCGATGCTACCCAATCCGCCAACGACGATCATGATGATCAGGTAAAACGATGTCGTGAAGAGGAAGGAATTCGGATGCAGGTACATCTCGAAGTGACCGAACAGGCCACCGGCAACACCGGCAAACATGGAACTGATCACGAACGACATCACTTTGAATCGTGTGGTGTCCACGCCCATCGCTTCAGCGGCAATCTCGTCGTCGCGAATGGAGATAAACGCACGTCCATAGCTGGAATGGACGAGGTTGTACACCGTAGCGATGGTTACGAACACGAACAAGTAGACCCAGAAAAAATTACTGAGCAGAGGGATGCCTGAAAATCCCCGCGAGGCGCCAATCGCGTTGATGTTGAGAATCAGCACCCGGATGATTTCTCCGAATCCCAGCGTCACGATGGCGAGATAGTCGCCGCGCAACCGCAGCGACGGAATTCCCACGGCGAACCCCGCGATGCCGGCCGCCAGAGCTCCGGCACACAACCCCAGTAGTAGCAGAACCGCGTCCTGCGCCATCTGGGGAAGAAAGGATAGTGCGGGGCGTATGGCAGACTGCCCGTAATACACCAGCGAGGCCGAAGAGTAGGCGCCAACCGCATAGAATCCCGCATGACCGATGGAGAACTGGCCGGTGACGCCATTGATCAGATTCAGACTCACCGCAAGGATGATGTTGATCCCGACCAGAATCAAAATATGGTAGTAATACGGACCAATCAGTCCCTTTATACCGGCCTGCGTGACGATCAGAATCGCAATCGCTGCCAACCAGAAGAGGACTTTCTTCATACCTTGTCAGTCGATCCTTTGCCCATGATTCCGTCGGGCTTCAACAACAAGATCAGCACCAGAATGACAAATGCAATCGCATCGCGATACGTAGATTGTCCGTATCCCACCGCCATCACTTCGGCAATTCCGAGGATCAACCCACCGATCATTGCCCCGGTGATGTTGCCGATGCCGCCGAGCACCGCCGCAACAAAGGCCTTGATCCCCGGGTTCACTCCCATCAATGGGTCAATCCGAGGGTAGAGCAGCGCCACCAGAATGCCGCCGGCCCCGGCCAGCGCGGAGCCGATTGCGAATGTAATCGCGATGATCCGATCCGTATTGATTCCCATCAGCTTTGCGGCGTCCAGATTGAACGACACGGCGCGCATGGCTTTACCCGTCTTTGTATATTTCACGAGCAAATTGAGCAACAGCATCAATACAATGGACACACCCAGGACGATCAGTTTTTGGCTGTCGATTTTCAAACTGCCGGCATTAATGAGTTTCGTCGGAATAATTTCGGGGAAAAATTTGGGATCGGCGCCAAATGCCTGCTGCCCGCCGTTTTCCAGGAACAACGAAACTCCAATCGCAATGATCAATAATCCAAGCCTCGATCCCTGTTTGAGCGGTTTCAATCCCGCTTTTTCGATGAGTGCTCCGGCAACAAACCCGATAGCCGCCCCAACGGCAAGCCATACCATAGTCTCACCGAACAGCTGTCCTGCGGCAGCGCCGAGAATTCCAAACCAAAATGCCAGAGTCAGTGGAGAGGAACTACGATTGGGACGGTATGCAAATCGTTCGATGAGTAGACCCAGACCGGCGGAAAGCGCCATGGCGCCCAGCATCACGATAATCGCAGCGGACGGCGATGTTCCAAACCGCGACTGCAACCATGCACTGTTAGCAAGGTAGTAGCCCATGTATGCGCCGAACATGTAAACATCGCTGTGAGCGAAGTTGATGAGACGCAATACCCCATACACCATCGTGTATCCCAGCGCGATCAATGCATAGGCGCTACCCTGGGATATTCCGTTGATGACCTGCTGGAGAAAAGTGTTCAAGGAGTGATGGTTTCGACATAGGCAAGCTTGCCGTTCTTGACCTGCAGGACAACGGCCGGCTTCACCGAATTGCGATCCTTGTCGATGGTTATGTTTCCAGTCACACCAGAGTAGTCCTTTGTCTGCGCAATGGCATCGCGAAGTTTGGGGCCGTCGGTGGAATTCGCCTTTTTCATGGAATCCACCAGTATGTGCGCCGCGTCATAGGCCAGAGCGGCCAGTGCGTCCGGAATCGCTCCGTAGCGGGCCTTGTACTCGCCAACGAACTTTTGAATTGCTGCGCTGGGATCATCCACCGAATAGTGGTTGGAAAAATAGGCGCCGTTCAAAGAATCGCCGCCGATTTCAAACAGCTTCGGAGAATCCCATCCGTCGCCGCCCATGAGAGTGGCATTCAGCCCGAGCTTCTTAGCCTGACGTGCAATCAGACCAACTTCCCCATAGTAGCCCGGAAGGAACACCGCCTGCGGATTGGCAGACTTCAATGATGTCAGCTGGGCACTAAAGTCTGTGTCGCCCTCGCTGTAACTCTGATCCGCAACTATTTTGCCGCCCATCTTCTTGAAGTTCTCGATGAAAACATCGGCAAGACCGACGGAATAGTCATTCTTGATGTCACGGAGAATGGCGACATTCTTGACCTTCAGCGTATTCGTCGCAAATTTGGCCATCACGAGTCCCTGAAACGGATCGATAAAGCACACTCGAAAGATGTAATCGCCAACCTGGGTTACTCCTGGGTTGGTCGAAGACGGACTGATCATGGGAATCATGCTCTGCTGGGCGACGGGCGCAGCGGCAAGACTGCGCGACGATGCCACTTCGCCAAGAACCGCGACAACTCTGTCTTTTGAAATCAGTTTGGTAATGGCAGTCTTTGCTTCTTCCGGTTGTGACCGGTCATCTTCGACAACCACTCTGATTTTCTTTCCAAGGACGCCACCTGCTTTATTGACTTCATCGATGGCCATGGCGATTCCATCTCGAGTCGAGGTACCAAAGGTTGCGGCCGTTCCGGTGAGTGAGCCGAATTCGCCGATGACAATTTCATCAGAACTGGAGTTGCAGGAAAGCAATGCGGTAAGCACCGCGAGACACAGAAGCAACCGGAATTTCTTTGTCATAGTTCCTCTCGAAGGTGAAACTGTACAGTGAATTACCAAGCCCGGGCAATACGGAACACGTGTTGCGGGCGCGACTGTAGGGGCGATCTATCAAGAAATCCCTCTCCCAACGGGAGAGGGTCGGGTGAGGGGTACCGCAAGTAACAATTTTTAC
>JBGPBY010000142.1:0-14512 GCA_041481485.1 Terriglobia bacterium
CCCGTTGGGAGAGGGATTTCCTGATCGACTGCCCCTACAGATTACTTCCGCTTCATCAGTCGTGGCCAGTTCACCACAACCATCAGTGAGTTGGATGACGAGGTCGCGGTTCCTCCCTGATCGGCAGCCGTCGCCATAACCTCGGCAAGACTGCCACTGCCTGTGCCGGCGGGAGTCGGGCCGCCGAGTTGTGGAATCAGGAATCGCTTGCCGTCGGGTGACACCGCATAAACCATGTATTCCGATGGCAGAATGTTAGGACCGGGATTGCTCGGAAGTGCAAACATCGTTTTGGATGCAGCAGGCACGATAGAAGTGCCGGACACCTTGATCTCAACGGAAACCATGTTTGGCGGCAATAGAAAATACAGCTCCTTACTGTCGCCGCGCCAGCGCGCAACAGTTCCGCCGTCGGTGGAAATCTGCCATTTGCCCGGACCTTCGGGAAACGGTTTGAGATAGATCTCAAACCGCCCGGTTTCGTTGGATTCATAAGCTAGCCACTTTCCGTCGGGAGACAACTGAGGGTGGCGTTCGTTCGCCGGCGTTTGCAGGAACGGAGCGGGTTTCTTATCTCCGGCGACGGGAACGTACCAGATGTCTCCGTTCGTCCCCGTGCCGTTGACCCAATACACGACTGTCTTACCGTCCGGCGTCCAGCTCATGGGAGACTTCAGCGCATCCGATTCGGTGATCAACTCCTCTTTTGCGGTGCCGTCGCCCAGCTTGACGTAGATTCCCCATTTGTTGCCGCGCCTGGAGGCATACGCGAAACGAGTCCCGTCCGGAGACCAGACGGGACTGGAATTGTTCTGTGTCGAATCGAAGGTCAATCGCTGCATGCGGCCCTGATCGGAATCGAAGAACCAGCTGTCGCCGCCGCCATTGGTCTCGTGGACGTGAACGGCTACTTTCTTCCCGTTGGCGGTGAGATCGACTCCGGCATAAGCTCCGGGTCCGCCAACTTGTCCGTTTCGGCCGCCGGCGCGATCGAACCAGATCAACGAGCGGTCTGCAACTGCATTTGCGGTACTTGGCGCAGGACCTCCGGTGTTATTGCCGATTCGATAGGTGAGTATCCCGTTCTGAGACACCGCGTAACTGGCCGTCTGATCCAGGTTCGCTGTAGTCACACCGCCCTGAGTGCCGGAGGTCATGAACTGGACACCTTCGGCAACACGAACAGGCTCCCCTTCCAGTGAAGTCGTCTTCAGATTAAACGGTTGCGCAAAAATTGTGCCTTCCTTATTGAACAGCACATAGCCTGGAGCGGCGTAAAGGGCTTTTGAAGCAGAAGCGAACAGCTTCCTGGGCTTGTCCTTACCTTCCATATCTCCCACATAAACGGCGCTGTCTGCCGGCTGCGCCGCAGCAGCCAGATACAAGAAATGACGGTTGTCCGGAAGGAATACCGGCATCAGGTGCGCGGATTCATTGTGCGATGCGTCGAGTTTGGAGATGGCTGTCGGCTGTCCACCGGCGGCCAGCACGCGATAAATCAATCCGGCGCTGGAATAAAGGATGTCTCCATTCTGGTTCCAGGTGCCCATCGTGACTGGCGGCGGAGTTTCACATATCGTCTTTGCCGGACCGCCGGAAACCGGTATGGTTTTCAGCTTGCCGTCCTCAAAAAAAGCAATGAACTTGCTGTCGGCCGACCAGAATGGCTGTGTCTCCACGTTGTCCTTCGCAATCAATTGGGGCATGACCGAAGCCAGATGGACGGCAACGAGCCCCAGGGCCCCGGTGCTTCTGAAAATCCAGCGGCCATCCGGAGAAATCGACGGCGGCGGACCTTGAGCCGCAGCATTGCCCATATTCGTCAGGACAAATTTGGCGTCTTCCGGTTCAGGGGCCCCTTTCAAGTAGTGATACGTCGCCGGAGCCATCGCAAAAACCAGTAGCGCCGCGACTGCCATTCCAATCCAGATTAGCCGTTCCTGCTTCTTGCGTTTTGCAGTAAAAATCGCCGGAACTCCGACTTGAGAGCCGCCCTCGGCGATCCACTGCAGTTGGCTCAGCAGATCCCACGCAGTCTGCAGCCGCTTCTTCGGATCTTTCGCGAGACAGCGATTGATCAGGTAGTCCAGAGCGGGCGGAGCCATCGGTTGTTTGGCAGAAACCGGTTCCGGATCGATGGTCTGGATTGCAGCCACCAACATGGCTTGCGATTTGCCTTCGAAGGCAGGGGTGCCCGTAATCATTTCATGCAGAATCGCGCCGAGTGCGAAGATGTCACTTCGCGCATCGCCTTCGACACCGTCCCATTGCTCTGGCGCCAAATATGGGGCAGCCTCTGGGGAAATTCCCCCAACGGTCTTGGCAGCCATTCGTGTCGATATGGCGGAAATCGAAACCGCCGTAGCCTGAAGTGGTTCCGGCTTTGCCAATCCGAAATCCATCAGCTTTGCTCCGGCAGCGGCAATCATCACATTGGAGGGATTGAGACCGCGGTGGATGACTCCGCTCCGGTGCGCCTTATCGAGCGCATCCGCGATGGCAATACCCAGTTTCATCGCTTCGTCCAACTCCATCGGCCCGCGGGTCAGGCGATGCGCCAGCGTCTCGCCTTCCACATGTTCGGTAACGAGGTAGTTTGCTCCATTCTGTTCGCCGACATCGTAGAGCGCACAAATATTGGGGTGATTCAGCGAGGCAATGGTCTTCACATCGCGTTCGAGCCGCTGGCGCACTTCAGAATTTGCAGAGAATTCCTCGGGAAGCAGCCGGATGGAAACGACCCGATTTAATCGCGTATCGGAAGCCTTGTAAATGTCAGCGCCATTTCCAGTGCTGATTGGAGCGACGATTTGATAAGGGCCGAGCTTGGCGCCGGATTCCAGGGACATGGTTATTTTCCTTTCAGCGCCGCAGTCCAGTTCAGAACAACGGTGATTGGCGCGGATGACGATGTCGATAGAGAGTTTGCAGAATGCCGGTCCGTGGTAATTCCCGGAAGCACGTTTGTGAGCGTAGCGCCGCGCCCACGACCAATCACCGCCGAAGAATAAAGCGCTGGGGGATTTTCGTACTGCGGTATCAGGAAGCGCTGGCCGGTTGTGGTCACCGCATAGGCGTTGAATTGTCCCGCCGCATGCTGGCTGGTGACCAGCACGGACTGGAACAGCGATTTCGGAACCTCGCGCTGAACGGAGGCGCCGTTGACCCGGATTTCAGACGCCATCATTTCGCCCAGCGAAATCAGATTCAGAAAGTAAAGTTCCTTCCCGTCATGCCGCCAGCGTGGATACACACCGCCGTTGACCGAGACCTGAATTTTCGCTGGACCTTCCGGGAATTGCCGGATGTAGACTTCGCTGCGTCCGGTCTCATTGGAACTGTAGGCGAGCCACTTGCCGTCCGGAGACACTTGCGGATTGCGTTCGTCTGCCGGCCCCTGCACGATGACCACGGGCTTGTGGTCGCCCATCACGGGAATGGCCATGATGTCGCCGCCGGTTTTGCTGTTGACGGTCCAGTACACCAGTGTCTTGCCGTCCGGAGACCAGCTCATCGGCGCCAGCACCGAGTCGGACTCCAGAAGCAACTCCTCCATACGCGAGTTGTCGGCTACTTTCAAATAAAGTCCCCATTTGCCGTTTCGGTGGGAACCAAACGCAATGCGATCGCCCTCCGGCGACCATGCCGGGCTGGAACTATCCTGAGAAGCGTCGAAGGTAAATTTCGAGGGCGTGCTGTTGCCGAGCTCGAAAATATAAATGTCGCCGCCATCCGGGCCGTGACGATGCACGGCGGCGCGTTTTCCGTCCGGCGAAAGATCCACCCCGGCAAAGCCGGCGGGCGCTGCAGCCTGTTCGGTTTTCGCGCCGCTGCGATCGACCCACAGCAGCGGCCATACAGGAATTGCCGAAACCGCCGGCGAGCCTGCCGCGGCCGCCATCGACTGCGGATTGTTGCGAAACAGCAGGACTCCGTTTTCCGAAGCGGCGAAGGCCGCTGCCCCATCGGCTGAAATTGGAAGTTTGTCGGCAAGGCGCCCGGCTTCTCCGCTCAGTTTCAGCGAACTTGCGCTGAACGGTTGCGCGAACAGCGTGCCGTCACGATGAAACAAAAGGTAGCCGGGCTCGACGTAGATCGCATTGGATTGTGCTGCTAACAGTTTCGTGACGTCCTTCGAATCCAGAGCGCCCGCATACACCACACCGTCGCTGGTGAATAAATAATGCTGCCCATCCGGAAGAAAGAATGGCTCTTGAACTTTCTGTAGTCCTCCCGGCGCGACGACCGGCATGGGCTCGCCTCCGGTTGCCGCCACGCGCTGCAGGCCTTTGCGCGATGCGAAAAGGATCACATTATCCGCATTCCAGGTTCCGCCGGCCAGATCCGCCGTCTCGCAGATATTCGAAGGAGCGCCGCCGGCAGCTTCCACGCGTTTGAGCCGGCCGCCCGCAAAAAACGCAATCGATTTGCTGTCTGGTGACCAGAACAATTGGCCGGCGCCTTCGGTCCCGGCGAGTTTGGTCGATGCCTCCGAATTGATGGGACGCGTGAACACAAATGAAGATGCGCTGTCGCGCGCCGAATAGGCGATCCAGTGGCCGTCTGGAGAAATGGATACGGCGTCTGCCACGGGCATGTCCGGTACCGGAATCAGAAAACGCGTTTCCACTTCGCCATCGCCACCGCGGTAGTAACGATACGCCGGCAACGCCATCGCAACCACGAGCAGCGCGGCAGCTGCCAGGCCAGTCCGCAAGAGCATGGTATGCCTTCGCCATGTTGCAGTGAGCGGCGACGGCATTCCAGACTGCGACCCACCCGCCGAAATCCACTGCAGCTGGCACAGCAGATCCCATGCCGTTTGCAGCCGCTTCTCCGGATCCTTTGCCATGCAGCGCTTGACGACGTAATCGAGCGCGGGCGGCACGGCACTCTGCGTTTTCGAAATTGGATCAGGATCGACCGACATGATCGATGCGATCAGCAGTGCCTGACTGCGCCCGTCAAACGCGCGCTTCCCGGTGACCATCTCATAGAGCACCACACCGAAAGCGAAAATGTCCGTGCGCGCGTCGGCGTCCTGGCCCTCCAGCTGTTCCGGCGCCATGTATTGCATGGTGCCGAGAATTGTCCCGGGAACCGTGGTGTCCATCGTCAGTTGCCGGCTGCCCGATGGCGGCGGCCCTCCGGTCTGAGCCTGCTGGCGAACCTTGGCGAGACCAAAGTCCAGCAGCTTCGCGCCGCTCTGAGTCAGCATGACATTGCCGGGCTTGAGATCGCGATGCGTCACGCCCCGCCCGTGCGCCTTGTCCAGCGCGTCGGCAATTCCGATGGCGACTTTAAGGGCTTCGTTCAGCGGCATCGGCCCATGGGTCAACCGCTGCGCGAGCGACTCGCCTTCGAGATACTCCATGACGAGAAAATCGGTGCCGTCCTGCCGGCCCACATCGAAGATTGTGCAGATGCTGGGGTGATTCAAAGCCGCGACGGTCTGCGCTTCCCGTTCGAATCGCTGCCGCATTTCTGTGTTTTCGGAAAACTGTGGAGGAAGTACTTTGATGGCGACAGTGCGATTCAATCTCGTGTCCGCCGCCTTGTAAACTTCGCCCATTCCTCCGGCGCCAATTTGCTCCAGAATTTCGTACGGACCGAGTTTCGTCCCACTTTGCAGGGGCATAGTGGGCGGATTATATGGCGAAATGATTGGGGAAAATCAATTAATGCTGACAAAGTTGTCCCAATTCTGCTAATCGTCGAGGGGTTTGATTTCGACCGTCGCGCGCCCGCCATTTTGGATCGTGACCGCAGGGGATCCGCGGATGCGGCATTTCGGCTCTCTCGGGAAAATCGCACAGTCAGCGGCACTGTTGGCTTCCAAACAAATTGAGCCCAATTTGGCTTAGATCTTCGATCGAAAGGTTTGAAGTGCCGCGGTATGACCGACACTCTGAGAAAGTTCGATGGTTTCAACCAATTGCCCTCCCGTGAGCCTGGGCAAAATCTGACTGGCAGGAATCTCGGAGTATGTTTCGTTTTTCAGGCGGAATATCTGAAATTTCGTTCCATCATACCGCCAGAATTCCGGTACTTTCAGAGCCGCGTAGATTGAAAACTTGCGAATCGAACTGCTCGTCACATCGATTTCGACCGCGATGTCTGGAGGTGGATCCACATCGAGATTCAGTTGCTGCTTACCAATAACCAAATCCGCGCTGTTGATGTAATAGCAACAGTCGGGTTGAACTCCTTTGGCAAGAACCTTCCGTTTCCAGTTCGAGCTGCCATAGTGTTCAATCTTCAATTTTCGAATCTCGCCAAAAACGTGAACCATGCGGTCGATGAACCGGATGATCTTTTCGTGCTTGTTCAGCGGGCTCACGAATTCGATCCTGCCATCATCAAAGCTGACGCGGATGCTTCGATAATCTGCAAGCTCCACAAGCAGCTCTTCATAATCGTCCCATGTGACCTCTTGCATCACCAGGGACGCTCCGCGCGGAAGATGCTCGATAGCTTCGAGCAGTTCGGCAGTCTGTGCGCTCATGCATGCCATTATAATCTCCAGCCCGTCCGGAGCAATTCGGTTTCCCACTCCAATGGCGCTCCAAATTGAGTGAGTACGAACGTTGTCCGGAACTCTTCGGAAAAACTGTCGCCTATTCCGCGACCTTTTCAGTCGATGAGTTCGTCAACAGTGAAGATCGTGCCAGGCAGCATTTGGGGAGTGATGGTTTGCCCGCGCTCGAGGATAGAGAGGTTCTGATACTCGCCGCCGGAGGCATTGGTCCGGACTTCCAACACGCCGTCCGCAATATTCAGAATCCAATATTCGGGAATGCCGCACTGCGCATACAGCGGCGCTTTGATCCGTGTGTCGTAGCGAAGACTGGTGTCGGAAATTTCGACAAGCAGCAGCACATCCTCAGGCGACGGCTCGAACGGTCCGAAAAGCTCAGGAAGGGGTTTGCATACTGCAACATCCGGCTTGGGTTCGGAATACTCGTTCGCATACATTCCGTTCTGGATGCTCACAATCACGGTTTCACCCAGCCTGGAGGTGAAAACGCGCGTCAGTTTATTGATGCGCCCGGAATGTCTGTGCGAGGGAGTCGGCATCTCGATAATCTCTCCGCCAATCAGTTCATAGCGGCTGTCGGGCGGAAAGATATCGATGTCGCAAATGCGCTGAAACTCTTCAACCGTGAAGAGTTTCTTCGTCACGATGCTGGTATCGAGCGACATGCTCACATCATACTCTCCATCAACCGCCTATCGGAACAATGCAGGCAACTTGCCAATGGGTCAGTTTGAAATCTGCGGCGCGCTGTAGGCGCGGTCTGTGACCGCGCACAATCTCTCGTTTATGGATTCTCATTTCTAGGAATCCCAGTCTGAGAAACTGTGCGCGGTCATAGACCGCGCCTACAGTGGACCGCAAATTTCAAACTGATGAGGATCTACTTACCGAAGGCTCGGAGCTGTTTGGAAGTGAGCAGCCACTCGAGGACTGCAGGATTGCGGGATGGGAGAGCCTCTACATGGACGGCGCAAGCTCCGCTTTTGCGGAGATCGATTTCGCATTTATCGCCGGCGCCCAGAAGATGCGCAACGGCGGCCCCGAGTAGAGGCTGGTGTCCCACCAACAAAACATTTCCGGAATTGCGCCGCGACAGAGCGTCCAACAGTTCTTTCACGCTGCGATTGCCTGCCAGTTCCGGCAATTCTTCCGGAGGACCGGTCATCAACACATCCGCGAGAATGGATGCAGTCTGCGCAGCGCGGCGCCAGGGGCTGGTAAAAATCTTGTCGAAGGGAATTTCCAGTTTTCGGAGTCCTTCCGCAGATGCGCGAGTTTTCCTTATCCCTTCTTCAGTAAGAGGCCGCTCGTGATCAGGGGTCACGTTGGGATCTGCAATTCCGTGGCGAAAGAACACCAATTGAATTTCCTTCATTCGAACACCACCTCCATCGCAAACACTTCCTTCATCAGATCCGCTTTGTCACCCGCAGCCTGAATTTCGTCCGTCATATCCCCATCGCCGCACACCCGGATGGCCAGCGTCTTGTCCCCTTTCCTTTTGCATTCCACTTCGCGGACCTTGGATTGATGACCGTAATCGAGCGCATCGGCGACACGCAGAATGGCGCTCAATTTTCTCACCACATCCTGATGCGGCGAAGACAACTGGCTGAACGGCAAATGTTTCGGACTGGGGTGTGCTTTCCGGTGATAGCGCGCAATGTTGGCAATAATATCGAGCTCCACCGGATCAAAGGTTCCGGGGCCGGAACTCTTGATCAGATAGTAGGAATGCTTGTGATGTTTCTCGTAAGCGATAAACAGGCCGATATCGTGCAGCATCGCCGCCGCATGAAGAATACTGGAATAGCGGTCGGGCAAACCGTGCAGGTCTCTCATCTGCCCGAAAAAGTTCAATGATAAACGCGACACCTGCAGGCAGTGCGTCTTTTCGTAATTGTACTTCTCGCCAATCTCCTCGAGCGATTCCGCGCGTTTTGCCTCTTCGTTCCAGGTTCCGATAAAGGCCGGAAAATTCTTCTGCAGCATGTCGACCATCAGACCGTCGCGCAGTCCGCGACCGGAGACGAAGACATAATCCAGCTCGAGTTCGGTCATCATCGACAGCAGCACAGCGGAACCCGCAACCAGAATATCGGCGCGCCTTGGATCGCCGGCGATCGATGCGACTCGCTCATGCAGGGGCTGGCTTCGAAGCAGTTCGAAAAGACTCTTGAGCCGGCCGCGCCGCAAAACATATAGCGCCTCATGATGTGTTTCTCCGGTCAAACGCGCATCCATTTCGGCCAGGGACGTCATCGTGCCGCCGCTGCCGAACACCATCGTGTATTTTTCTTTTGAAATCCGGCGCGCCGCCGGCGACACCTTCTGTTTTACAAATCGCGCGAGACTGTCGAGTTCGCGCTCAGTCGGCGGATCGTGTTTGATAAATCGTTCCGTCAGGCGTACAGCGCCAAGCGGGAGACTGAAGAGTGCGAACATGTTGGCGTGATTGCCAACCGCAAGTTCAACACTACCGCCACCGATATCCATGAAAAGCCCGAGTGGCGGATCAAACTTGAGGCCGCTCAGAATTCCGAGGCTGATGAGCCGCGCTTCGTCTTCCTCAGACAGAATTTCCAGCGCTATTCCCAGCTTCGCCACATCCTCGATGAAGGCGGCGCCATCGCGCGCTTCGCGCATGGCGCTGGTGGCGATTGCTCGAATCGATGCCACATTGTTTCGATCCGCAACGTTTTTGAATTTTTTCAGCGCGTCGAGCGCTTCGCCCCGGCTTTCAGGATCCAGAGCGCCGGTTTCGAACACTTTGTGGCCGAGACGTGCGGGGCGGCGATCCTGTTCGATGATGCGATATGTTCCCGGCTGTTCCACCGCGGCGATCTGAAGACGGATGGCATTGCTGCCCGCATCAATGACTGCAAAGTTCGTTGGCATTAAAGAATCAGGATAGCGTCAATTTCAGGAATTCGAAATCCGATATCCGACGCCGCGAACCGTCTCAACGCACACGCCGGGCTCACCAAGTTTTTCGCGCAGTCGCCGCACATGCGTGTCCAGCGTCCGTGAAGTTGCATCGCCGTGATATCCCCAAACCCGGTCCATCAATACGTCGCGGGTGAGCACATTGCCGCGAGCCTTCATGAGTTCGTAAAGAAGATCGAATTCCTTGACGGTCAGGTTCACTGTAGCTCCCGCTGAAATACATTGTCTCCGATCAGGAAAGATATCCACTTGTCCTGCACGAAGCACTTCGGAGTGTTCGCGGCCCGAGCGTCGAAGAATGGATTTCACGCGCAGCACCAGTTCCCGCGGACTGAATGGCTTCGACACGTAGTCGTCTGCGCCAAGTTCGAATCCCACCACACGGTCGATCTCTTCGCCGCGCGCGGTCAGCATGACGATGGGGATTCTTCGGGTGGAATCCTGCTGTCGCAGAATGCGGCAGACTTCCATGCCGTCGACATCGGGAAGCATGATGTCGAGGACGATCAGATCGGGGATCTGTTGGTGAACAAGCTCAAGGGCTCTTCGGCCAGTGGAGGCAGTCGCCACTTCGAATCCCGCCTGGCCCATGTTGTAAGTGACCAGGCGCTGGATGTCCGGATCGTCATCCACGATCAATACGCGTTCCATGACGAATATCCTGCCCCCTGACGAGAAAGATCACCATCTCGGCAATATTTGCGGAATGATCGCCGACCCGTTCGAGATGCTTCGCTATGAAAATCAGTTTCAGCGCGCGCGAAATGTACCGGGTGTCTTCCATCATATAGGTCAGCAGCTCCCGGAACATTTGCTCATACAGATCATCGATGGTGCGGTCGTCGCGAATCACCTTCTCGGCAAGTTCCGCATCGGAATTCACGAACGCATCCAGGCTGTTCTTCAGAATCCGCTGTGCGGCCTGCGCCATGATTGGAAAATCAATAAGCCGCTTCAGCACAGGTTCCTGAATCAGTTCCCTGGCCCGCTCCGCGATATTGACCGCAATGTCGCCGATTCGCTCGATGTCGCGCACAATTTTGAGTGCGGTTGCAATGAAACGCAGATCACGGGCAACAGGCTGTTCGAGTGCGAGAACGCCATAGCAAAGGTTATCGATTTCCAACTCAAGCTGGTCCAGAGTGTCGTCGCTCTTGATGACTTCATCGGCCAGAGATGGCCGCCGCTCGACGAGCGCGGTCATGGCGTCGGCAATCATCTTTTCGGCATGATGCCCCATCAGGAGAAGTCTGTCCTTCAGTGTCCTCAGCTGCAGCTCAAAATTTTTACTGGTGTGTTCACGTTCAGACATGCGTCTAATTTAGCCGAATCGGCCGGTAATGTAATCTTCCGTTTCTCTGTTGCTGGGTGCGGTAAACAGCTTCTTGGTTTCACTGAACTCCACCAATCGGCCGTTAAGGAAAAAGCCGGTCTCGTCGGATACCCGCGCGGCCTGTTGCATGTTGTGGGTGACGATCACGATGGTGTAGTCCTGCTTGAGTTGGTAGATCAGTTCTTCAATCTTTGCGGTCGATATCGGATCCAGAGCCGACGCCGGCTCATCCATGAGAATAACCTCCGGTTCAACAGCCAGAGCCCTGGCAATACAAAGCCGCTGCTGCTGACCACCGGACAGGCTCATCGCGGATTTGCCGAGCCGGTCCTTGACCTCTTCCCACAGTGCCGCGCTGCGCAGTGTTTTCTCGACAATCTCGTCCATTTTGTGACGCTTCTTCGCGATGCGATTCACGCGCAAGCCATAGGCAACGTTGTCATAGATCGACATTGGAAACGGATTCGAACGCTGGAAAATCATGCCGACGCGGCGGCGAAGCAGGATCAGATCCGTGAAATCCGAATAAATGTCCTGACCATCCAGCTCGATCCGGCCTTCGACGCGGATGTTCGGAATCAGCTCGTTCATGCGGTTCAGGGATCGGAGAAACGTCGATTTTCCACAACCGGAAGGTCCGATCAGAGCCGTGATGAAGCGTTCCCGAATCCGGAGATTGATGTCATGGAGGGCCTGCTGCGAACCATAAAAAAAATTCATCTGGCTGACTTTGATTTTTACAGTTTCACTCATGTTGAAGCGATGAATGGTTAGTCAGCACACCATGAATCGGCCACAGACAATGTTGTCACCCGGTGAGGATAACGGACCAATGTTACGTTCGCGTGAACTGGCCGTGAACTATTCGCAACATATCTCGCGGAGAATTGTCACCTAAAATTCACGGTGTCGTTGCAGTCGTTTGTGATCTCCTGTTCCCGATATGAGCAAGAAAATACTGATCGCTGAAGACGAACAGGATCTGATACGACTTCTTAAATACAACCTTGAAAAGGAAGGATTTCGTGTCAGCTCAGTCACCGACGGAAGTCTTGTCCTCGCAGAAATCCGGCGCGAGGAGCCGGCATTGCTGATACTGGACGTAATGCTGCCCGGCATGGACGGACTGGAAATCTGCCGTCAAATGCGGCGCCACGATAAGTTCGGTGGAATTCCGATCCTGATGCTGACGGCGCGAAGCGGCGAGGCCGATCGCGTTGTCGGACTCGAAATCGGCGCCGATGACTACGTCACCAAACCCTTCAGCATGCGGGAATTGATTGCACGCGTTCGCGCGCTGTTGCGCCGCCATGAACCGCTGACGCAACAAAACTCCGTGCAGCGCGGAAGCCTGATGATAGATCCGTCGGCGCATGCGGTGAGCGTCGCAGGCAAACAGGTCGAATTAAGTGCGCTGGAGTTCCGGCTGCTGTTGCATCTCGCATCAAATCCCGGACTGGTCTTCTCACGAGATCAACTTCTGGATCGCGTGTGGGGAAATGACCGGTCGGTCACACCGAGAAGCGTCGATGTGTATATCCGCCGCGTCCGGGAAAAGATAGAAACCGAACCCCAGCAACCCGCGTTCCTTCAAACAGTTCACGGTGTGGGCTATCGCTTCGCAGCAAGAGCGGACTGAAGGGTAAGCGTGGGACGAGACTGCAGGGGATTAAGCGACTGTAGGAGGGGGCGGTCTATGCCCCTCAAATGACAATTGAACATTGAACAGTGAACAATGAACATTTCTTCGGGGAAATGTTCATTGTTCACTGTTCAATGTTCAATTGTCATTTGAGGGCCGGTCCGGCCACCTGTGCAATTGAGCAGTTCTGATCTGCACTTCGCTGCAATATCGTGGTGGTCAGGAGGGCAACATGAGTCCTGATGCAATGAAGTCCATCAACAGGATCAAAGAAAGTGTTTCCGAAATCGCCTCAAGGGTAAAAGAAACCGGCCGGGGAACCTCCGGAGTTCACCATGTTGCGAAGTTCCATCAAGGCGATGACAGGCTTACAGAATTCACCAGAGACATCGCCCGCAAAGTGGGAGCCGCGGCGGGCTATCTAACGCGATCGGATCTTAACAGGATCAGCAAAGATATCGTGAGGTTGTGCCGTCAATTTCCGTCGCAGTCCATTGCCACGGCCATGGCCGTCGGTTTCCTGATTGGCCGGAGGCGGCGGAGCTGACGCTTCAATTTTCCGTAAAACGACTCCCTACTCCGCGCTCTCCGATTCCGGCTTCTTTCGCGGGGCACGGCGCGGTGCCGTCACTTTCGCGCGGGCAGCTGCCGGTTTACGTTTGACACCTTCCGCCGCCGGGCGTGCACTGCGGCGCCGCACCGGCTTTTCTTCTTCTGCAGGCTCCTGAAGCGGCGCTGCCTCGATCGGTGTTTCAACAACAGGTTCAGGCGAAGAAGGACTCTGGACCTGAGGTTCGGCAGCCATAATTGCGGCTTCGGCAGCTGCAATGTACGCAGCCTCCATCGCGCGTTCCCGTTCCCGTTCGTTCATTGGCGCTGATGACGTCAATTGCGCGGGGAATTGTGGTCCGGGAAATACCCGAAGGATTCCCTGGCGATTCCGTTCGAGCCGGAAAAGCCCGGCACGCTGACATGCCCGGACGGTTTCCAGAAAGTTCGTGAAACCGAATTTCCGTTCATCGAAGGTCGGACCGGCATTCTTGATGTACTGCTTCACATTTCGCAGATACATCGGCCAATGGGGGGCCACAGTCGCCTGCTTGAAAATATCCGTCAGGTTTCGAACGGCTTCATCCACCTGTTCCTGCGTCTGACCGGCAGGTGGAACATGATGCCTTGAAGGAGGATGTTCAGCGGGCGCCGCGGCGCTTTCACGAGGAGCGCTCTCCGTTGGGGGTGAGGCCGCCACTGCGCTTTCGCGTTCCGGCTCCTCGATTGCAGCGGCAGGGCTTGCGGCCCCTGGAGCTGGAGCAGGGGCATCGACGTCGGTGGACTCCACCAGTAAACTACGGTCCACTTGCTTCAATGTCACGTAACCTGCCGTCGCCATTTTTTCGATGAAATCGCGAAATGTGCCGGCGCCATAATCCCGTTCTGAAAATGTCGAGTCGAGCTGAAGCAGAGTGCTCTTCAGCAGTCCCAACTGCGGCGACACTTCCCGGTCGGTGAGCACCTTCAATGCCCGGCGAACGAGTGGCAAGGCCTTTTCGAGGCTCGCCTCACCTGCAGCCGCCACACGGGATCGGTCGCTGGCCGGACGTCTGGAATGGCTTGTTGGTTGAGGCGATGAAATCAGGTTTTCGTAGGCGATGAATTCGTGACAGTTTTTCTGAAGGATGACGCTGGTGAAGGACCGACCGCCAACCACCATCACTTTCTTGTCGTATTGTTTGAGCTTTTCGACCAGAGCCAGAAAGTCGCTGTCGCCGCCAACAATGACAAAGGCATTAATGTGGTTGCGGGTGAATGCCATTTCCAGGGCATCGAGCGCCAGGTTGATGTCGGCGCCGTTCTTATCGCCGCGCGGCGACGGAATGCGCTGCACCATCTGCACGGCGTTTTCCGCCATCTGCCGGGTGGCGCCGTCCTGGCGTCCCCAGTTCGCGTAGGCGAACTTAGCGACGATATCCCCGCGCTCCTTGAGCGCATCCAGCGCCAGCGACACGTCGAATTCGCGCCGCAGGGTGGACTTCAATCCGATCTCGATGTTGTC
>JBGPBY010000143.1:0-14348 GCA_041481485.1 Terriglobia bacterium
ATCCTATGAACATCATCAGGTAATTACTGCCGAGCACCAGCGTCAGCATCGCAAACATGAACAGATTCAGGTATGCGAAGAAGCGATAAAACCCGTCTTCCTCGTGCATGTAACCAGAGGAATAGATGTGAATCAAAAACCCGATTCCCGTTACAACGAGAACCATGATTGAAGACAGCGGGTCCAGCAGGAAACTCCAGCCGATGGCAAATCTCGCGAGTTCTCCGCCGCGCGTCTGCACCGATCCCGCATTAATCCATTCGTAGACCTTCACGGTGTGCGACCGATGCTCCGGATCGAGATGCATCAGTTGAGAAACGGCGCCGGCGGCAACAATGAAGGAAAGCAGAACAGCGCCGCAGGCGATCACTGCGACCACGGTCTTCGGCAAACGCTTGCCGAAGAGTCCATTGATCACGAAGCCGGCTGCCGGAAATAACGGAATAATCCAGATCAAATCCAGGAAATTCATGCCTACCACTTCATGAGGTCGATTTCGTTGATGTTCATTGTTTCCTTGTTCTTGAACATGGCGATCACGATCCCAAGCCCGACGGCAGCCTCAGCCGCCGCCACCGTGATCACAAATATCGCGAAGATCTGCCCGGTCTGATGCTGCAGATGATCGGAAAACGCAATCAAATTGATATTGACCGCATTCATCATCAGTTCAATCGACATCAGAATCACCATGATGTTGCGCCGTGTGAGAACGCCAATCACACCGATCGTAAACAGGGCCGCCGCAAGGAACAGGTAGTGATATGTCGAAACCATTAATCCACCGTCGTCTTTCTTTTTGCCAGAACGACTGCACCCACGATGGCCACCAGCAGCAGGATGGATGCGATTTCAAACGGCAGGAGGTAGGTCGTGTATAGCGCCGTGCCGACAGCCTGGGTATTGCCCAGCGCAGTTTCCGGCGCCACCTCCGCGGGAGGAAGCAGAAAGGAGTCCTTGCCTTTGTAAATGCCGTAGCCGAACTCCGCAATCAGCGCCAGTGATGCGAGCAAGGCGATCATCCATTGCCGGCTGAACTGGCGCTCATGGACCGCCCGCTCCACGGATATCAACATGATCACGAAAACAAACAACACGAGAATGCCGCCCACATAGACGATGACCTGGACACCGGCCAGAAACTCGGCATGGAGCGTCAGAAAAATTCCCGCTACAGAAAGTAATGTCGAGGCCAGAAATACGGCGCTGTGGACAATGTTCTTCTGCGTGATCACCAGAATCGCAGAGATGATGGCGATGGCACCGAAGATGTAAAAAAGGATGAGCTGAAGCATCTTATTTCGTGTACACCACGGGCTGAACACCGGCTTCCAGCTGCTGGCGGTCCAGCTTCATGTCTCTGCGTCCGTACAGGCTCAGTTCAAATTCCTGGGTCAGTTCGAGGCATGGCGTCGGGCAGGCATCTTCGCAGAGTCCGCAAAACATGCAGCGTGAAACGTCAAAGATATAAGTTGTCAGCGCTTTCTTGCCGGCGGGATCGCGCTCCCATCCCACTTCGATGCAGTGCTCGGGACACGCCAGTGCGCACAGGTTGCACGCAATGCACAGCGTTTCCCCCGTAACGGGATCGTTGTTCAATCGGGGCGCGCCCCGGAAACGCTCTGCAATTTTCGCGCGTTCCTTCGGATACTGTTCCGTGTAATTCGCCGATGGCCGCTGATAGGAAAACGTCAGCAGCAGGCCTTTGATGAGATCGTAAAAGAAAATTTTCTTTAAAAAACTGAGGTCGGGACGTTTGACAATCATTTCGCACCACCTCCAAGCACCAGCACCAGAATGGCGGTCACGATCAGGTTTGCGATGGCCAGCGGCATCAACACCTGCCAACCCACTTTCATCAGTTGATCGTAGCGATAACGTGGCCAGCTGGCTCGGAACCAAAGGTAGAAGTACAGGAAGACGGCAACCTTCGCGGCAAACCAGAAAATGCCGGGAATAAAACCGAGAAACGCAAGCGCGGGAACGTTCGGGAACGGCGGCAGCCATCCGCCCCAGAAGAGCGTCACCGCCATCGACGAGATGACGATCATCGCCGCGTATTCGGCCAGGAAGAACAACGAAAACCGAAAACCGCTGTATTCGGTGTGAAAGCCGGCCACAAGCTCGGATTCCGCTTCGGGAAGATCAAATGGGGCGCGATTGGTTTCGGCAACGCCGCAGATAAAGAAGAGAATAAATCCGAGCGGCTGAAGAAATACGTACCAGTAATGACTGTCGCGCTGCGCTTCCACAATTCCGACCAGGCTGAGCGTCCCGGACAAAATGAACACGCCCATGATCGAAAACCCCAGCGCCACTTCGTAACTCACCATCTGCGCCGCCGAACGCAGTGCGCCGAGCAGGGGATATTTGCTGTTTGAAGCCCAGCCACCAAGAATGATTCCCAAAATTCCGATCGACGAGATCGCCATCACATACAGAGCACCGATATTGATGTCGGTGATGTAGAGCCCGACTTTGCGGCCGAAGATGTTGACGGTCGGACCAAATGGGATCACCGCAAAGACGATGAATGCCGGGATCAGCGTCATGATCGGCGCCAGCGTGAAGATCCAGCGATCGGCGCGCTCGGGCACAATGTCTTCCTTCAGCATCAGCTTCAGTCCGTCGGCAATCGGCTGCAACAGGCCATGCGGCCCCACACGCATCGGTCCGAGCCGCACCTGCATGAATGCAATGACTTTTCGCTCGAGCAGCGTCAGGTACGCAATGACACCCGAAAGAGCGGCGAAAACGACACCGATTTTGATGAAGGGTATGATGACGTAGTCGATTGCAAAATTAAGATCCATCTGCTCCCTGACTGCCGAAAGTTACCTGTCGATTTCCCCTAAGACGATGTCCAGCGTCCCAATGACCGCAACGACATCGGCCACCATGTGGCCTTTCACCATTTGCTTCAATGCCTGCAGATTCACAAACGACGGCGGCCGCACGCGCGCCCGATACGCCATCGTGCTGTTATCGCTGACGATGTAATAGCCGAGTTCACCTTTCGGAGATTCGATGGAATGATAGATGTCTCCGACCGGCGGCTTGATGATCTTCGATAGCTTGGCCATCAAAGGTCCATCGGGAATCTTCTCCACGGCCTGAGACACAATGCGCGCCGACTGCCGCATTTCTTCCATGCGAACCATGTATCGATCGTAGGTGTCGCCGGTGCTTCCGGTCGGAATATCGAACTCAAAATCGGAGTAGACGGCGTACGGCTTGGCCTTTCGCAAATCCCAGTTCACTCCGGATCCTCGCAATGCCGGTCCCGTCAATCCAATGTCGATAGCTGCCTTTGCCGAAATGGCCCCAACTCCGCGCGTTCTACCTATCCAGATGCGGTTCTGCGTCAGCAGCGTTTCGTATTCGTCGACCTTCTTCGGGAAATCCTTAATGGAGGTGCGCACCTGATCATGGAAACCCTCGTACAGTTCATACTGCGTGCCGCCGATCCGGAACATGTGCGTGGTGAGGCGGGCGCCGCAGTAGTTTTCAAATATCTTGAGGATTTCTTCGCGCTCGCGGAATGCATACAGAAAGACCGTCATCGCGCCGATGTCGAGCGCGTGCGTTCCCAGCCAGAGCAGATGGCTGGTGATGCGGTTCAATTCCGTCATGAGCACGCGGATGTACTGCGCGCGCGGCGGCGCTGTGATGCCAAGAAGTTTTTCAATCGTTTCGCAGTAACCGAGGCAATTGGAGACCGCAGCAATGTAGTCCATGCGGTCGAGCGTCGGCACGAACTGGCCGTAGGTCTGATGTTCGCCAAGCTTCTCGACACCGCGATGGAGGTAGCCGATGACACACTCGGCATCGATGACTCGCTCGCCGTCGAGCTTTAGTTTCACCTGAAGCACGCCGTGCGTCGACGGGTGCTGAGGCCCCATGCTGACGGTCAGTTCGCTGGCATCAAACAGCGTTTCTTTGAGTGCTTCGTTGGTTGACATCTTCTTAGTTAATCCGTCGGTGTAATGTAATCGGGCGATTCGCTTCGAGCTTCACCGACGTAATACTTCTGACCCGAATCGATTCCCAGATGTTTGCGAACCCACTCCACGTCCTGCAGGCGAACGTCGTAGTCCTTGCGGAGCGGAAAGCCTTGCCAGTCCTCGGGCAAAAGTATGCGGCGCAGATCCGGATGATTCGCAAACCGGACGCCGAACATATCGTAGACCTCGCGTTCGAGCCAGTTGGCGGTACCCCAGACGCTGACCACGCTTTCAATTTCTTCCCACTCTTTGGTGCGAGCTTTGATCCTCAGGTACTCGTTCTTGTCGAAGGAATACATGATGTACACCAGCTCAAACTCTTCCGTCTTGGGCCAGTGGACGGCCGTTTCATCGGCGAGATAGCTGAACGGGCCGAGAGGTGTGTCCCTGAGAAATGTCATGATCTCGACCAGCCGGGCCTTCTTCACGTCGATCTGGTTCTGACCAATAAACGAATAGGCCTTCAGAATCTCCCCGCCAAACTTCTCCTTGAGCGCGTCCACAATCGGGTGAGACCACGGTTCAGGAAGCGGACCTTTCGGTTTGGGAGGCGCTGCCGGTGCAGCCGGTTTTGGCGGTGGAGGAGGGACGGCCCCAGCCGGTTTCGCTGGAGGCGGCGGAACCGCTCCCGCCGGCTCGGGCGGAGCAGGCGGTTCAGGGTTCGGATTTTTGTTTTCTTCTGTCACGATTCAGTTTTGTTTAACAAAGCCAAGAGATTCGAACACATCGATTGCAATTGTGTCAACGGCATATCCGACCTCAAGTTCAGTCTTTTTCATAGCGTCCCCAGCCGCGTTAGCGGCGACAGTTCGCAAGCCACCCGCGTCACCCGGGGGAATATCAAAACAAGAAGAATAAAGTGCCGTAGGCACGACAGGTCTATAACTTCGATGCGGTCCTCATTTGTTCTTCGAAGCGCAACCATGTCTCTAACTCAGGCCATCCTTATAAAGTATTAACATACTGAACTCATCCGCCAGATCTGTCGTGCCTACGGCACTCTGTTTTCTCATCGATTGCCATTCCACCGGCTCACGCCGGTGGCTAGCGAACTGTCGCCGCTAACGCGGCTGGGAATGCACCCCCCCAGAAATGTCGATTCTGCCTGGAGAGCAACTCACACCTTCTTCTGCACCAGAACCTTGAAGCGTTCTCCCATGCCTCCGGGAAGAATCAGCTTCTTGATTGCCTGCAGCCGCTGGATCGATGCCGCGGTCCCCGCGGCCGCCAGCGGTTCCATTTCCGCCAGGATGCCTTGTTCGGTCAGAAACTTCATTTGCGTCGAAAATTCCACCATCTCCAGCGCATTCTCCCGCCCGACATCGATCAGATCCGAGAAATTCACATGCGCGGTGATGTCCTGCTCACCAATCCGCACATACGGGTCTTCCGTGACCTGGTGCCGCCAGTAGCACATCAGCGTCCCCCGCGGACGCGCATAAAACTCCCGCTCCAGGTATCCGTAGTCGATGGCCAGATGAAATCCGCGTTCCAGCGAAGCCGCAATCCGGCGCAACCAATCCCGCGCATCCAAACTGATATCCGCGATGCAGCCTTCTTCGACCGGCGCATCGAACTGCGACTGAAGTTCCCCTTCGATCTCCGCGAAACTTTCGTCGATGTAAAGCTCCCTCAACTTCCCTTCCCGCCGGATGATGCGATGGACCGGAAGGGCGTCGAAAAACTCGTTCGAGAATATGCATCCCGAGAGTCCCTCTGGAAGGTCGTCGATCCACTCTACGTTTCGACCCTTCAGGATATCACGCTGGCGCTCGCGCATGGCAGCGCTTCGTTCAAGAATCCGATATCGGAACGGCTGCGAATCGAGGATGTCCCGCGCCAGCAATCCCCGTCCGGCTCCAAGTTCGACGAGAGTGAACGAATCCAGTGAAATCTGAAGTTCTCGAGCCATCGCTGCAAAGCGGCGCGCCAGGAGCTTTCCCAAAATCGGATCCAGGTCCGAGGACGTGTAGAAATCCCCTTCCCTGCCGACCGGATTTCTTGAAGACGAGTAATAGCCGTATTGCGGGTGATACAGAACCTCCTCCATGAAATCTCTGAAGGAAAGGAGGCCCTGCTTGCGGATACGCTGACGAAGATGTTCGATCAGAGGTGCGGACATCGCGGGGGCGCAGCCCCCTAGATCTTCATTCCGATGCGCAGCATTTCTTCCTTTGCGGCCTGGCTGATTCGCGGATCGTTTTTGACGTCATCGAATCGCGTGCCTTCCGGTTTCTTTGCGATGGTCATGCGATCGATCTTGTCCTGCAGACGCATCAGGCCATAGAGCAGCGCTTCGGGCCGGGGCGGGCAGCCGGGAACGTAAACATCCACCGGAATCACGTGATCCACGCCCTGCAGCGTCGAGTAGGTATCGAATGGACCTCCGACGTTCGAACATGCCCCCATGGAAATCACCCACTTGGGATCCGGCATCTGGTCGTACACGCGGCGGACAATCGGAGCCATCTTCAGCGTCACGGTACCGGCAACAATGATGAGATCGGATTGCCGCGGGCTCGGGCGGAAAATGCCCGCGCCAAAACGATCCATATCGAAGCGCGAAGCTCCCGTGGCCATCATTTCAATGGCACAGCAGGCAAGGCCGAATGTCATGGGCCAGAGCGCGGATTTACGCGCCCAGTTAAACAGGGAATCCACAGTGGTGGTGATGATGTTCTTTTCGAATCGGTCTTCAATCCAGGCCGGCATAAATTCTCCCGGGCTACGCCCAGTCCAGGGCGCCCTTCTTAATAATCCAAATGTAACCAATGATCAGTATGCCAAGAAAAACCAGCATTTCGACGAGCCCGAATAGTGCAAGTTGCCTGTAAATGATGGCCCACGGAAAGAGGAAAACGGTTTCCACGTCGAAAATGACAAACAAAATGGCAACAACATAATACCGGATGGCGTAGCGCTGCCGGGCATCCGAATCCGGATCGACACCGCATTCATAAGGAGCCAGTTTGCCGGCTCCGCCCGTGTTGGGCCGCACGAGCTTCGCCAACAGCAGCGTGACGATGGGAAATAGAAATGCGAGTCCGACGAATAGAAAAATCGGAACGTATCCATTCAAAACATTCATCAGCTATTTAGTCTCCGCATCCCAATGAGGATTGCTTCAGTGTCGCCATGGCATGACCAAGCACCGGGCGAACTGCGCCGAGACATTCTCGCACGCCTTTCACACTTCCCGGCAAATTGATTATCAGGGTTGCACCCCGGATTCCGCAAGCGGCTCGGGACAAAGCGGCACGGGGTGTGCTTTTCGCGCCTTCGAAGCGCATGAGTTCGGGAATGCCGGGGACGATCTTTTCAACGACCGCAAGCGTGGCTTCGGGAGTAACGTCGCGAGGGGAAAAGCCGGTCCCTCCTGTGGTAACGATGATCTGCAGACCTTCGCCGCATGCGGTTCGCAGCCGATCCTCGATGGCGCCGCGATCGTCAGGAAGAATTTCGACGTCACGAACATCGAATCCGATTTCATGCAGAATGCGGCGGGCTTCCGGTCCGGAGAGATCCTCGCGCTTGCCGGCGGAAGCGGAATCGCTGATGGTGAGGACAAGTGCGGTGCCGAGACTCATCGCTGTTCAAGGCCGCAGCTGTAGGCGCGGTCTATGACCGCGCAGTATCCATAGGCGATAGATTGCGCGCGGTCATAGACCGCGCCTACAGTCGCAAAATCCTCAACTCTTCTCATTTCGCCAATGCCCACTTTTGCCGCCGGACTTTTCCAGCAGGCGAATCGGTCCAATCGTGATTCCCTTTTCCACCGCTTTGCACATGTCATATAGCGTCAGCGCGGCCACAGATGCCGCCATCATCGCCTCCATCTCCACTCCGGTTTCTGCCTTCGTTGATGCTGTCGTTTCGATCCGCGCGCCTTTACCCGTGATTTCTATGGCAACTCCGACATGCGTCAATGGCAGAGGGTGACACAGAGGAATCAAGCCCGAAGTCTGCTTCGCCGCCTGTATCCCGGCAATGCGAGCCACCTCCAGCGCATTTCCCTTCGGCAATTTGTCATTGCGGAGCAGCGTCACCGTCGCTGGAGCCATTTCCACAACGGCTTCCGCGCGGGCGACGCGTTGGGTCTGAGCCTTTGCGGTGACGTCCACCATCCGCGCCCGGCCCTTCGAATCGACGTGAGTGAGTTTTCGAGGCATGATCGGCGGTGCTGCTCCTATTCCATCGTCAAAAACTGAACGCGTTCTCCTGCGCCAAGCATCCCTTCGCCTTGAGGAATGACAACGAGTGCATTCGCGCGAGACAATCCGGCGAGATCGGATGAGCCCTTCCACGGTGCGGTCCGAATGCGGTAGCCGCCTTCGGCAAAATGCACGAGAGCGGGAACCACAGCCGTTCGCGCCGGGTCTCGCTTCGTCGCCGCGTCCAGTTGCGCTTCCAGCATTCCCGAACCGGAATCACCCGCTTTCAGCAAATGCAGGATCAGCGGCCGAACGAACATCTGGAAGGCAACCATCGTGGATACGGGATTTCCGGGCAATCCAAACACGAAGGTCTCACCGCAGTGGCCAAAGACCGTGGGCTTGCCCGGCTTCATCGCCACCTGGTCAAACAGGACTTTCACGCCGAATTCGGCAAAGACGTCTTCAACAAAATCGTATTTCCCCATGGAGACTCCGCCGGAAACGAGCAAAATGTCCTGCTGGAGTCCGATGTGAATTTTTTCGCGCAGGTCTTCAAGCGTATCTCGTGCGATACCGAGCATCGCCGGCTCGGCTCCGGCCTCGGTGACCTGTGCAAACAGCGTGTAACTGTTGCTGTTGCGAATACCAGCCGCATCCGGAATCTGGCTGACCTCAACGAGTTCGTCTCCAGTTGCGAGAATGGCGACGCGCGGCCGTCTTGAAACCGCTACCTGGGCTTTACCGACACTGGCAAGGGTTCCAATATCGGGAATCTGAATTTTCTTTCCCGTTTCCAGTATCCGTTCGCCTTCGCACACTTCGGCACCTTTTCGCAGGAGCCCCTCTCCATCGCGCACCCCGCGCAAAATGCGGACGCGGCCGGGAGACAGGCGCTCGGTGTGCTCCACCATGACCACGGCATTCGCCCCTTCCGGCAGCGCCGCACCGGTCATGATCTCGCAGCAGGTAGATGGTAAAACCTGGATGCCGGAAACGGAGTGTCCGGCGCGAGATTCTGCAACCACCTGGAGTTCGGAAGGGATGGTGGACAGATCTTCAAATCGCACGGCAAAGCCGTCCCGAATGGCTTTGTCGAAACGCGGCGAGTCGGAATCCGCAACCACGTCCTCGCGAAGGATCCGATGGAGCGAGTCGGTGAGTGGCACAAACTCCGCGGGCATTCGATCGGGTTTCGCCAGACTGTTTGCCAGCGCCATCACGATCTCGACACCGTGTTCAATTGCGATCATTTTCGAAAATTTCGCCGGACTCGGTGACATGACGATTCATCTGACGCACAAAGAATCGCAGATTCACCGGGATGCGGTAATTGATCTCAACGGTAAAGGCCGGACCGCGCCGCGTGATCTGAATATCGCGGCCAGTCAGTGGAATGTTTTCTTTGTGCGCCTCCACGACGATATTCTCGCGAACTTTTTCCGTGGTCTTTCGTGTGGTGACAGCAAACTTCACTTCCTGGCGAACGGCATCCTCGAACAGAATGGCGCTGTAATAAGCCGGAATGAACTGCGTTGCGGCAAAAACAATCACTGCCACGATCAAGAGAATGACGACCTGTCGAAGTCCAAGGCCAAACATCGGCGGATTATAACATGTGGTAAATTGGGCTATTTACAGAAGAGGTGAAATGAACCGCATCGATATCCCCCTCAGCCAGTTGGATCCGGAAATCTACGCCGCCATTCAGAACGAAACACACCGTCAGGAAGACGGTCTCGAAATGATTGCGTCCGAGAATTTTACGTACGACGCCGTGCTGGAAGCCTGCGGTTCCGTATTCACCAACAAGTATGCAGAAGGCTACCCAGGCCGGCGATATTACGGAGGTTGCGAATTCGCCGACGTTGTGGAGACGCTGGCAATCGAACGCGCGAAAAAACTCTTTGGCGCCGAACATGCCAACGTGCAACCGCATTCGGGAAGTCAGGCAAACATGGCGGTATACCTCTCGGTGCTCAAGCCGGGAGACACGATTCTCGGAATGAATCTTTCTCATGGCGGCCATCTGACTCACGGCCATCCGCTCAATTTTTCAGGCAAGTATTACCGCATCGTGCCTTACGGTGTGCGAAAAGATACTGAAGTCATCGACTATGAGGAGTTCGAATCCCTGGCACGGCGCGAAAAGCCGAGGATCATTGTCGTCGGCGCCAGCGCTTATCCGCGCACCATCGAATTTGAACGCATGGGCCGCGTCGCGCGCGAAGTGGGGGCGCTGATGATGGTGGATATTGCGCACATTGCGGGCATTATTGCCGCCGGTGAACATCCATCGCCGGTGGCTCATGCCGAGTTTGTCACGAGCACGACCCATAAAACATTGCGCGGTCCGCGCAGCGGAATGGTCCTGTGCCGGGAGGCATTTGCGAAAGATCTCAATCGCGCGGTATTTCCGGAAATGCAGGGCGGACCGCTGGTTCACATCATCGCAGCCAAGGCGGTATGTTTTAAGGAGGCGTCGACCGAAGAGTTTCGGAAATACATTCAGCAGATTCTGCGGAACGCAAAGACGCTGGCGGCTCGCATCGCGTCACGGGGATACCGGATTGTGTCGGGCGGAACGGACACGCATCTCATGCTGGTGGATGTGTTTTCGAAGGGAGTCAACGGACGTCAGGCCGAAGAGGCGCTGGATCGGGCGGGAATAACGGTAAACAAGAATACGATTCCCTTCGATAAGAATCCTCCGATGACGGCGAGCGGCATCCGGGTTGGTACGCCGGCGCTGACGACACGCGGCATGCGGGAAGGCGAGATGGAAGCGATCGGAGACTGGATCGCGGAAGTTCTCGATCATGTTGGTGATGAAAGCGTGCAGAAACGCGTGAAGGCGGAAGTGACGAAATTGTGTGAGCGGTTCCCGCTGTATCGTAAGTCGAGCTGAGGAAATCTTCCGGGAATGCGGTGAGGTGTTAGGGAATGCAATCAAGAAATCCCTCTCCCAACGGGAGAGGGATGGGTGAGGGGTACCGCACGTAAAAACTGTTACGTGCGGTACCCCTCACCGGCCGCTGTGCGGCCCCCTCTCCCGTTGGGAGAGGGATTTTCTTGATAGACCGCCCCCACCGCCGGATCAGTCGCAGGCGTTACGGTTTCTGCACCTGTCCCGAGTTCGCCAGACTGCGGAAATACTCCGCGCCCTGACGGACATAACCCTCGGGGAACGCATCTTCCTGAGGCGAACGCGCATTGTTTTTGCCGATGATCACTTCCAGCTGACGGCTGACAGCGATCGCGCTGCTATCGAGAGCGTCATTGAGTTTCGTCAGTTCCGCAACGTCAATATTCACGCCCTTCAGAGTCTGATTCGCCAGACCATTCGCGGCATCAATTGCCCGCTGTATGGCCGGTATGGCCTCATTGTTGCGGGGAAGCTGCCTCTGAACGTTCTGCAGATCCTGACCGATCCCTCGGAATTCGCTCGAGGTCTGACGTGGATCGTAGGTTCCGGCAACGAGCCCTCCGTTGTAGGCGCCACCGTTCTGGTATCGTCCACCATTACCGCCACCCTGACCGCCATTGGGTTGCTGCTGACCATTGCGGCCTCCGCCCTGGCCATTCTGAGCTTGCTGCTGACCCTGGCCTTGCCCCTGACCTTGTCCTTGCTGTTGGCCTTGCCCCTGCCCTTGTCCCTGGCCTGGCTGTTGCCCAGCTTGTTGCCCTGGCTGTTGGCCTTGCCCCTGCCCTTGTCCCTGCCCTTGTCCCTGGCCCTGACCTTGTCCTTGACGGCCTTGGCCTTGCTGCTGTCCTTGCCCTTGTCCCTGACCGGGCTGTTGTCCAGCCTGCTGCCCTGGCTGCTGCCCTTGACCCTGACCCTGGCCTTGGCCTTGTTGTTGTCCCTGTCCCTGACCTGGCTGTTGTCCGGCTTGCTGACCCGGCTGCTGACCTTGACCCTGGCCCTGACCTTGACGACCCTGGCCTGGTTGCTGTCCTTGTCCCTGACCTGGCTGTTGTCCGGCTTGCTGGCCATTCTGACCCTGCTGTCCATTTTGGCCCTGCTGACCGTTCTGACCCTGCTGACCGTTTTGGCCCTGCTGACCGTTCTGACCCTGCTGACCGTTTTGGCCCTGCTGACCGTTCTGGCCCAGCTGGTTTTCCAAATTCCGGCGCGCAATTGCGTTCGCCTGGCGTTGAGCATCGGCGACTGCGTTTGCTGCAGCCGTCAGCGTACGCTCCGGCTGATTGTTCGCAGCGGCAGCCCCTTGATTGAGCTGCTTAGCGACTTCGCCCAGTTCATCTGCGGCTTCCTGAGACCGCTGCACGGCCCAGGGCAATTGAGCAGTCGGATTGGGCTTGGTGGCATCTTCGGTATACTGACCGGACACGTCCATCTTGAGACCGGTCCGGTTATTTTGAAGCGAATTGGCTGCAGCCCGGGCTGCGCTTGCAGCCTTAGGATCCTGCGTATTTCGCGCCGCGGTCTGAAGATTGTTGGCCAGCTGGTCGACTTTTTCACTCAAGGCCTGTTCGCGCTGATTGATATCTCGAGCCGCTTGCTGATTCTGCGGGCTTTGCGGGTTGGTGGCGTTGTTGCGGGCCAGCTGCTTAATATCGTCCGCAGCCTTCTGCTGCTGGCTCTGCAGGCTCTGTGCAGTCTGCGCCAGCTGCGGCACATTACCGGCAGGAGAGCCATTCTGTTGGCCACCCTGTCCGGCCTGGCCGCTCTGTCCCGCTGCACGACTTGCATTGTTCAGCGCCTGCTGCACCTGATTCCTCGCCTGCTGTTGTTGCTGCGGAGTTCCGCCGCTGCGAGCCTGTTGCATCTGGTTTAGCGCCTGCTGGACTTGATTCGCGGCTTCTGCGAGTTTCGGATCCTGAGTATCGCGTGTCAGTTTCTGGAGTTGTCTCAGCAGGTCCTGAGCCTGGCGCTCAATATCCTGATCCGTGGCGCGGTCGGAAGCGCTGCCGCTGCCGTTACCGGCCTGAGCACGCTGTCGTGCCGCCGCTTCCTGTCTCTTGGCAAGATCTGCAAGCTTCTTGGCAAGTTCATCGACTTCCTGCTGTTGCTGCTGATCCTGCTGGCCTCCCTGTGCCGTGCCGCGCTGAACCGTTTCATATTGGTTCTTGCTCTGGTCCAGTTCCAGCGCGAACAGATCTGCCAGATCCTGAGCGCTTCGGGCTTGCTGACCGCCTCCACCGCCGCCTCCACCGCCACCGCCCTGCTGCACCTGAATTTTGGTGTACAACGCGGCGGCCTGGTTCAAAAGCTGGTATGCGGTGCTTTCGAATCCCTGCGCGTCAACCGGCTTGTCTTTCATCAATTGTTCCTGCGCCGGCTTCATGGACTCAATAGATTTGGAGAACAGGTCTGTAATCTCTTTCACCTGATCGTCATCGGTCAGTTCGCGCGCTTCGAGCCGGCGGACGACATTCGCGACATCGGTCGCCAGTTTTCCCTGGTTATCGCCAATCGCGTGGAGGTTGTCCGAATACTCCTTCGGTGCGTATTTATCTTTGTCGCGGTTCACGTTGAATGTCGCGGTAAGAATGTCGCGCTGCCGCTTCACCAATGCCTGCGCGGAGTCATCCTGCTGACCTCGTTGTCCACCGCCGCCGCCACCACCGCCACCACCACCGCCACGCTGGGCCTGGCCCTGTGTGAACTCGCGTCCGTAGGGACGAACTTCAATGAAATAAATGTCGCTGGTCGTGACATTCGTCGGATTGCTGGTGTCGCTGGCCTTGGCGTAATAAGAGACAAAGTCTCCCGGCTTCAGCTTGTACTCTTCCAGATAGAAGGTGTTGCCGCCGCCAATATCTTTTGGCGCTGCTCCGCCGTTTTTGAAGATCTCAATCTTCTTTTCCGCCTTTCCGTTGACGGAGTAATAAATATCGAGGTTGTTTATGCCGAAATCGTCAATGGCCCGAACATAGGTGGCGACTTCCTCGACGTTCGTTGCGGGCATGTCGCGGCCGGGCTTCTCGAATTTCACAACAGGCTTTTGATCCTCGAGAGCCTCCATGATGTATTGTTCGAGATTTGTGAACGACTGACCCGCCGTATCGGTGAGTTCAACCTGGAAAGTCGCCTTGCGATCGATGGTCACGCTCGCCATCACCTGATTCGGATTACTCGGCGACAGCTTCAACGGAATGGTCTTGCCGTCGGCAAACACGATTCGTCCGCTCGTCAGGGGCTTATTGCCGGTCGCGACAACCTCGACCGTCG
>JBGPBY010000144.1:0-14241 GCA_041481485.1 Terriglobia bacterium
ATCCCCGCTCACAATCACGCGGTTTGCATGCCTCAAATTTGTGCGCGGTCATCCCCCGCCCCCCCAGCAGAACGGCGGTAATTTTTCGCAAATCGGTATAATAGTTGTTATGGATAATTTCACGGTTTCCGTTTTGATTGCCGCTGCAGCGGTAATTCTTGGTTTCGTGCTGATGATGGTTTTCGACAAAAAGAAGGACAGTACACCCGGTTCACTTAGCGCGCCGGCGAAACCTGCCGGTAAGTAACGGTTCGCGCCTTCGCGCTTTCGAAGTCACTTCTGCTGAGATAATTCCACTGGACCATGTGGTCCAGAATTTCATTTTTCCGCTTTTCCAGATAGGCGTGATTCCGGGCAGGCGTGTACCGTCGAGGGTTGGGAATCATTGCCGCCAGCACCGCTGCTTCTTCCGGTAGCAGGTCACCTGGGGATTTCCCAAAGTATTGGATGGACGCAGCGTGGACTCCGTAGATGCCGTCTCCCCATTCGATGACGTTGAGATAAATTTCAAATATCCGGTTCTTCGTCAACTCCCGTTCCAGTTCCTGTGCAATGAAAAATTCCTGAATCTTTCTTAAAGGGTTGCGCGAAGTCGACAGGTACAGGTTTTTTGCCAGTTGTTGTGTGATGGTGCTCGCTCCGCGGGAGAAGCGCTTGTCCTTCCAGTCTCTGCGTATCGATTCTTTAATTTGAGTCCAGTCGAATCCCTGGTGCTGAAAGAAGGCGCTGTCCTCGGAGACCAGCACAGCGTTGCGGAGATAAACCGAAATATGGTTGTAAGGCGTCCAGGAGTTCAGCGGTTGCAGTCCGGTATTGTTTTCGGCTGCCCGCTGTTCCATGAGCGCCGTAGTTTTCGGATTGATGCGGACAAGGGTACTGACGTCCGGGAGAGAGAACGCCACCCAGACGACATAGCCAATCGCAGCGAGAACGGACAGTGCAGCCAGGGCCAGCAGTTTCTTCATGCCGAAACAATTAGCCGGCTCGGCCTGTTGCGGTTTTTTGAGACTGCGGAGTGCCTTTCTGTACGGTCCCCTGCCGCCGTGGACGCAGCACGCGATTCCACCACATGATGGCGCCGGATACAAAGAGTGCCGCAGGAGTCAATCCGAAGAATGCCCAAAGCGCCTTGGTCGCCTGATCGCAGAACCCGGGGCCTTTGCAGGGAATCCCGATGCCGTTGATTCTTCCGAAATGCAGATAGGCGAGCCAGTAAATGAGGGAGTCTGTGATGCGTGCTCCGGCATTGGCCTCCGTCATCGGTTCGATTCGGTCCGCGAACCCCTGGATTGTTTCAGGAATGCTCAAATAGATGCCGCTGAGGGCGAATATCAGTACAAAGGCCAGGCTCCAGAATCCGATCATGCTGTGCAAATGCCAGATCGTGCGCTTCCATCCCACACCTCGCTGAAGAGTCAGACTCCGCCGCCAGGTTTTGATGCCGGGCCACCAGATCACCAGACCGGTAACGGCCAGCGCGAGTATGCAGAATGCGCCAATTCCGTTTACCTTGCGTCCGGTGGGTCCTGCAAACAGATCATCGTGCAACTCCAGCAGGCTGGTGACGTACCGGATGCCGGGCGGAATCGCATCTCCGAGATCGCTGCCGGTTCGCGGATCGAACAGCCGCTTTTTGACTTCCTCGTCACGCCGAAGCCAGACGTCGACCGCTTGATCCGGGTTGCTCCTTCTGCTGAGATTCGCAACTTGATAGCCGGGATAAAGGCTCACTGCGGCTGCGGTCAGTTGCTCGTCGGTCAGATGCGGTCCGGAAGCTTTCGAGATTATGGGTGCAGGTGTTGCCGCACGGAACAGTTCGTTGCTGTAAACCACCACGCTGCCCGTCAGGCTGATCAGCAGAATGTAGAGGCCAAGAATGATGCCGCTCCAGAGATGCACCTGAAAGAGCGCCTTTCGCAGAAAGACGTTCTGTGGCTGTTTCAGCCAGCGCTGCCAAATGCTGCTCGATTGGCTGTTTCCATTCACGAGCGAGAGGCTATCACGGCCATCGGCATCCGCAAGACAGAAAGCGATTTGGCGATCACACTCTGCAGAGTCTACTTCGACGTTAGCGTCACAGTGACCCGGGGGACATCCTTCCCACCGTTGGCCCCGACGATGAGAGGCTGGCTTCGGAGGTCCGCACCATTGGTGATCGATCGTACCTCGAATCCCGCCGGAAGGTTGGTGACACTGATCGTGTACTGGCCCTGCGGGAGATCGATATTGAAGGTGTTGCTGTTGATCGGCAACGTCCGGGTGACATTGCCGGTTGTGAATCGCAAACGGAATTGCGGCAACGCAGCGCCTCCCTCCACAACAATGGTTCCCTTCACCCCGTCCTCTCCGGTGCCGACCGGAATTCCGGAAACGGCGAGAGCCATCATTCCTTCTCCGGTGACGAAATTCACTGCGGACGTCGCGCCTGCTCCGGGACGAGTGGTTTGTCCGGTACGGTTTGAGGACACAGCCAGACCGGTAAGATCTTTGTCCGCGACAACGATGGAAATTCCGCCTGTGGATCCACAAACGTCGGACTCACAAATCGACACCGCCGCCCGGTAGCCTCCGGGCTGCACGGAGGGGAACACGAAACTTCCGTCCGCCGCGACAGTCGTTGTCGTGGGCCGTCCGGCTTCCCGCGGTTCGGGCCAAAGGATCATCGACAGGCGCTGCGCTGGAGTTAAAACGCCCTGCTTGAGTTCGGCAATATCCGCAATACGTCCTTCAACCTTGTGAGGGGACACCTGCGCGGGGATTTCCGCGTTGGTGAGATCTCTGTTCCCCACCGTCATGCTGCGAAAGAACGAATCGGAATTCGGCGTTAACCGAACCTGGTAGCTGCCGGTAAGGATTTTAGGAATGGAGAAGGTGCCATCCGGATTCACCGCCGCGGTCAAGTAACCCGCGATGGACTGGCCTTCCAACTGAATCCCCGTGATGCCCGAATCTCGGGCAAACCCCGTAACGCGGCCACTGGCTTTAAGCCAGGCGGCGGGAGATACACCCAACGTAATCTGGATTTCCGGAATTGCCGCGGTTCCGATATTGAGAGGCTGCGTCAGCAGATCCACGCCACCTGCCGTCATGGATTTAATGGAAAAACCGGGAGGGAGAGCGAGATCTCCCTGGGGAACAGGCCGGACTCGGTACTGCCCCGCGGGTACACGCTGTTGCGACGACGCGCCCGTCAACGTGACGGTCCGCCAAGCCTGCGATCCGGAGGTTTCCAGTTGAAGTGAGAATCGTGGCATCGGGCCGTCGCCATCCATTGTCATTTTGAACGTCACCGTTGGAATCGCGGCCGCAAGCGTAACCGCAATCTCGAGATTCGTGACGTCTTCCTCATCGACAAGAAACGTCAGCGGAGCAATGCTGCCGCCTGCAGCCACCATGGCGTCGTATCTACCCGGCGAGACGCGCGGAAACTCAAACGAACCATCGGCGGCAATCTTCGCCGTGAGGCGGGATCCAATGTTTCCGGCACCACCCTGGTTTCGCGGGACCAGACCCACCTCTGTGGCGGCGTTGCGTCCTTCTCCGACAACCTTTCCCCGAACTTTCAAGGTAAGAGGCGCCCTCAGGTGGAAGTCCTGATCCCTCACGACGGCAATGCCGTTGACCGCAACCGGCGTCGCGTCGGCCGTCTTTCTGACTCCGGGAAAATAAACCGGCGCATCGAGCGGTCCTGCCACGATCAGGTAATTTCCGGGAGGTATGTTCGCAAGGCGATAACGTCCCTCCGAATCCGTCTCTCCCAGGCTGACGATCACCGATCCCGAATCCGCAGGGGTATTCGCATCCGGGACCGGGACAACGCCGACACGGATTCCTTCGACCGGTTTCTCCTGTTTCGAGAAAACACGCCCCTCAACGACTCCGTTGTTCTGACCCAGCGGCGGAACCGCGCGGCTCGGAACGTTCTGAGCCAGAGCGGGCGCGGCGATTAGAAGGATCGAACCAAAGACAGATGCTTTGAGAGATTGAAGGCAGCTTCTCATGATGCCTCTCAGTTCAGAACTTTGAAGTCGGAAATCCGCAATTGAATATTGCCGTCGATCGCAATACCAACGGGCACAAGATCAACGGAACGCGGATAGCCGACCGCAGGATCGTATTCGACTTTCAGGGAGTAAGGCCGGGAAGTCGACTCCTTTTCGAGCCACGAGAAAATCTTGTCGATCGTCCCGTAACGTTCAACGATGGGCTGAACGCCCGCCGGCGGCACGCCGATGAATCGCAGCACGGATGGATTGAGCTGCGCGACACCCACGTCGCCCGTGACCCTGTACGTAAATGGCTGCGGAGGAAGATCGCAAATGCAGATCCATTGCGCAGCAAATTCGTAATTCTTGAAACTGCGCGCGGTCCACTTTTGCCGCGCATCCGTGAATTCCTTCGGCAACGCTGAAGGTCCGGCGTTGGTAATGCGTCTCGCGACAAAGCTCATTGGAGCGTAGACGCCCAGAGGCACGTTGAATCCAACCGCACCTCCCGGCGCAAGCTGAACACTGCGGTAAACCAGGATCTCGTCACCTTGAGCTTTTCCCGTAAAGCTGATGGTCCGGACATTGTCGACGCTCTTCGCTTTGAAGCTTATGGTGTTGTTTTCAATCTTCGCGTCGTAAATGGGACGGGAGTTGCTGACGGCTTCTCGCCCGGGCGCCGCCATCACACCGACGGTTCCCGACAGTTGATTCCCTGTGGAACGCAGATCCATCAGCCAGATGTCCTGGTTCCATTGAAGGCTCTCCCACCTCCCTGTGACATCCACCGGAGCAGTTGCGGAACGAATCGGCGTCGGAGCCACAGGCACGGGCCCCGTGCGCTTCGCGACGAAGCGCGGTATTGCCTGAGCGCCATAGACGCCCATTTCCATATTGCCGGTATCGGCGGGGCCGGGACTGTTGACGAGGATCTCGACGGTGCGGTCGAAAACAATCTGGTTCTCCAAAACGCGCCCCGTGAATGTAAGTTCCTTCGTGGCGTTGGTCACGACGGGGTGCGTCGTCTTGATCGTCAGCGTCGTGCCTTCAAATTTCCCGTCAAAGATTTCCGTAGGCCCAGAGAGTGATCCGTGCTGAAAAATCCGGCCCGTCACTACATTGCCGCTGGCAGTCAAATCGAATACCCAAGGACCCGCGACAACGCCTTCCACTTCCCATCGCCCACTGATGTTCGGAGATTCGGAGATTTGAAATGCAATGGCCGTCAAGCAAAACAGCAGAAGGCACAGAACGAGGCGGAGGAACAGCCGGAGCGTTTTCATCAGTTTCCTCTCACGAGAATTTGCCCGGTATTCTACACCACGCGCGGGTGGAATTTCCGCTGTAGGCGCGGTCTATGACCGCGCACGATTTGGGGGATAGGATTAATGCTGTCCGTCCGATTGCGCGCGGTCATAGACCGTGTGAAGGAATGCAATCAAGAAATCCCCCTCCCAACGGGAGAGGGTTGGGTGAGGGGTACCACACGTAAAAAATGTTACTTGCGGTACCCCTCACCGGCCGCTGTGCGGCCCCCTCTCCCGTTGGGAGAGGGATTTTCTTGATATTCGCATTCCTTCACGCAGCGGAATTCAAACTGAGACATTACCGTCGCTTTGCGTTACTGGAATTACTGCCGATTAGAGTCTATGCTCCATGTGAGTTGTCTGTAATGGAGAGCGGGGTTTACTGATGAGAATGAAGGTGTACGCTATCCGCGCCGCGTTAACAGGGCTACTCGTCGTGCTGTCTGCGGCTTCGATGGAGGCAACGGTCGTTGCGGGAAGCGCAATCAACGACTCGGCCCCTGCGAAGTTCATCAAGTTGTCCATTCCTCTTGGCAACCCTCTTGGTCCCGCAAACAGCGTGGGGCAGGATACTTTCAATCTCCCGAACCTTTATGCATTTGATGAAGATCAGAACATTCTGGTGCCAAACAGGCTCATTACGGACGTCGGCAAGAATCCGATTCCGGCCGGATCCGTGGTCGCCAGCCACTACGTGTTTTTTGATCCCAGTCCGAGCCAGGAGATCTTCGGCACCGTGGAATTCGATTCGCACGTTCTCGCGATCATCACGGCGACAGACACCCTGGCCGCGAGCGACTTCCTGGCTCACACCGGCGTCAACTACCTGAATCCCGGCGCCCGCGGGCTGGAGCCGGGAGACTATGTAACAATTAGCGGTCCCAACGAAATCACGTTCAACACTCGTGCCAATAGTCCGGGAGACTATGTACGTGTTCTGACCGAGTATTAACCGAAGGCCCGGAAACGCATCACCACGCTGGAAGAGATTGGCGGTGCTCCTTACTTGATCACCAGTGCGGCCGGCGACGATTCGATGATCTGCGACCGAAGACGACTCGGACAGTCGGTCTGACAAGTGGTGACGCGAAACCGATAGAGGTTCAGATTCAACAGTGAATTGTCCAAGAGTAGGAAGTTTGAGAGTTGTCCACAAGGAGAAGGGTGCGATGCGATCAAAAGCGGCCCTGTCATTCATAGCTGTCACGCTGTTCGCTTTGGTGTTGGGTGCCGCACCCACCGATACCCTGCCGGCACAACTCAGCGATGCGGAATACTGGAAGATGATTACCGGTTTCTCGGAACCCGGTGGATCCTTCCAGCTGGAGATCATTACATCCAACGAAACTTCCTATCAGTCGGTCATGCCGGATCTCATGCGAGTTACGAAGCCCGGCGGCACCTACCTTGGTGTCGGGCCCGAACAGAATTTCACTTATATCGCAGCCTTGCAGCCGAAGATCGCGTTCATCTTTGATATTCGCCGCGACATGATGCTGGAACATCTCATGTACAAGGCCGTGTTCGAGATGTCGGCCGATCGGGTGCAGTTCGTGTCCAATTTGTTTTCCCGGCAAAAACCTTCACAAGTGACCGATGCCGACTCCGTACAGGCGATCTTTCAGGGCTTCAGCCGGGTTTCTGCCAATACGGCGCTCGCCGAGGCGCACCTCAAGGACATTCTGTATCGCTTGAAAACGGCTCATGGCTTTACGCTGTCGGCGGCGGATGAAAGCCGGATTCGCGCGATCTATTTCACGTTCTCGCGAGAAGGCGTGTTGAATTTCTCCTCGAGCTTCATGAGTCCCGGTTATGCAGGACTGATGACCATGACCGACGGTCGCGGCAAAAACTGGAGCTTTCTGGCGACCAAAGAAAATTACGATCGCGTGCGCGCAATGCATCAGAAAAACCTGATCGTGCCGTTGGTCGGCGATTTCGGCGGTCCAAAATCTCTGCGCATGGCGGGGCAGTATCTCCGGGAGCATGGCGCCATTCTGAACGTTTTCTACCTTTCGAATGTTGAGGATTACATCGGCAACGTCTGGACACAGTACTTGAGCAATATCGCATCGTTCCCTATGGATTCGTCGAGTGTCCTCATGCGCTGGCATATCGGCCAGTCGAACAGCCTCGCTTCCATGAGTGGCTTCGCCAGGCAGGCAGGGTCCAGATGAATCGCTGACCCCTGCTTCGGACTTTAGAGGAGAGGGCGGCCATTCCGCGCATCACAGCCATCTTCGTTTTGATCCTGATTGCAGCATGTGTCCCTCAAAGCACTTCGCTATTTGATCCCAACTCCCACTTTAGCTTCTTGCTCTTAACGCAAAAAATGTGTCCATGCGTCGAGAGCATTCGCGATAATAGCCGCTGGCAATGAATCATCTGCTTGCGAGTCTTCATGCGTATCCCTTTGAACGATTGAAACAATTGTTTGCTTCTGTGACGCCGAATGCCGCCTACAGCCATATCAGTCTCGGCATCGGAGAGCCGCGGCATGCGACACCTCAATTGGTGCTGGATGCATTGGCGGCAGCGACGGGGGAACTGGCCGCATATCCGCCAACGGCGGGGTCCAATGCATTGCGTCAGGCATGTGCGGGATGGATTGAACGGCGTTATAGCGTGAGCCTTGATGCGGCGTCCCAGATCTTACCAGTGAATGGTTCGCGCGAAGCGTTGTTCGCGTTCGCCCAATGTGTGGTCGATGCCGGCAGCGATACCACTGTCATCTGCCCGAATCCGTTTTATCAAATTTATGAAGGGGCCGCTTTGCTCGCAGGGGCGATACCATATTACGCGCCGAGCGATCCTGCCCGGAACTTCAACATAAACTGGGAAGCTATCCAGGAATCCGTGTGGGCCAGCACGCAGCTTGTGTATGTGTGCTCGCCGGGCAATCCCACCGGCGCCGTTATGCCGATGACCGATTGGGAAATGCTTTTTGAACGGAGTGCGAGATACGGATTTGTCATTGCCAGTGACGAGTGCTACAGCGAAATCTACTTTCGGGATGAACCTCCGCTTGGAAGCCTGGAAGCGGCCGTCCGGGCCGGCATTCGAGATTTCAAGAACCTGGTGGTGTTTACCAGTTTGTCAAAGCGGAGCAATGTGCCGGGAATGCGCAGCGGATTCGTGGCCGGCGACGCGGACATTCTGAAGAAGTTTCTGCTTTATCGCACATATCACGGCTGCGCGATGAGCGGAATGATCCAGGCTGCCAGTATTGCTGCATGGAACGATGAAGCGCACGTTGTGGCTAACCGCGAGCTGTACCGCAGGAAATTTGCCGCGGTCACACCGATGCTGGCCGAAGTCCTGGACGTTCGACTGCCCGATGCGAGCTTCTATCTTTGGGCAGGTGTGCCCGGTGGCGATGACGAATGCTTCGCACAGAACCTGATGGCTCAATACAATGTTACTGTGCTCCCGGGAACGTATCTCGCGCGTCACGCTGAGGGCAGCAATCCGGGAACGGGTCGAATTCGTATGGCCCTGGTGGCGGAGACAGAAGAATGTGTGGAGGCGGCAAAGCGAATTGTGGCGTTTGTGAAAGGTGGAAAGAGCTGAAATGACTCAACTGGAAACGATCATCGGAGAGGCGTGGGAGAATCGCGCCAGTGTCAATAGCGCCAATGCGGGCAAGGAACTGCGCGATGCCGTTGAACACGTCATCGCGGAACTCAACCATGGCCGCCTGCGTGTGGCAACGCGCGAGAGTGTGGGCCGATGGACCACGCATCAGTGGATCAAAAAAGCCGTCCTGCTGTCTTTTCGCTTGAGCGACAACAACGTCATAAAAGCGGGTGAGCTTGGCTTCTATGACAAAGTTCCAGTGAAGTTCGCCCACTTGAGCGCTGACGAAATGAAAGCGACCGGTGTCCGCGTCGTACCGCCGGCCGTCGCCCGTCGAGGCAGCTTTATCGCCAGAGGCGCTATCCTGATGCCGTCATACGTGAACGTAGGCGCATACGTGGACGAAGGCACGATGGTCGATACATGGGCCACCGTCGGTTCCTGCGCACAGGTCGGTAAAGGCGTTCACCTTTCGGGCGGCGCCGGGCTGGGCGGCGTGCTTGAACCGGTACAGGCAAGTCCCACCATCATCGAAGACAATTGTTTCATCGGGGCGCGCTCTGAAATTGTCGAAGGCGTAATCGTTGAAGAAAATTCGGTGATCTCAATGGGCGTGTTCATTAGTCAGAGCACAAAAATCTACGATCGAGCCACCGGCGAAATTTCCTACGGACGCGTACCGGCAGGCTCGGTGGTCGTTTCGGGAAACCTGCCCTCCGCAGACGGCAAGTACAGTCTCTATTGCGCCGTGATCGTCAAACGTGTGGATGCGCAAACGCGAGCAAAGACGACATTGAACGACTTGCTCCGGGACTGATGTCGCGCACACTGCAACTCACCGAACAGTTAATCTCACGACCTTCGGTTACTCCGGAAGACGCCGGTTGCCTGGACCTGATCGCCGCCCGGCTGACTCCACTGGGTTTCGAGTGCGAGCGTCTCGACAGCGGCCCGGAGACTTTTCATGTGCACAATCTGTGGGCGATACGCCGCAGCCACAAGCCACACGCTCCAACGCTTGTCTTCGCAGGACACACCGACGTGGTGCCTCCCGGTCCGCTGCAGCAATGGACGAGTGATCCCTTCATTCCAGTGATTCGCGACGGCAATCTTTATGGGCGCGGCGCCGCCGATATGAAAGGCTCGATTGCTGCAATGGTTGTCGCGTGCGAGGAATTTCTGGCGAGGCATCCGGAAACACCAGTTTCCATTGCATTCCTTCTGACCAGCGACGAAGAAGGTCCCGGCGTGGACGGCACCATAAAGGTATGCGAAGCCTTAGCCGCGCGAGGCGAGCGGCTGGACCGTTGCATCATCGGTGAACCGACATCCTTCGAGCGAACCGGTGACACGATCAAGAATGGCCGCCGCGGCACGCTGAGCGGAAAGCTTACGGTGAAAGGAATTCAAGGACACATCGCCTATCCTCAACTCGCAAAAAATCCCATCCATAAATTCGCTCCTGCATTGGCGGAGCTTACTGCGGTCGAATGGGACAAGGGCAACGGGTTTTTTCAACCAACGAGCTGGCAGGTGAGCAACATCCACGCCGGTACTGGCGCAGGTAACATGATTCCCGGCGAATGTGTCGTGAATTTCAATTTCAGATTCAGCACTGAGTCGACTCCTGAAAGTCTTCAACAACGGCTGACAGAGGTACTCGATCGGCACGGCCTCGATTACAAAATGGAATGGAATGGTCTCGGCCGGCCCTTCCTGACTCAGCCGGGAAGACTGGTACGCGATGTACAAAATGCCATTCGCGAAGAAGCCGGAATCGAGCCGGAACTTTCAACCACCGGCGGCACCAGCGACGGGCGTTTCATCGCGCAGTTTTGTCCGGAGGTAATTGAACTCGGCCCTCCAAATGGCTCGATTCACAAAATCGATGAGCACGTGGCAGTTGCCGAGTTGGAAACACTGACGGGCATCTACCGCCGTTGCCTGTTTCACCTCGCGCTCTCGAAGTAGTGAGCTGGCTGCCCAAACTCCGAATGCAGCGAAGCGCATCAATTCTTCCCCGTCCCGAGTCGATCTTAAAGTGGACGGGTTCGATTTTCGAAGGGACTCCGCCGGTGTAGAATGCCTCATGGCTCTGCGTGATCTGAAATCGATTCGGAGTGCGTTGATTCCTTATCTCCATTCCAAACCGGACATTCAAGCTTGTTATCTGTTTGGTTCCGTCGTGTCCGGCAGGGCGCGTCCGGACAGCGACGTGGACATCGCGGTTCTCGTTTCGGAAACTGTGATGCGCCGCGATCCATTCAAGTACCGGTTACGGCTCATGTCCGATCTGATGAAACTCTTGAATCGAGATGATGTCGATCTGATTTTGCTCAACCAGGCTCCTCCGCTGCTCGCACATCGCGTTCTCTCCAGAGGAGCATTGATTTTCGAGCGGTCGGCTTCGGCCCGAGTTGCATTTCAAGTTCGCACCGTTAACAGGTATCTCGACACCCAGCCCATGCGAAACCTGTATCTTGCCTACCTCAGGAAGCATGCTCGCGAGGGCCGTATTCTTGGTAGATAGCAACGTTGTACTCAAGCGAATCGGTCGAATTCGCAAGTGTGTTGCTGCGCTGGAAACCATCCGCCGCACTCATTCGAAATCACAATTCCTGTCGGATGAAATGATTCAGGCTGCCGCTGAACGCAATCTTCAGGTCGCAATACAGTCGGTTCTCGACATATGCAACCACGCTGTTGCCGACATGAAACTGGAAGTTCCCGACGAAGAGAAACAGGCCATCCAAATCCTGGCGTCTCACAAACTGGTCCCGAAACGCCTGGCCCACACACTGACCTCGATGGCGGGGATGCGCAACGTGCTGGTACATGAGTATCTCGAAGTGGATCACGCCCTGCTGTACGCGACCATAAGCAACAATCTCGGGGACTTCGAAAAGCTCATCAAAGCAATCTTGAAATTGTTGTGACAGCACCGTTTCCTGCTGGCTGTGAGTTACTGGAGACTAGAAGTCGATTCCGACACATCGATTCCGACAACTGTTGCACAGACGGAGATACGTTCGTATCATCACCAAATGCGATGGCTTGCAGCCGCCCTTTCGGTTGTCAGTTGTTGTGCCGGCGCTACATCGATGGCCCAGACACCGCCCGCGCAATCGCCTGCGGATCAAATTGAGTCTCTGGACAAGGAGATTCGGCAACTCAAAGCAGAACTGGACACTCTCCGGCGCGAGATTTCGCCGAAAATTCCTGCCGACCTTTCGTTTCGGGAAGAAGTGACTGTTCCGGATCTTGGCCGCGATGAAAGAGAAAATACGATCAATGCCAGGCCGGAGATTTTCCTTCAAACCCGCTTCGCGAAGATTCCGGTTGCAGGCGCCGATCCGGGTGAAGTGGATCAAAATTTTCAAATGACCCGTATCGAAACCCGCTGGGCCGGCCGGGTTTCGCCGCGCGTTGGAGCCGGACTCGAACTTCATTTTGAGCCTGCCGCTGAGGGCACTCCGGAAGAGATTCTAAATGATGCTTTCCTGGAGTTTTATGTGACGAGAGGTTTCACGATTCGCGCGGGACAGTTCGTCATTCCATTTGGATTCGATGTTCAGCAATCCAGCGAAGAACGGGAATATCCGGAACGTGCGATGGTCGACGGTTACGTTTTTCCCGGGGAGAGGGATCGCGGCATTCTGGTTCAGTGGATGGGTGGCGACGCCAGCAAAAGTCTCGCGAATACCCAAGTTCAGGCGGCTCTATTGAACGGGAATCGTTTTTTTTCGGATTCCGATACTCACCTGAATTCCGTATTGCGAGTCAGGCGCATCTTTCCAAAAGCCGGTCTTTCTGTTGGAGTTTCGGGCCTGGTGGGTAGTCAGATTCTCGAACCGGGATCCAAAGGTAGCACTCATGTAAGGATTGGCGGACTCGACGCACAATACAACTGGAATCGCTTCGGTTTTCGGTTTGAGTGGGTAGGTGGGACGCAGCCTGCCACCCTTCTTTCGTTGAAACCGGAATTCACCTCTTCATTTGTTCCTGGGGGGGAGATTTCGGGAATTACCGGAGCGCTGCTGGTTAAGACAAGTTCACGTGGCCGCGCATATGGCCGGTATGACAGGCTGACCGGAGATCCGACGAATACGACGCAAGCCCACGCCGTTGATATCGGATATCTGCACCTGCTTAAAAGTCACGTGCGGCTTTCGGCCGATTATCAGTGGAAGAATCGCCCGACGGAGAACGATGACGCGGTTAACACGCGCGTACAAATTACTTTGGACATCGTATTTTGAGATGAATTATGTTTTAGAAATCCGCGTTGCTATTTCACGATGCCGTGAACGCGCAGCCAATTGGCGAGCAGCCGGGACCATTCCGAAAGCGCCGGATCGTCGTTGGCCAAACCCACACCGTGCGGTCCTTTTTCGAAAATGTGCATTTCCGCGGGCACACCGGATTTTCGCAGCGCGAGATAGTAGTAGACGCTGTTTTCCGCAGGCACCGTGGTATCGGCGTTTGTCTGAAAGATGAAGGTCGGAGGAGTTTCCTTCGTGACCGATTGCTCTCCGGAAAGGCTTTTCGCCAACTCCGCATCTGCATTGTTGCCGAGCAGGCTGTTCTTCGATCCCTGATGCGTCCATGGCTCAATCATGGAAATCACGGGATATCCGAGAATCGTGAAGTCCGGACGGCTGCCCAACCGATCGATCGCATCCGCCGCGCCCGCATTGCCCCCATCGAAATGCGTACTGGCCGTCATTGCCAGATGTCCGCCCGCCGAGAATCCCATGATGCCGATGCGGGCCGGATCGAGGCGCCAATCGCTGGCGTGCGAGCGGAGCAGGCGGATCGCTCGTTGTGCGTCTCCCAGTTCAATCGGATGATGGTAGCGTGGCCCCAGCCGATAGCGCAGAACGAAGGCGGCCATACCCAGCGAGTTGAGATAGTTCGCCACCTGCCGGCCTTCATGATTGCTGGCAAGGTTCGTATATCCGCCGCCCGGACAGATGATGACGGCCGGAGTGTTCGCCGCAACCGTCCGCGGCAAAAAAACAGTGATGGCCGGAATGTCGCGATCCTCCGTACCGAGAGCCCCTGGTGCGGCGCCGGACCACAGTGGAGTTACCTGGCCGTCCTGAATCGGCAATGGCTGCTGCTGAGCCCAGGCGTCTGGCACGAGCGCAAGTACAAACAACACAGTTACAATCGCAAATTTCAGCATCATGGAGCACCTCCCAACCTCCCCCTCAAACCGCATCTACAATAGGGCACGTCATGTTTTTTGTGCAACTCCGGTCGGTGTAGGCGCGGCTGTAAGGACAGGCGATCAAGAAATCCCTCTCCCAACGGGAGAGGGTGGCCGAAGGCCGGGTGAGGGGTACCACAAGTAACAATTTTTGCTTGCG
>JBGPBY010000145.1:0-14203 GCA_041481485.1 Terriglobia bacterium
CGTTTGTTTTGCCTATGCTCATCGCCTGTTAGGCCTCAGTGGCTATGCGCGATTGGATTACCGGCTGGACAATCAGGGAGAATTCTATCTGCTTGAAGCCAACCCGAATCCGCAGATAGCTCGCCATGAAGACTTCTCAGATTCGGCCGCTCACAGCGGAGTAACCTACGGTCCGCTCCTCCAGAAAATTCTCACTCTGGGGCTAAGTTACCAAACATCCGAACGAGTAATCGTGCGTCCTTGATTGCGCCGTCTCCGCTTTTACTGCGCCGAAAGTGTGATGACCAGTTCATTCGCAGTGTTATCCAAATCTGTAAGCGTCAGCGGTTCATTCATCAGGTTCTTCGAGCCCCAGGTCATCGACTTGAACGTGAATCCAGCAGGCAGATTTATGGGAGTACCAACCTGAAGTGCTTCAGTGGGCGACGGCATCAATGCGCGAAAGAATCCATCGGATCGCGGCTCGAGTGCAATCAAAAATCTTCGTCCTGTCTGGCTCAGGGGAACACTAAACCCCGGGATGATGCTTCCTGGCGCTGGATCGTTTAGAAGAAATGAGAACGCCGTTAATTGTGCATAGCCGTTGCCCGCAACTTTTCCGACGGTTTACTCCGACTGCATTTTGAACTGTCTACGATTCAGAACGAATAGCGGTATTCAATCCTGACGAAGTCCTTGTACCAGACAGCGTCCGTGAGCGCCCGGCCATACCCAGCGTAAATCGAACTGCGAGCACCAATCGCGGTCCGTACGCCCATCTTGAGATTCACGACATCGGTGCCCTTTACAAGGTCGCCTATCCGTGTCGGAGATACCCAAACGGTCTGAAATCCGCCGAGTACGTGCCAGCCGGCCAGCTCAACCACGGGGCGGATCGCGAAATCATTCGCAGCGTAAAGCTGGTAGCTGGGACCTACGCCATAGAACAGGACATTACCCGCAAAGCTTTCAGGGGTTGAATTGGAGGACGATGCGACGCCTGCAGATCCGTTGATCGGGTGCCAAAACGCAAACTCGGATTCGATCGCAAATGAGGGCGAAATCCGCTCGTAATAAAGTACTGCCGGTTCGATACTGGTGTGGCCCGTTCCCAGACCGCTGGAAGCCTTTCCAGACTTTGAGTCGAAGCGGAACTGAAAGCTGACGTGGCGCACCTCGGAGTTAACAATGCCGACCTTTGCACCGACTCGAATGTCTCCTAAGCCGGATTGGTTCGAGAAGTTACCGGTATCCGGTACGAAAGCTTTAGGTTGTAACCAGCGAAACGGGAGATCGATGAAAGCAGAGATGCGACTGCTCGGCGCGTATTCGGCATTGATATAGAGCTGCTGAAAGTTTAAATCGGTCGCAACACCTGGACGTGGTCCGCGCGCATTCGGATCGGTCGCCGGAAGACCGGAGCCAACCAGATCTCGATAGCAGCCGCATTTCGCGTAAAAGAATTCTGCCCGATCCGGAAAATCGGTATGAAAGCCGGCATCGAAACGAACGCGAAGCTGCGATCCAACAATCGCATTATCGATGTAACCCACCATACTGCCTTCCGGCCGTGGTCGCGAGCCCTGGTCGGGTGCTTTCGGGGTGGGAGGTTGTGTCGTAGTCGCCTGTTGCGGGAAAGCAGGCTCAGGACTGAGTGAGCGCAGCGCTGACGCCAGCTCCATGCGAGGTACGGGCTGGTTCGAATCGATAGCCGAAGTGGTGGTTTGAGCGAGGGCCGTTAAGGGAAGAACCATCGCCAGAATCAGAATTGTTCGTTTCATTGTTTTCCGCCTCATACGTTCATTGGGGTTTCGTCAGGCCATTACCTAGCCGTTTTTGCAAGTTCCTATAGGATTCAGACCTAATGATCTCACTTCGATCTCCCTCCGATATCTGCGGCAACAGATCCGACAATTTTTTGAGAGCTCGTCTAGCTTCCGGTTCCGAGCCTGACGACAGACTGCCCATGGCGAGGTCACGGTAGTTGTACCCAAGATCTCGAAACACTGTTTGGAAATCGTCCGGAGCATGCATTTTTACAAGTTGATTCAAAATGTCAAGGGATTGCTGACATTCGTCGAAAGCGTCTGAGAATCCCTGCGGGATCAGAATCTGACAGCGGAGACTGTGAGCCTTTGCCAATTCAACATCCAACGAGAATGGAGGCCTCGCCAGTTCCGCCATGATACTTAGCGCCTGATGGTTGCTTTGTTGCGCCAATTCAAACTGCTTTTGATCGAGTAACAACATTGCGAGGTTGTTGTAGAAAGTCGCCCGTTCCTGCTTGAATTCTCGATTTGCCGGCTCTTTGTTTGCCAGGACTCCATGGATGCCAATAGCCCGTTCAAACAAATCCCGCGCATCGGGCAACCGGTCTTCGGTTCTCAACACGTTGGCAAGGTTGTTATAAGCTCGTGCCAATTCCTGAGCGGCGGCTGAATCCGGCTTCTGATCCGCCAATGGTTTGAGCAAACCAATGGCTTCACGAAAATCCGATTCCGCGCCAGCCCCCTTGGAATCGGTGGAGTAGCGAAGAATTCCACGATTATAGAAACTGCGGGCTAACTCCTGTTTGTACTGCGTATTGTTGGGACTGGCTCGAACTAGTTCCTGTTGTACCCCTAATGCGTCGGCGAATGCGGTTTCGGCCTTGGCCCCGAGATCAGGTTGTGACGTGAGAGTTACTCCCAACCAGTTATAAGCATTGCCCAGGGCCTGACGATATTCGGCGTTACCCGGATATTCTTTCGCGAGACTTTCAAACTGGGCTGCGGCTTCCTGGTACTCATTCACTGCCTCACGAGGCTCCTCTAGAAGACGGTGGATGTCGCCTAATCGGTGATGCGCGCGCGCCAAATCATTGCGCAGTTTTTCGCTGTCCGGTTTGTCCTTGGTGAACTTAACGTAATAATCCTTGGCTTTACCCAATAATTCCTTCCGGAATTCTTCCATCTGTGGCACGTCTGCGGCCACGCGGGCGTCCTGGCGTCCGGCGGACGATAACATGTCATTGACGGCACGCTGAGCCAGATCCAGATTCAATTCGGCGAGCGAGCCTTCTCTATGAGCTATGTAACCAAGCCATCCAACAATGAGAAGCAGGACACCAAGGATACAGGCTGCCCATTGGTATTGTCGAAGCTGCTTTTTTCTCTCTCTTTCGCGCTCAGCTGTCGCCCGGTCTCGTTCGATTCTGCTCTTTTCCAGAAATGACAATGCCCGTGGCAAAAATGAATCGTAGTGATCCGCCCAGGCGTCGGTGGGGCGGTTCCGCTTCTTCCATTGCAGGCCGAGTTCGAGTTCCGGATCGCGCCACAAGCCGGCAGTACCTTCTTCGAACCACGCAGCAGCCTGTGAAAGGCGCAGATAGAAAACCGCTGAAAGCCGCTCCTGTTCCGCCCAGCCGATCAAGCGGTCCCAACAGCGCATGAGGCTCTCATGCGAAATATCCACTACGGAGTTTGCATCGAGCGGGACAGCGGCGGATGGAGTGAGGAACGATCGTCCTGGACGTCGGAAAACATCGATCAATTCGACGATTTCCGATTCAGCAGCCTCGCAGATGGCGGCCAACTCCCGAACCGGGGTCGGGCGTCGAACTCCACGATGGTCGGTGAAAGTGTCGGTGATGGCCTTAAACAGTCGCTCGGCGACTTGCCGGTTGTGCTCAGATCCGGTTTCCGCAAATGCCTCTTCCGCATGAAATGAAAGCGCGTGTTTCAGGGTTCCTACCGCTTCATAGTGTTGGATATCGATGGGCTCGTTCGGTTTTCGATTTTGTTGCCAATAGTCCCATGTGCGCATCAATACATGCTGCAGCAACGGAAGCTGGTCTTGATCCTCTCCGAGGTCATTGAGGAGGCGCGCCACCAGCCGCTGCGCAATTTGTCCGCCTCCCACCGCGACCGGGCCAGTGATGGCCAGCCGTAGCTCGTCTCGAGTCATGCGGGGAATGAGATATTGGCCGGCGTTGACGGCCTCGGGAAGCCCCGTGAATTCCATGCACTCGCCGATGAAGTCCGAGCGCATCGTCAGAGCCACATATATCGGTAATTCGGACTGCTGCGTTGCTTCGAGCAGTAGCTTGACGAATGCCGTCGCCTCGTCCTTGGAATTATTAATATTCCGGCTTCGGCGAAACCGGAATAGATCCTCGAACTGGTCGACCAATATGAGTAAGTTTTCATCGGTAGGAACTTTTGCCTGGCGCACGGCGTCGACTAAACCCAGCGTGCCGCGGCGGAGCGTTGCTTCCAGCAAAACTTGATTCGTGCTGGCTAACTCTCCTTCGGCTCCGAGTACTTCATTGGCATTGAGTGCTTCAGCCAGGCCCCCGATGGGGTTGTCGCTGGGCCGGAACTTGGCCACCCGCCAACTCGAACCGGTCTGGACCATGAATCCGCTATATAGCGCAGATACCAGACCCGAGCGGACCAGCGAGGATTTTCCACTACCGGAACTGCCGATAACAGACAAGAAGCGCGTGGATCGGATCCGCCTGAGGAGTTCGTCAATCTGCTTTTCACGTCCGAAGAAGAGATGATCTTCGTCGGATTCGAATGGACGGAGGCCCGGAAAAGGATTAAACATGGTTCTGTTTCATGCTCCGGGTTCCTGTCAACTTGCGAGTTGTACGATGAAAGGCTGTAGCAGATCCGACGAAAACCCTTCCATTTGAGGAATCACAAGAGCTTCGTGAGTTCGAAAATTTTCCTTTTCCATTGTTTTTGGAGGCGCGAGACAGACCGCTAGCAGCGGCGCGGGCTTAGTGCGGCCATAGCCGACACTCTTTTGTACTTCCCTTATTTTCCGTCTCAACCAAAGTTCTCCTGCCTTTCCATACAATATGAATACCGCATCACAATTGCGGAGATTCTCTTCATGGAACTCTCGAGTCTCGGCCTCGTCGCCCTCGAACATCGGACATACGACTTCCAGTCCTTGTTTGAAAAGAAAGTCGATCCACGGTCCGACAAAATTGGCGTCGCGTTGTTCGTAGACGAAATAAACAAGTTGCCTGCCCTTTTTTGGAGTAGGAATCACTGTGTCGCGTTGCGGCGCGACATCGGACACGCGGCGCTTCAGTCGTTCCTGGTACACGGTTTTCAGGTCTTCAAGAGAAGTTTCCAGGAGATCGGCGCCGGCCTGAATGCGTTGATCCATTCGAAGACGCTCGATGACCTTCTGCTGCCGTTCGTCCTGTATTTCCAGGCCGGCAGGAATCCAAAGGAGCCGCGAAAAATTGCCTTGTGCGCTCCTTTCGATAGCGAGCTCGTTCTGAATCTCGACCAGAGATTCCGCGTCGCCCTCCGGCACAACACTGTAGTTCTTGCCCACGAAATGAATCGACATCTCGCAGCGGGCAAGGTCGGCACGGACAGCCGCTTTGAGGTCGGATGAAACCATGCTTAATGCAGTGGAGGGAAGGACTGTATAACCATGCTGCAGTAAATCGCGTTTGATGGCCTCACGCTGTTCCTTCAGGTCGGTGGTGGTTTCCGCCAGAAACACAGCAACTGAATGTGTAGTTGACGATTCGGACTCCTGAACTTCCTCCAACAGGCTGCAGAGGTCATGTGCCAGGTCATCGAGTTTGATCCAGAATTCTCTCTGCGCGTCGGGTCCGAAAACTTCATTCAGTTCGCGGATCCTTCCGGTCTCCGGGTGTACCGTGAAGAACTCATAACCCAACACCGACCGCAATTCCGGAGGAAGCATCTCCAACGGCACTGGCGACTTGAGTATTTTGAAAAGGCGCGCCTTGTCGTGGAAGCGAACACCCCCCTGCTGCTCGGCCGCCCTCCAAAATGCATTCAGCTCCCGCCGAGCCCACTCGGAGCGAATATAGGGCGGGGAGACCACGGACACGAGGGCGGCTACATCCTGCAACCGCTGAACGAGCGTATCGGCAAAAAAGTCGTTGCCCGAAAGTTTTGGATCTCGCCAGATCTGAGGTTGCTTCCCGAGCAGTTGTCCGAGGCGGACCTCCAGAGCGCGATGGAGATTCGCGACCCACCCCTTTTGCCCTTCCACCAGCTCCACGTTGTCCAAATGTGCATAGCTGATGAACGCATCAATATCGAAGTTCATTATGGTGCATTTTCGGCGATTTTGTTTTCCAGGGATTAGCTCGCAATGCAGGTTGTAGCGTAAAGCTGCGCCTGCTTGCAAGGGAAATGCTGACTCATATTGTGGCCCGACGGCGTCGCACAACGTAGGTTGCAAAGGTGCCGTACCCTTTCGCCATTGGGGTTTGACCCACGTAATCGCAGCGAATGTCTTTTACGCCTTCCGCCGCTGCAAGCGCCGCAAATGCCTCGCTGGCATAAACCTGTCCTGCCGGCGTGATCGGTTCAATGCGTGCCGCCCAGCTCACATGAGGTCCAACGTAATTGACTCGCTGAGTCACCGGATTGGTGCACGAGTAAACGGGTCCCGCATGCAGGCCAATGCGCAGGTTTAACGGAGATAGCCCCTTTGCCTGCCAATCGGTGCTGTTAACGAAGTCGAGGAGATCCAGTGCGAAATGGCCGGCATCACGCACACCCGAAAATCCAAAATAAAGAGCGTCTCCCCACGTCTCAATCGTTAACGGCCGGTGCGCAGACTCCAGAGTCATTTCACCAACCCGGCCCAAAAAGTGTTGAACGAACCGAGGAATCTGCACGTCGTCAAGTTTGCTGAATCCCTGCGCATCCGCAAACAGCAAGGCGCGGATCTGAGGCACAAATTCGGATTCGGCGGGGCGCGCAAGGGCTGAAACTGACCTGGTGTTCGACGCGCGTCTCTCGACCGATATCTTTTCGCGCGGCGTGAATTTTTGAAGATCGATGATCTTCACGTTCAGACCAAGATTTCGCCAGCGCTCCACGATAGATGCGGTTCCGCCCGCTCCATCTCCCGGCATTCCGTCCCAAACGGCCATTGGTGTCAGAGAAACGTCGAGTTGTTCGGCACGCACTGTGGCCAGTCCATGGAGCATCAAATTGCCGAAGTCATAAAGAATCTGCCCACCGGCCCGGCTCTGTCGTGAAGCCTCCCGGACCTCCACGGCTCGAGCGATGACTCTTTCGAAACGCGTGACCCAATCGGAATTCGGGATGATGTCGACGCTATCCTTGATGAATAGCTGTTTCTCATATGGCAACACAACATGAGCTTCGCCATTCATTTCCAGAATGACTTCATGGAAGAGAATATCCGACCCACACGCGGCAGATGCATATCCAAAGCCGGCATTGAGTTCTTTCAAAGTCCGGCGGAGTTCATCTCGTACGAGGCCCTCGATCTGGGAAGGGAAGCGGGGTGTCTCTCGGGTCGTTACATCAACCATATGGCCCGTAAAGACCACGATGCTCGGAATCTCGAATAGCCGTTCGATGCGGCCACGATCTCCATCCAGATAGCGCAACAGCAAGCGTGCATTGCGACGCGTGGATTGCCAATTCCCCCAATGTCCGGCGCCCTCTTCGAGGGCTTGGGCATACCAGTCTTCAGCTTCTGACCAGTTGCCGAGAAGAAGCGCCGCCTCGCCTAAAGTGGAAAGGAGCCAGTACCGGTCACCTTCACTCTTTCCTTGTTTGAGTTTCTCGCGACACTTCGTGGAGAGTTCGCTGGCTAAGAACCTGGCTTGCTCCTGGTTTCCCAGCACGAGCGCCAGCGTAGCAGCGTTAATTCCTGTCCAATATCCGCCGCTCAGTCCATAAGCTTCCGTATAGAATTCATAGGCCTGCTGCAGACAGCGATTCCGATCTTCGGCTGACGATGCTTCGGAAGCACGGTCCTTTTGGATGCTGGCAAGAAGTCCGATGGTTTCTTCGTCGCGGCGCCCTTCCTGGTAGAGCTGAAAGACCACGCTATGAGCTGAAGATAAGGCTCCGCTGCGCGCCAACGCCCGTGAAAGAAGCTGTCGCAGTTGCACGTTCGCCGGAAAGTGGCCAATCCCCTCGGCGACCACATCGTAGGCCAGCAAAGGTTCGCCGAGCTTGAGAATTTTTTCACCAAGCCTCCGGAAGATTTCCGGATCCCCCGACCAAACCTTCGGATCGCGCGCGCGCCAGAGTCCTTGCAGGAAAGCCAGATCCTGGCTGGAAGCCTCCTGTACCGACCGCAAAACGTTTGCCAGGTCTTTGATTCGAGTTGTTACCGTTTCTTCCAATGGGTATTGTGATTACAACCGTTTTGTCGGAATCCTACATGATAACGGACAACACATGACCAGGATGATCCAACAGATTTCGCATTATCAAATACTTCAGAAATTAGGAAAAGGAGGAATGGGGGAAGTCTTTCTCGCCATCGACACGATCCTGAAAAGAAAAGTTGCAATCAAGTTTCTTAAGCCCGAGACCGAAGAACATCCGGAGATCCGCAGTCGATTTCTGCTGGAAGCCATGTCCGCGGCATCCATCGACCATCCTTTTGTTTGTAAGGTCTATGAAACCGGCCAGGCGGAGGGGAAGGATTTCATTGTATTCGAATTTGTGGAGGGGCAGACGCTGGAGGAACGATTGAAATCGGGAGTGATGCCTCTGCATGAGGGACTCACTATCGCTTCGCAGATTATCGAGGGGATTGCAGAAGCTCATGAGAGGCAGATCGTGCATGGCGATATCAAGCCGTCCAATATCATGATTGCCCGAACCGGTCACGTAAAGATTATGGACTTCGGTCTCGCCTCGCACGCGAGCAACGAAATCGACGACGAAACGACCGGTTCGCGTACATCGCTGGATGGGCTGGACGGAATTATTGGTACGCCTGCATATTTGTCCCCGGAACAGTTGCAAGGCAAGAAGGCGAATCTTCAATCCGATGTATTTTCCTTAGGGCTGGTTTTGTATCAGATTTTCTGCGGTGCACATCCCTTCCAAAGAAGCACACTGCAAACCACAATTATCGCCATTCTCTCCGACGAGAAGTCTCCCGGCTTAACCGATGCGAATGCGCCGGCGGCACTCTTAGAAATCCTGAATCGAATGATTCAGAAGGATCCTGCGAAGCGTTATCCTTCGGCGCGAGAGGTCCGCGAGGAATTCACTCAGTTGCGTCGTTCGCTTGAACACTCCGCTAAGCCCTCACAAAGTGCGATCGCCATTTTGCCTTTTGCGGACTTGAGTGCTGAAGGCGATCAGGACTACTTCTGTGACGGTCTCGCCGAAGAACTCATTAATGCCCTTAGCAACGTGAACGGCCTTCGGGTTGTATCCAGAACGGCTTCGTTTCGCTTTCGCGGCAGCGACTGGGATCTTTGCGAAATCGGGCGGCGCTTGAACGTGAAAGTGATTCTCGAGGGCAGTGTTCGACGCGCCGCAGGGCGAATTCGAATTACTGTCAGTCTCGTGAGCGTCGAGGATGGCTATCCGGTGTGGTCGGAGCGATATGATCGGAACTTCGAGGATATTTTCCAAATTCAGGATGAGATCGCTCAGTCCGTGGTCGAGAAATTGAGAATCGCACGCCCCAATCTTGCCGAGTCGCCCACGGTCAGTTTTCCAGCCTATGAACTCTATCTGCGCGGCCGTTATCACTGGAACAGGCGCACCGAGGAAAGTCTCAAACAAAGCGTCAGCGCCTTTCAGATGGCGCTTCGCGAAGAGCCGAATTATGCCCTGGCTCTGGCAGGCTTGGCGGACTCCTACGTGACTCTGGCTCTGTATGGCGCTCTGCCTCCAATGGAGGTCATGCCACTTGCTAAGGCTTCGGCTGAAAAGGCGCTCAGGCTGAACGCTGAGTTACCCGAGGCTCTGAATTCTCTCGCCTGTATTTCTTCGGTTTACGATTGGGATTGGGCGGCAGCGGAGCGCAATTTCAAGAAAGCTACCGATGTGAATCCTCAATACTCTGCGTCACATCACTGGTTTGCAATTCACTGTCTGGCTCCGCAAGGCCGTTTCTCCGAAGCACATGCTGCCATTCAACGGGCGCGCGAACTCGATCCAACATCGCTTGTTATTGCTGCGACACTTGGAGTGGTGTCGTACTTTGAAAGGCACTACGACAGGGCGATTAGCGAGCAACGGAAAGTCCTGGAACTGGATCCCAACTTCGGCATCGCTCATTATTTTCTGGGCCAGGCTCTCTCCGAACAGGGAAATTACATTGAAGCAATTGCGGAATTGGAACGAGCCGTTGGCCTGACCGGAAGATCCTCCGAGTGTCTCGCTGCGCTGGCCTGCGCGGAGGCCGCGGCAGGCAGCAGAACGAAAGCCATCGAATTCGCGTCGGAGTTGAAAAACCGATCCGCGCGGCAATACGTTTCACCCGTTTTGTTGGCCGCGATTGGTGCTGCGCTCCACGATGATGTCGAAACTTTCGATCGACTGGAAGAAGCCCAGCGCCAACGCGCAAGCGATCTGATCTGGCTTCGCGTTCGTCCCGTCTTCGATCGTATTCGCAGCGATGTCCGGTTTGACATCCTGTGTCATGGCTTGGGACTGTAAGGAAGATTTCAGCAACGCCAAATAGAGACACGCCTGGAACAGTGCGCTATATTGGCGTAAGCGAATCAGGAAATACCTCCATTGGAAACCAAACGGATTGCACTGCCAGCAGAGGACACCATCGATTCTGCCATTGCGCAGATTAAGGTGAAGCCTTCGTCGCTCTTCATTATCCTGGCAGACTTTGATGACGCTTTCGATCAGACGGTGTTGTCCCTTTGCAGTCGCGCCCTCATCCCAGCCGCCATAAATTCCGGCTCAATCATTATTGATAACGGTTCCAATCGACGTTGTGATGCGCTCTTTGGCCAGGCGGCCCTTGATGCGGAGTGTGGCCCACTATTGATTAGTATCCAGCCACACCCACCTGTTGACGTGGTTCCGAATCATTCCATTTTGGTTCAATTGCCGTCTGAATGCCCCAACTCGATGAAGGCAATCTTTCAGATTGCCGCCGGCCTTGCTGCAATCGACGGGACTGCCGGCGAAAAACCTGTTTTGACCATCCTATTTGGCGGTGGCAAGAACGAAATGGAAGGGCTTCTTCGTTCAGTTCGGCGAGGATGGCCAATTCTTATAGTGCAAGGCAGCGGCGGTATTGCCGACGAAATTCTGACCGCGTTGGAATTGCAAGCAGGCGGGACTCCTCCATCATCGATTGCGGACCCGGAGGTTCGAGAAATTATCGAAACTGCGGATACCGATACCTTCCCGATTTCAGGAAATGCCGACGATCTGCATCGCATTCTCATGGCCCGCATTGATCAGAGCGAAAACACACTGGCCGATAGTTGGAGTCGCTACGACGATCTGGATGCGGAAGCTATCAGGAAGCAGAAACACTGGCGAACCCTTCAGGTCACAATTCTCAGTCTGGGAATTCTCGCAACTCTGTTCGCGATACTGTGGACCGGGGCACTGCCGATTCCGCCAAATTGGTTTTTGCGGTACCGGACGTTTTCAGGACGTCTGTTACATATCCTGATAGTGCTTACGCCGATCGCGATCTCGATCTTGATCGCAGCTTCCAGCCGATTCCGTGAGGGCAATAAATGGATTCATTTGCGCTCCGCCGCCGAGGCCATAAAGAGCGAAATCTTTCGCTATCGCATGAAAGCCGCACCATACACTGACGACGAGTGTGCGAAAACTTCCCGCGAATCCAAGTTGGCGGCAAGGATGAAAGACATTAGCTTGACGTTGGTGCAAACCGAGGTCAATCGCACAAGCATTGCTTCAGTCTCAAGAAGACAGCCGGAACGGCTGACCTTCCTCCAACCGGAGGAGTATTTGAAGACCAGGCTGGATGATCAGATTAGCTATTTCACGAAGAAGATCGAACTACTGTACAAACGTCTGAAGAAGATTCAGTTCGGGATTTACCTCGCTGGCGGCACTGGTACTTTCCTCGCAGCTTTCAATCAAGACATATGGGTTGCCTTGACAACTGCGCTCGCAACGGCTTTCGCGGCGCGTCTCGAAATGGACCAGATTGAGAGCTCTCTGGTTCGGTACAATCAGGCGCTGACAAATCTGCGAAACATCAGGTCCTGGTGGAACGCGCTCTCGCAATGGGAGCGAAAGCGACGCAGGAACATCGACTTGTTAGTGGAACAAACCGAAAAGACTCTCGAGGGCGGAATCGCCGGCTGGGTCCATCAAATGCAAACGACATTGGACAAGTTGACGGAAAAGCAAGAATCCGCGGCTCAAGCGGGCAGCCCGGCATCGACAAAAGTTGCCAATGTCTGACACAGGAGACCGAGTTCTCTTGCTTCAGCGCAGACCGAAGGTGAACAGATTATTGCCCGCCATGATGGTGACGTACTGTTTCCCTTCAATCGCGAACGTCATCGGACCTGCAGCGACGCCGGGTCCGAGATTGGTCTCCCACAGCTTTTTCCCATCGCGTGCATCGAGAGCGTAGAACGATCCGTCCTGGCCGCCGCTGAACAAAACGTTCGTCGCAGTGGTAAGAACTCCGGCATTGGTTGTGGGTGAATTCATACGATAGTCCCACTTCTTTTCTCCAGTTTTCGGATCGATCGCGCGGACGGCACTATACGTCTCCTCTCCGCGCTGCCCACCTCGCGGCCCAACTGCCGCGAAGGTCCGATCACCTTCGTGAAACTCCGGCGGCGCAGCGCCATAGACATAGGTGGAAGAGCTGTTTTCCCACACCGGAATGTAGAACAGACCGGTGCGCGGGCTGTAAGAAGGGTTGTACCAGTTAGTTCCACCCTGGTTGCCAGGATAAACCAACGTTCCTTCTGGCGTAGGAACGAGAGCTGGAATGGGACGACCTTGCGCAGTAAATTCTTTCAACCAATTCGTCTTCACGAATGGCGCGCCTTTGAGAAACTCGCCGGTAAGGCGGTCGAGCACGTAGTAGTAGCCGTTGCGGTTCGCCCACAACATGACTTTACGCGGACGGCCTTGCCAATCCATGTCCGCCAATACCGGAACCTGAGTGGAGTCCCAATCGAATTCGTTATGCGGAAAGAACTGGTAATACCACTTCAGCTTTCCGGTGTCGGGATCGAGTGCAATCACGGAGCAGCTATACAGGTTGTCGCCCATGCGAGCTCTTCCATCCCAGTCGGGACCGGGGTTTCCTGTACCCCAGTAAGTGAGGTTGGCTTCCGGATCATACGAGCCTGTCACCCAGACAGGAGAGCCGCCGTGCATCCATGAATCGCCACTCCAGGTTTCGCTGCCCGGCTCGCCAGGGCCCGGAACCGTGTTGAATCGCCAAACTTCTTTTCCGGTATTCACGTCCCATGCGGCGATGAAGCCGCGAATGCCAAATTCACCTCCAGCGCTGCCAGCGATGACCTTGTCTTTGATTACAAGAGGCGCATGTGTGAACGAGTATCCCTGTTTTGGATCCGTGCCGGCAGGCGTGTCCCAAAGTTTCCGTCCCGTTGTCGCGTCAATCGCGATCATATGGGCATCGTAGGATGCCAGGAAAACCTTATTGTCCATGACGGCCAGACCACGTGTCAGGTTGCCGCAGCAGTTTCTTGCCGCTGCATCGGGCTTATACGGGAAGGTCCAGAGAGTTTTTCCGGTTTTGGCATTCAGAGCAACGACGTCATTGAACTGAACCGTATACATTGTGCCGTCTACCACGATCGGCGTGACTTCATGCTTCTCCAGCGACCTGGCCTGAAACACCCACTTCAGTTCGAGCTCACGCGCATTTTCGGGAGTGATCTGTGTAAGAAGACTATGCCGCTGGCTCATGAACGAACCGGAATAGGTCATCCAGTTTTGCGGTTCCGAATTCGCCTTCAAAATGCGGTCGAATGTCAGATTCGGCGCAGGTGCCTGAGCGCCAGGTGCCGGACCTCCGCGACCTTGCGGTGCGGTTGCCCCTGCTGGAGCAGGAACGGCGGTGGCGCCGCCTCCGCCTTGACCGGCGATTGCAATCGCGATGAATGGAGCGGCAAAGACAACCAGACTCACATACTTGATTCGTTTCATGGCATACCTTCCTCTGGATGATGGTTGCAATCTTACGTCAGACGTGTGTTCAGTGCGAGAAACTATGGTGAGCGTACCGCCTCACGTCCCGGATATCCGCCGCGCTCGCTGAACGGCAAAACGAAATTGGGAGTCAATGCTGAAGCAGGGGCGGGCACTGCGGCTGCCGCCCCCGCACGAAAAATAGCGGCCATTCCGGTCTCAACCCGCCCGCGGAAGCCCAACTTCAAACGGATAGAACTTTATGCGACATCCTTTCTGCTCTCTCACCCCGTTTGTTTTGCCTATGCTCTGAC
>JBGPBY010000146.1:0-14190 GCA_041481485.1 Terriglobia bacterium
TCATAGACCGCCCCTACAGTAGGGAATCGATTTGTTTGCCAATTCCATTGTTGCGGGCGCCTACAGACATGAAGAACTATGACCGTTGGCAGTTTTGCAAAATGAGGCCATCACCATGATCGGACGCTCCCTGGTGTTCCGAATTCTTGCAGTGACTGCCCTGCTGACGATTGCATCGTTGTCCGTTGTTCTGTCCTATCGCTCGCGGAATGACAAAGCGTCCGATTCTGAGAATCCGGCATACATTGGCGCCGAGCGCTGCGCTACCTGTCATATGCACGAAGCGGAAGCGTGGCGGAAATCCCATCATGCCCAGGCCATGCAGCGGGTATCGGACTCCACCGTCCTTGGAAATTTCGACAATGTACAATTCACCAAAGACGGCGTGGCATCCACATTTTATGTGAAGGACGGGAAGCGCTACGTGCGAACAGACGGGGCTGATGGAAAGCTCGGTGACTTTCCCATTGCATATACATTCGGTGCCTACCCTCTGCAGCAATACCTCATCGAATTTCCAAATGGCCGTCTTCAAAGCCTTGGACTGGCCTGGGATTCGCGAACCGCTGAATCCGACGGTCAGAAATGGTTTCATCTTTATCCGAACCAGAAGGTGCCCCACACGGATCCGCTGCATTGGACCGGAAGAAATCAGACGTGGAATTTCATGTGCGCCGAATGCCACTCGACGAATCTGCGCAAGAACTACGATCTCGCCGGGGATAGCTACTCCACGACCTGGTCAGAAATCAATGTCTCCTGTGAATCCTGCCATGGGCCCGGGTCACGCCATGAAACGTGGGCGAAATCCCATCCAAGGCCCGAGGACGGGAACAAGGGCCTCACCGTCCAGTTGAAATCAAGACGAGGCGGATGGCTGTTCGACAAATCGGCGAGCGGAATATCGCATTGGAGTGGTACGCCTCGTACGCCAACTGAAATCGAAACCTGCGCGCCATGCCATTCGAGACGATCTCCGATCAAAAGTGCCCATCGCCCGGGCGAGCCGTTCCTGGATGGTTATGTGCCCAGTCTCCTGGACGAAGACGTGTACTTTGCAGACGGACAGATTCAGGAAGAAGACTACGAATACGGCTCATTTCTGCAGAGCAGAATGTATCAGAACGGCGTCACCTGTTCCGACTGTCATGAACCTCACAGCCTTTCAGTTTCTTCCAAAGATCTCAATTCGGTTTGCAGTCAATGCCATCTTCCTGCGAAATTCGATACTCCGGAACATCACCATCACAAGGCCGGTGCCGAAGGAGCCCTGTGCGTCAATTGCCACATGCCGTCGCGAACATACATGGTCAAGGACGTGCGTCGAGACCACAGCTTCCGCGTGCCGAGGCCCGATTTTACTTCCCAATTTGGAACTCCAAACGCCTGTAACCAGTGTCATGCCGGCAAGACTTCAAAGTGGGCGGAGGGCGCCATCGCAAATTGGTATGGGCCCGGCCGCCGCCGCGAATCCCACTTCGTTGAAGCGCTGAATGCGGGCCGGCGCGGACTACCGCAAGCCGAAAGCTTACTGACGTCGCTGATTGAAGATATATCCAAACCAGCAATCGCGCGCGCCACCGCACTTTCATTGATGCCGCGGTATCTCAGCTCAGCGTCAATGCCAGCCATAGAGGCCGGTCTCAGGGATCAGGACGCGCTCGTTCGCATGTTCGCCTTACGCGCGCTCGATCCAATCCAGGACCAGGGCCGGCTGCAGCTCGCTGCCCCTCTCCTGACCGACTCTGTACGGTCCGTACGCATCGAAGCGGCGCGGCTCCTCGCGGGCAGCGCCAGTGCGCTCTCTCCACCCGGACAGATCGCGCTCAACTCTGCCGTGCTCGAACGCATCGATTCTGAAATGGCATCCGCCGAACGTCCGGAAAGCCATATGAATTTGGGACTGCTGTACACGCGTCTGGGCCGCATGCGAGACGCCGAAATCCAACTGCAGACTGCGTTGCGGCTGGATTCCGCATACGTGCCGGCAATGGTCAATCTAGCGGACCTGTACCGCCTTCAACAGAGAGAGCCCGAGGCTCAGGCCCTTTTGGAAAAAGCAATCACTCTCGCACCTGATGCGGCCGAGCCGATACATGCGCTGGGCCTGCTCAAAGTGAGGCTCGGTCAACAGCGTGAAGCGCTCGAACTATTTGCAAAGGCTGCTGCGCTGCAACCGGAAACAAGCCGTTACGTATATGTATATGGCGTTGCACTACACTCTTCCGGTGAAGTGGAGAAGGCCATCGCAGTGCTGAAGAAAGCCAACGAAAGGCGGCCTGCCGACCGCGACGTGCTGACCGCGTTGATTGCATTCAACAGAGATAAAGGAGATCTTCGCTCAGCGGTTACTTACGCAGAGAAGCTGGTAGTTCTGAATCCACGCGATGATCAGGCTGTCGCGCTTCGCGACAGCCTGCGTGGACACTGATACAGCACCTCATTTCACGCGAACGCGGACCTTCTTTCCAGGGCCCAGATGCCACCTAAAGATTGGACTGATTTCGAAGCCGGTCCGAGTCCCCAACCACCCCAGGACTGCGGGATCGTGAGCAGATCAAAGACCTGCAAGTCGCCCACCCCTGTTTGGTTCACGATTCGATCATGGAATTCAGGAGGTGTGGGGAACGTTGCGCCGAAGTGCGTCGTCATTCCTTATCCGAAAGTCCGGAATTTCACAGGCAGGGCAGTCCTCTACTGTAAATCCTGACAGTGTTTTCTATGTGCCGCTGGCTTATAAGATTTGCAGGAGTGCCGTCGCAAAAACGGTGCGAGCGATGTTCGGTTGTGGTACAGCCACCCACCCCAATCCGGCGAGAGGAGACGTCTATGAACCCGACGACAAAGGACTCGAATGCCATCGAGAACATCGAACAGGAACGGTTGCGCGCTGCGCGTGCGAGCGGCATTCCCTGGAAAAAGTGGGGGCCTTACCTCAGCGAACGGCAATGGGGAACCGTGCGCGAGGACTACAGTGCAGGCGGTGACGCCTGGAACTTCTTTACCCACGATCAGGCGCGGTCACGAGCTTACCGCTGGGGAGAAGACGGATTGGCCGGCATTTCCGATGACAAGCAGAGCCTCTGCTTCGCGCTGGCACTGTGGAACGGCAAGGACTCGATTCTCAAGGAACGGCTCTTCGGTTTGACCAACAGTGAAGGTAATCACGGCGAGGACGTGAAAGAGTATTACTTCTACCTGGACAGCACTCCCACCCACTCCTACATGAAATACCTCTACAAGTATCCGCAGGCGGCATATCCGTATAACGACCTGGTGGAGACAAACCGCGGCCGCTCCCGGGATGAGATGGAGTACGAACTGCTCGACACCGGCGTTTTCCATGAGGACCGATACTTTGACGTATTTGTCGAGTACGCCAAAGACGGTCCGGAAGACATTCTCGTGCGGATCACGGCAGTCAACCGCGGACCGGCCGCGGCAGACCTGCATCTCCTGCCGACGCTTTGGTTCCGCAACGACTGGTCTAGTTGGATCGCCGAATCCAACAGGGCTGTTGAGAAACCCGTTGTGAAGCAGATCGAAGGCACTACAGGCGCGAGCACCGCCGAGGCGATGCATCCGCTGCTGGGAAAATACATTCTTTCCTGCGAAGGCGATGTGCCGCTGCTCTTCACCGAAAACGAAACAAACCACAAACGCCTTTTCGGAAGCGAAAAGAACGAGAGCGTTCACGTGAAGGATGGCATCAACGACTGCGTCGTCGATGGCAGGCAGGACGCCGTAAATCCCGCCAGGATGGGCACCAAAGTCGCGGCGCACTACCAGGTCAATATCGGCGCCGGCCAGACCAAAGTGATTCGCCTGCGGCTCTCGATCAGTTCATCCGGACAGAAAGACGTACCTTTCGGAAAGAAATTTGATGGAATTTTTGCGGAGAGGCTTCGCGAAGCCGATGAGTTTTACAGGGCGGTCACGCCGCCATCCGTAAGCGAAGACGCCGCGAGGGTGATGCGTCAGGCCCTCGCCGGCATGCTCTGGAGCAAGCAGTTTTTCTTCTTCGACGGTGACAACTGGTTGGATGAGCACAACTCCAATCCGCTGCATTCCGGATATCGAAATTCCCGGAACTCGGATTGGTACCACATGCTGAGCGAGGACATCATCTCCATGCCTGACAAGTGGGAGTACCCCTGGTTCGCGGCCTGGGACCTGGCCTTCCACACAATACCTCTCTCGATCGTGGACCCCGATTTTGCCAAGCAGCAAATGGAACTGATGCTGCGCGCTTCCTACCTGCACCCGAACGGTCAGATGCCGGCGTACGAGTGGAACTTCAGTGACGTGAATCCCCCGGTTCATGCGTTTGCCACCCTCTTTCTGCACCGCTCCGAGCAGGCGCTGCGTGGTGAGGTGGACGTGAACTTCCTCAAGGTGACGTTCAACAAGCTCCTGCTGAACTTCACATGGTGGGTGAACCGCAAAGATCGCTTCGGCAAGAACGTGTTTGAAGGAGGCTTCCTCGGTCTCGACAACATCGGCGTTTTTGACCGCAGCGCCCCTCTTCCCACCGGCGGCAATCTGGAACAGGCGGACGGCACGGCATGGATGTCACTGTTCAGCCAGAACATGCTGGAACTGGCATTCGAGATTACCTGTCACGATCCCACTTACGAACCCATGATCATGAAGTTCGTTGAGCACTTCCACTACATTGCATCGGCTATGAATCGGTCCGGAGAGTATGGCATGTGGGACGAGGAGGACGGCTTCTATTACGATCTGCTGCGGCTCCCTGATGGCAGCGCACATAGACTCAAAGTGCGCTCGATGGTGGGTCTCCTTCCTGTATGCGCCGCAACCGTCATCGAGAAGTGGCAGCGGGACAGCCTTCCAGAAACGATGAGGTTCGTGCAGGAACGTCTGCGCCGAATACCTGAACTCGCGGAGACCGCACACCCCACAGGACCGGGACACTTTGGAGTAGCCGAGCGCGGGATCATGGCCCTGGTCAACCCGGAACGGCTCCGGCGAATCTTGACCCGGATGCTCGATGAAAACGAGTTTCTGAGCCCCTTCGGCATCCGCTCGCTATCCAAGTACCATCAGCAGCATCCATTCGTCCTGAACTTCGGTGGCCAGGAATATCGCGTGGACTACCTGCCGGCGGAGTCGAACTCCGGAATGTTCGGCGGCAACTCCAACTGGCGGGGACCGATCTGGATGCCGGTGAACATTCTGATTCTCCGGGCGCTGCTGAACTTCTATCTCTATTACGGCGACAACTTCAAGATCGAGTGTCCTACAGGTTCAGGGAAGATGATGAACCTGTTTGAAGTCGGCCAGGAGATTTCCAGCCGGCTCATCCGCACATTTACTCGAGACGAGAGTGGACGCCGGCCCGTCTATGGCGGCTCGGAGAAATTCCAGACCGACCCTCAGTGGCGAGACTACATTCTCTTTTACGAGTACTTCCACGGCGACAACGGCGCCGGATTGGGCGCCAGCCACCAGACCGGTTGGACCGGACTGGTCGCCAAAGTCATCCAGCTTTTCGGAGTTCTGGATGCCAAGCGGCTGCTGGAAGGTGGCAGGGAGGCCGCGTTCGTGAAAGGACCCGAGCAGGGAGTCCGGAGAGAGGACAAAGTAGCCTGAGTGTGCCGTCATTCAGAATGTAAGAGCCAGCTGGCTCAGCCATCTAATAGTGGATTTTGAGCCGGCCTGCAGCGGCACGAAAAAGAACTCCGACGGGTTGTTCGCGTTGAGTTCCGTTTGGCGGAACAACAGGTTTTGCCATTGGCAGAACCGGGTAATTCCGACATCCACTCGAATCGCATTTACCTTTATGTTGACTCCTGAGCCGGTGCCAAGGTCGTCATCGGTAAATTGACTGATCAGTGAATTTGCCTGCTTGAGTGCGAACTGGTACAGAATTCGCACGTCACCTTCGTTTTTCACAGCTCCAAAGTTTACCGTTCCGATCACAGCATCGCGATGACGGGATGTTCCGGTATTCCTGGCGCCCTGAAAATCGAAAAAGAGCGGCATCTCCCGGCCGTGCACAGTAATCCCTTTGTGCGAGATCCGGTATTGTGCTCGAGCAATTTCAAAGTTCGGAGCGGTGTAGGTGGCCCCTCCCGGCGTGGTTGTTGCGTTGCCTGTCCCGGTCATCGGTCCCGAAAGCATGAGTCCCAGCACGGGATTGATCACAACGGGGAAACCTTCGGCAGTAGAAGCCAGTTGGATCTGGTCCGGGTTTCTGTAGAATTCGAAATCCCCACTAAACTGCTGGCTCCACTCTTTGCTCAGATTCTGTTTCAATATAAAACCAGGATTAAACAGATTGGCATCGCGCACGCTTTTCCCGACCTGAAAGCCAGCAGATACATAAGGCGAAGTGGGCGTCAGGATTGCGATATTGGGATTGCTGAGAAAATATTCGCCCCCGCGGAATTCTAAACTCACGAAGCCAGCCCAGCCCGGGTCAAAAGGAATCGTCACGATCTGCTGAAAGCCGCTGAAGCGAATGTCGTCGTCCCAGAGAAAACGCATGTTGTCCGCGAATACTTCTTCCATGCGGCCGCCACGCAGCGAGAAGTTTTTCGTTGGATGAAAATCAACCCATGCTTCCGATATCGAGAACGGGGGCTTGGCGACGGTTCCGGCCGTATCTGTATCGTTGGTGATCCCGTTGTTGAAGGAGCCTGTGGAGAGCGTCAAGTGGAACTTGAACATTGAATCGAGCTCTTTGTCGGTATTCATGCGCAATCGATAGCGGCTGCGCGCGTTTTGCAGCGGACCCGCAATGTCGTTGCCCGATCGCCATTGGCCGTCAAAACGGAACCGGAAATCTCCACTGAACTTGAACCCTCCCAAAGCCGCGTTCGTGGCCTCGAGTTGTTTGCCTAACTTGTCCACTTTTGTCGTGTATTGCTTAATCTCTTCCCCCGTGACTAACGGTTCATTTTGGGAGACTGATGAGGCGTCCGCCGGATCGCCTGGTTTAGGAAGTGGCGCGCCAGAACCAGGGGCGAACCTGTCTGTATCGCCGGCTAGTTGATCACGCATGTTCAGGAGCTTTTGCTGTGCTGCCAACGTTGCGGTGAGCTGGTCAATTTGGGCCTGCTGCTGCTGCAACCGAGCTTCGAGCGCTGCAATGGCGTCATTCACAGAGATGCTTGACCGATCTTCCTGTGGCTTCGCGGCCTCCCGGCCACCGCCCGCACAGATATTGGCGGTCCAACCGAAACTCAGAAATGCCATTGTGACGGCGAATAGAGCGACTCTTCTTCGGTGAAACATCTGCATTGCCCTTACATTTTATTTCTTCTTTGGTGGATAGTTTTTCAACAGCTTTGCCGCAGCCGCAGCAATGTTTTTTTTCTGCTTCTCCGGGCTGGCTCCCGCTTCCAGCGACTTTGTAATGACTCCGCGCCAGATCAATTGCTTCCTTGCGGCATCAAACATATCCAGATCGATGGAGCCAACTGGAATGATGTTCGAGCTGAATGAGGTAGTAGAGCCAGGCCCCCCGTTTGTAGACCATGAGACGCTGTATGCCGGGCCGGGGCTCCACCCCGACTGAAACGACGTAATCTCCTGGTCGACTTTGATTGCCACCTGATAAACGATTACGATGTCGGCAGTGCTGGCATCCGTCCGCGTCAGACCCTTCTTTACGAGCTCGGCATCAAAGGCAGTTCCGAGCTGCTTCAAAGTCGCTGCATCCAGATCGATCGAATTCGGATGCTTTTCCCAACGGTAGGTTTTATACGTGGAGAAATTAGTCTGACTATCGAACTTATAGGAGACATCCTGGGCAAGGGCCGGCGTTACGGCCAATCCCACAAATGTCAGGCACGCGGCGACTCCCGTGAGCAAGAGTCGCCGTGGATTTAAGAGGCTTTGCCTGGTTGGATTCATCCTCCTAATTTGTACCCGAATGTATATCTGACCGAAAACTGAAACTTGAGGCCGTCGGACTTGAACCCGTCGTGGTTTTTCCGGCGGCCCCATTGCATCTCTCCGCCAATCAGCGCGTTGGGCACAGGGGTGTACAAGAGGTTGGCGATCGCGTACTCACCGTCGTGGAACGCATTCGCGGCCTGAGCGTTGCTGTTGTCGACGTCCTGGCGGGAGTAGCCGAAAGACGTGGTCCACTTGTCGTCCCACACGTGATCGAGAAAGGCCGTGAGCCCGAGAACAGGAAGTGCCTTGCCGATAACAGGTCTGGCTGGGTCACCGAAGTTGGTCTCAGCGCCGATATCCACTGGAGAATCGTTCATGTAGTTTTCGATCCCTTCGCCATAAACGGCAGACAACTTGAGAACGTCGCGTTTGATTTTTATGCCGGAGGTTAGGTTCACACCCCAACCTGTCGCGTCGCCGCTCAGATCGAACTGGTCGTTGAGCAGGTCATCCCACGTAATGCGGCGAATGAGTCCCGCTGCACGAAAATAACCCCACTTCTTTCCAAACGTCACCTCACCAGTAACATCCGGAAGTGGAAAGCGAGGCTGGATGGCGGAGATTTCGATGCGGTTCGCATAAATACCGCCGTCACCCGTTCCGCCAGGTCGTTCGATGCCGATGGTCACATGGGTATCGCCCCGGACCGGCATCCAGCGGAACTGCACGTTCCGGTACCACACAATGCCAGTCGGTCCCCAATACTCCAGAATATTGGGGAAAATATCGGGATCCGTAAAGACGCTCCAATACTGCCCGGCGCCGAATTTTTCGAGTTCTCCGTAGGCATGCCGAAGACGAAAGGTGGTTTGTCCTTCGTCAACACCAACGCCGAAGAGTTCCCACTCAAATATGGTTTTAAGGTCGCCTAGCTTCGTTGGAGTGGTGGAAGTCTTCACGCCAAAGCGCGTCTGGCGTACGCCCGCGAAAGTGTTGTTGTTTTCGCCAAACTCGTTGTTGAACGAAGGAAGCTTGGATATGCGCAACGTGTCAAACCAAGCCGGATTGATCGTTCTGAAGTCGTGGCCGAAATCCAACATGGCGAAACCATAGATATCCATGGAACTCTTGCTCGGCGCGGGCTGCGGGGAGGCCTGGCCTCGAGCGTTCGAAGCTGCTGACACGAACATCAACGCAATCGTAAATGCATGGGTAGTAAGCCAGACACGTCTATTTCGCATGCTGCTCTCTCCTTGTAGTGGTGTAGTTGGCACGAAGTATCAAGCTTTCGGCATCATGCAACATAGGTAATCGGCAACAGATTTTTAATCGGGTGGATCTTGTAATTCCTCAGGGGAGCACGGTGTAGACGCGCGCTTGTTGAGAGGAAAGCCTCGAATGAACAGCACGATTCGTATAGGGATTTCGTTACACAAATTGTGCAAGCTGAAATACACATTTCGCCCGATAGGGCCACCGTAACGTTCAAGGTAAGTTCAAACGGTTTAGCCATCGTTGACGGTCCGATGCAATCGTTGGCTGCCGGAGACTTGTGCACTCGCTACCCAAACCGTCTGATTCTCAAAGCCGCCGGAATGGATTTGAAAGGAGAATAGGATGTCCAAAAAAGGAAGCAAGGTTTCAGAGATTAACTCCAGCGACGAACAGAACCTGGGTGAGAACGACGCGCTGGGCAGCACTTCGCTGGTGATTTCAAAAGACGTTCCAACAGGAGCGGATCGCCGTTCGTTTCTGATGCGTAGTGCGATCGTGGCCGCCACAGCCATGATGACGGGCCGAACTATCGCAGCGCAGGAGAAGATCCAAAAAGGGACGGGGACTCCGCCGCCGCTGTCTCCCGACCTGGATGTTGTGAAGAAGGAAAAAGGTCCCGTCATGACGACCATCGACGAATTTTATAAGGTAGGGCCAGGTCCCTCGAGCTCGCATACGATCGGCCCGATGCGCATTACCTACGATTTCTATCAGCGCTGCACCAAGCTCCCGGCGGACCAGCTCGCCAAGGCAACGGCGCTCAAGGTGTATCTGTTCGGGAGTCTCAGCGCCACCGGCAAAGGCCATGGCACAGAGCGCGCCTCGCTGGCAGGGTTGGTCGGGCAGGAGCCAGCAACTGTGGATCCCGCGTTTCTCGATAAAATGCGCGACAATCCAGAGCAGACTTACCCGGTGAAGCTCGGCGCCAAGACATTGAATCTCTCGCTGAAAGACATCGTCTATGATGCCACCAAGGGTAATTTCCCACATCCGAACACGATGACGTGCAAGCTCATGGCCGGCGATCAAGTCCTCCTTGAACAGGAGTACTACTCGGTGGGTGGAGGTTTCATTGAGTGGAAAGGGTACACGGCTCCGAAGAAAAATCCACCGATGTATCCCTTCTCAACCATGAAACAGCTGCGGGCGCACGCCGAGAAAAACAACCTGACGATTGCGCAAGTAATTCTTGCCAACGAGACATCCATTTCCGGTAAGAGCGAGCAGGAAGTGTACGCCTTCGTCGACAAGATCATGAACGCGATGGTGGCCATCGTGAAGTCCGGTCTGAATGCGCCCGAAGGCGTGCTGCCGGGACCAGTAAAGCTGATGACCAAAGCGTCGACCGTCTACAAGCGCGCGCAGGATGAATCCTTTCAGTCCGATCGTGGGATCGGCAGCCTTTCGGCATACGCTCTGGCAGGCTCCGAAGAAAACGGCCGAGGCCATCTGGTGGTGACCGCTCCGACAGGAGGATCCGCTGGAGTGATGCCGGCTCTGGTGTATGGCTTAGGCGAAGGCGGTCGCAAGCTCTCGCCGGAAAAGATCCGCGATGGCATGATAACGGCAGCTGCAATCGGGTATCTGTGCAAACACAATGCGACTTTGTCAGCGGCCGAGGGCGGCTGTCAGGCGGAAATCGGTGTGGCATCAGCAATGGCCGCAGCGATGATCGCCGAGGCCCACGGTGCAACACCCCGCGTGATCGAGAATGCGGCGGAGTCGGCGCTGGAACATCATCTCGGCATGACCTGCGATCCGGTCGCCGGATACGTGCAGATTCCCTGCATCGAGCGCTGCGCGTTTGGCGCAGTCAAAGCCTGGACCGCATATGCGATCGCCAGCAATGAGGTCGCGTCCAGCCATCGCGTCAGTCTCGACGAAACGATCACGGCAATGGCACAGACGGCCAAGGACATGAACAGCAAGTACAAAGAAACCAGTGAGGCCGGACTGGCTCTTTCGGTGACGCTCTGCTGATTGAGCGTGCTGCGAGATGGACCTCGAAGTTACGACAGCATTTCCGACCTCTCTCGGGAGGTTGCGGGTGCCAGATGCCGATGCGATGAATTGCGACCTGCGAAGTTTGATACTTGAGCAGGAAAGGAACTACACAAGTCTGGGTCGTAGCAACATCGGCGGCTGGCACTCGCAAACTGATTTTCTGGATCATCCGCAGCCTGCGGTGGCCGCTTTGTCCACATGGATTGATTGGGCGGTTAACAGAATGATCGGCGCCACTGCCGGATCCGGCGCGTTCAAAGGGACGCTTTCGGTCACGGCATGGGCGGCCGTTTGTCGTGAGGGCGCATACCATGCCCCTCACTCTCATCCCGATAGTGCCTGGTCCGGTGTGTATTACGTGGATGCAGGCAACGTGAATCCGAATCGGCCTCTTAGCGGGGTTCTGGAGTTCCTCGATCCTCGCACCGGAGTCGAAGCCATAACGGCACCTGGCGATCCGTACGGAGAGCCGTTGCGCATCCGGCCAGAGCCGGGGCTGATGGTCGTGTTCCCCAGCTGGCTCTACCACTGGGTACATCCCTACTTCGGCGAATGTCCGCGCATCGCGGTCTCGTTCAACGTCGGTTTGAGGTCGCGTACGGAGGCCGGCGGTATCCTCGAATCCAACATTGCTGCGTTGCCCTGACAAGATCGACTTTTCAAAAGGGAGACACCGCCTATGTCGATGCGATGCTCACGCGGCCGAATACAAATTGCACTCGTCGTCGCGTTCGTCGTGTTGTTTGCGACTTCTGTATTTGGACAGGCATCCGAGTCTGCGCCCAGCCCGGTGGAAAATCAGATTGAACGCGTAAGGGCGGAGAACGCCGCCTTGCGAGAGCAGATTCGTAAGATTGAGGAACAGCAGAAAGAGCTTCAGGAGTTGATCAGGCTCTCGCTGCCGACGCCGGTAGACGCGGCGACGTCAGGTGACGTGCCGCCTTCATCGGCCCTGGAAGGAACAGAGACGACTCTGCCACCGGCGCCCCCGGCGGCAGCCACGACGCCGGCCGCGTTCCCGCAGGGAGCCACGCCGAAAAACGACGAACGTTTTAGAGACGGAATGGTGATCTGGCAAACTCCCAATTCCGATAGAGTGCCTTTTCTGCTGAAGTTCAACGACGATACCCAGCTCCGATATCTCAATACGATTTCATCCGACGATACTTTCACCGACCACCTCGGCGTTGTCCACGAGGTTCATCTGCGCAACGACATCACGGTAAATCGCCAGATGATGGTCTTCTCCGGCTACGTCTTCGACGAAAGGCTGAGATATAGCCTCAAGATCTGGACCGCGGCCGGCGCCGCCACAATCATCATTGCCGGAAACCTTAGCTGGCAATTCAACGACGCCCTTACTCTCACTGGAGGGTACACCGGGGTTCCAGGCAGTCGATCGCTGGTGGCCACCTTCCCATATTTTCAGGCGATCGATAGGAGTATGGCGGACAACTTCTTCCGTCCCGGCTTCACCCAGGGCGTCTGGGCGAACGGAGAGCCTGTGAAGGGCCTGAACTATATGGCGTTCCTGGGAAACGGTCTCAATACCTTGAATATCTCGGCAGCCAAGATCGATACGCATCTGGCTTATTCCGGCAGCGTCTGGTGGGAGCCGCTCGGGCCCTACTCGGAACCAGGCAAATCGCGCAACATGTACGATGATTATTTCGCCTCCAAAAAAGTTCGCATTCGAGTTGGTTCCTCGTTTACGAGATCCCGCGAGGACCGCTTTTCAAATCTCGATCAATCCAGTCCCGACAACACTGCACTCTATAATTCCGACGGCGTGCTGACGTTCTCGACCGGAGCGTTTGCGCTGGGGGTAACGGTTAACGAGGCTTTGTATAAGATGTGGGCGATCGACGGCGGCATCAAATGGAACGGGTTTGCGGCTAACGGGCAATACTACAGACGTTGGCTAAACGATTTCGTAGCCGACGGACCGCTTCCGCTTGCATCCACATTTGACCAGGGCTTTGAGTTGTCAGCCGGTTATTTTGTCAAACATAAGAAGCTCGAGCTTTATGGCCGCGGGTCTAAGGTCTTTGGACAGTTTGGCAACTCTTCCGAGTATGGCGCCGGGGCAAGGTGGTATTTCCTTCCGACCGAGCGAGTGTGGCTCAACCCGGAGGTGATCCGGGTCAACCATTCTCCCTGGAGCGGTACCTTTACTCCGTACACCGCAGGTATGAATGGCTGGGTGCCGATGATACAGGCGGTCCTCGCATTTTGACGGTCGACGCGTTGGATTCCTCGACGCTGGACGTTTCCGTGCAGTTGATCCCCGCCAACTAACCGTCAAGGTGCGGTCTTTGTACGATCAACCTCCGAAATATCGTAGAAGTCGTGGAGATTCGGAGGTCGCATTGAACCGACACTGTCCGAAGAACTGCGGACGAGATTCATGCGAAGGGCGCGGAAGTCAAAGGTGAGTCGAGATGTACCAATGTGCCGCGCTGCCTTACAGCAGTGGCATCTGGTCTGCTTATAGAACAACCATACAAAAAGTGCTGAAGGAGCAGGCACGATCACGTGCCTGATGACAACTATGCAATCAACTCCGGTTCGCATGACTTTAAAATGGTGTGTTCCGCATGGCGAGTGCCGGCCCATTGTGTCCGCTCTGCAGGGGATTATGCTTTTGACGCGAGGGGAGGCCGGTTGTGTCGGTTGTTCGCTGCAGACCGACATGCACGATCAGGACGAGTCCCTTATCCGATATGTCGAAGAGTGGAAGGGAGAAGAAGACCTGGCGCGGCAGCTCCGTTCGGAAAGGTTCGGGGGCCTTGCAGAGCTGATGGAGCATGCCAGCAAATTCCCGATCATTGTATTTGACCTGCCGGACGCAACCCGCGGAGCTGACTATGCCGAAGAGGTCCGCGGTTCCTGAGCGTATTGAAGGGACAGACACTGGATTATCGGGGGGAATTTAGGTGGCGGGGTGTGGTTTGTGGGGGGTGGGGGGGGGGGGGGACGCCCCACCCGAGAACCGCACGCCCAAGAACCCCCCCCAACAACCAGGAGGCCCCCGGAGAACAA
>JBGPBY010000147.1:0-14181 GCA_041481485.1 Terriglobia bacterium
CTCCGGTCGCGGGTTCAGTGTACGCCGGTTCGGCGCTACATGCATTTATGACGTCGTAGTCGATTGTCCCATCAGCGATTCGCTCCAGAGTACCTTGGTCGGGCTATACTTTACGCCGTGCCCTGGAGAACCCTATGAGCTGGATCCGCGCTGGATTCCTGTTGGCGTTGATCGCCGTTGCTCAAAATCCAAAAATGCCGATTTCGTCGCTCACAGGAGCGAAAAACTCTGCTCAAATCGAATTCGTGAAGATCGCTCCGGGCGAATTCGTGATGGGCTGCGCGGAAGACGATAAGGATTGCCTCGAAGATGAAGTGCCGCGCCATAAAGTGCGGCTGACCAGGGGCTTCGAACTTGGCAAGTACGAAGTCACTCAAGCCCAGTGGGAAGCCCTGATGGGACCCGACTCCAACCCCAGCGAGAACAGAGGCCCGAACAATCCCGTGGACAGCGTGAACAAAGCCGAAATTCACGCGTTCCTCGATAAACTCAACGCGCGAAACGACGGCTACAAGTACCGGCTACCTACTGAAGCGGAGTGGGAATACGCGGCCGGCGCGGGCGCTCCCCCCATCCCACTGGCTTCCCTGGGCGACTACGCCTGGTTAGCCGATAACTCTGACGACGAGTCGCATCCGGTGGGCTTGAAGAAGCCGAATGCCTGGGGTCTTTATGACATGCTTGGCAACGTACGCGAGTGGGTCGACGACCGAGCGGCCTACTACGACTATACACCGCTGCCTGAGCTCAGCGTGGATCCCAAGGGGCCTCAGCCCGGCAATGGCGGCGGTGGTGCAGGTGGAGGGGGCCGCGGTGGTGGGAATGCCCCACCAAAGGGCTTCGACACGAGAGGGCGGCTCCTGATCAACGGCGGCGGAGCCGAAGGGCTCCCGCTTTTCCGAGGTGGCGGTTGGGATAATTTCGCCCCCTACCTTCGCCTGTCGTCGCGCTACTACTATTACGGTACGGATTTGAAAGTCGGCGATATCGGATTTCGAGTAGTACGGGAAGCACCATAAAATATTCGGGAGGATCCTCATGAAGAAACGACGATTGCTTTTCTCGGTCGCTGCGTGCTTGCTGGGCGCCTGGATTCCCGCGCTCGCTCATCATTCCTTCCAGGCCGAGTACGATGATGAAAAGCCCATCACCTTGACCGGGGTGGTGACGAAGATCTCGCCTGACAATCCGCACGGTTGGCTTTATTTGGATGTGAAAAATGCTGCGGGCAGGATCATCCACTGGGCTGTCGAACTGCCTCCGCCGAACGTTCTCCAACGCAACGGCCTGGACACATCGATATACAAAACCATGGTGGATAACCATGAGCAGATCAAAGTGACGGCGTTCCAGGCCAAGGATGGATCCAAGCACGCATGGGCCGCCGGCATGACGCGCGGCGATGGCAAGACGGTCATCACGCTGGGCGGCCTTCCCGCGCAGCCTTACAGTGCCAAGCCGAACGGCGACCGCAAAGTCCAGCAATAGATTATCTGGAGTTATTACGCCGTCGTTCCTTTGTCGAATTGTTGGATTCCTATTTCGAGTCCTTCCTCAATAACTTGTCCGCCGAAAACGGACCAGGACCAAAGGCAAGCAATACGACGCAGCCGGCCAGAATCAGCAGGTTGTAATCCATGCCAGTCCCTTTCTCGGAGGTGAATATCCCGACATGGAACATGAAGTAAACGAAGTAAAGAGAACCCGTCATAATGATCGCGAGACCCGTTGCAGCCCAGCGCGTCAGAAATCCCAGCAGCAATGCCAGGGCGCCCAGCGGTTCGACAATGGAAAGCAATTTCGTAAGGTTCACCATCGCCGGAGTCATACCGGGCATGCCTTCAGGAACACCCGACCAGACAAACCATTTTGCATGCCCTGCCCAAAGAAAGACCGCGCCGACAACGATCCGAAGCAGCAGTAATGCCAGATTCTGAAGTGTGGCAAGGGATTTCATACAACTATTGTGCCGGTTTTCCCAGAGGTAGCTTCGACATTCGTTGCTTGACATACAACGCCATGGGCACAGCAAAGAAGAAATGCGACATGAAGCCGCCAATGATGACGTTCGGATCATAGTAGTTCGGGTGATTGTCCGAGGCCACCATGATCGCGACGTGCATAACAATCCAGGCGATCATGGCATAAGGCAGAGCCACGAACGTGGCTTCAAATCCGCGACGCCTGAAGTAGGGCCAAATACAGGCAAAAAGCACACCCCATACCACAGCGAAGAAGAAATGGATGACGGTGCCGACAACAGAGGCCAGCCAACCGAGCGATGCTTGCACGTCGCTCCCGAAAACCAGCCCCGTGGCGTTGCGCGGGATTCCAGCCAGCGGTAGCAGGTGTTGAGCCCCCACCCAAACCACAGCCTCATAAATCCAGATGATCACGCCACCCACAAGCCCACCCATCAGCCCGACTTGGAGCACCGCCTTGGGATTAGTTACTGCCGTCATTTCTGCCATTGTGCTGATCACTCCTCACGGCCATTCCGGGTGAACTGTTCGCCCTGTCACGGCACACCGTACCGATCGGCAGTATAAGCACATTCTTTAAAGTAATCCTAAGGTTCACGTTGCAGTAAAAACATTTTGTTGGTTTCCAATTCTGGCGATCTTAATGCCCGTTTGTGTTTGCGTGGTTTACAATGCAGTGTTCCCCAACTCCACATGATGCACATGAGCGATACGCCTGCGATTCGGATCGAGAACCTCGGACGCGTGTACAAAACTCGCGGAACCCGGCGCGAACGGCATCAGACAAAGGAACGCGTGGCGCTATGCGACGTCAATCTTGAAGTTCCCCGAGGAGAGTTTTTCGGCCTGCTCGGACCCAACGGTGCGGGTAAGACTTCTCTGATCAAAATACTCGTTACTTTGCTTGCGCCGACGACAGGGCGTGCCCGGGTCGCGGGATTTGACGTCGTGGAAAATCCTCATCAGGTGCGGCCACGGATCAATATGGTCAGTGGAGGTGAGTCTTCCGGATACGGACTGCTGACGGTGCGGGAAAACCTGTGGATGTTCAGCCAGTTTTACGGCATCGACAACAAGACGGCGCGCGGACGAATCGACGAACTTCTGGAGATCGTTCACCTGAAGGACCGCGCGAACACAAAATCTTCCGATTTGTCCACAGGACTTCGGCAAAAAATGAATATCGTCCGCGGATTTCTTACCGATCCGGAAGTGATCTTTCTGGACGAACCGACACTTGGACTGGACGTCGGCGCTGCCCGCGATGTCCGAAACTTCATCCGGAACTGGATGCTCGCACAATCCGGCCGGACGACGCTGCTGACCACGCACTATATGGCGGAAGCCGACGATCTTTGCGATCGAGTGGCTATCATCAACGAAGGACGCGTTCTGGCATGCGACTCTCCGTCCAACCTGAAGCGGCGGCTGAGACAGGAAGCCATTTTTCATATGGAAGTCAGTGCGCTCAATGGAACACTCGATGCCTTTCAAAAACTTCCGGGAGTTCGAAAAGTCGTCCACACCGCACTGGACGACAAGTCTCAATTGGAATTCATTCTCGATGCCGACGATGCCATCAGCGGCGTGATCTCGGCGCTGACGGCCCATCGCGCTCAAATCCTCAACCTGCAAAAACGGGAACCGACGCTCGAAGATGTCTTCGTCGATCTCGTAGGGATGAGCCTCGCAGAAGCCGAAAAGAAACAATCATGAATGCGCCAATCGCTTTCGCCGCAGCCAAAACGACGAGACCCGATTCAGGGTGGCGCCTCTTCCTTCGGACCATCGTCGCACGGGCATATCCGCGCGTCGTTGGACAGCAACGGGAAAAGGCATGGCTGTTCTTTGAAACCTTTATTCCTTTCGTTGCCATAGTCTCGTACGTGTACGTTTATCGCGCCTTGGATGCGCCGCCCGACTACATTGGGTTTGTCGTCATTGGCGGTGCAATGACTGCGTTCTGGATCAACGTCATGTGGAACATGAGCGCCCAGCTGTATTGGGAAAAGGACAACGGGAATCTGCCGCTTTACATCATTGCCCCGAATTCCCTTATGGCGATTCTCCTGGGAATGGCGCTGGGTGGAATGCTCGCCACGACGCTACGCGCAATTGTGATCGTTGGGTTGGGTACTTTGCTTTTTCATGTTCCCTTTGCCCTGTCGAGCGCAGCTGAGCTTGCTGTGATTTTCGTCCTCAGCATGGCCGCACTTTACGGACTGGGAATGATGCTGGCTTCGGTGTTTTTGCTCCACGGACGGAATGCCTTTCAAATCGTCAGCGCACTGCAGGAGCCCGTCTATTTCATAACCGGATTCTATTTCCCAATCCGAAGCTTCGGATTCACGCTTGCGGTGGCGGTTTCTGCAATCCCGTTGACACTCGGACTGGATGCGATGCGACAGTTGATGTTCGCAAGCGGACCCACTCTCGGCCTGTTGTCCGTGCGAATGGAAATGGCGATTCTTGCTGTATTGGCAATTGTATTTGTCTACACCGCAAAACTCTGGCTCGATCACATGGAACGTCGCGCCGTCCAGGAAGGCGCGCTCACCGACCGCCGGAGATAGGACGATGAAAGGTATTATCCGAAGATCATTTGCTCCGGCAGCCTGGCTGGGATGGCAGGTGGAATCGAACTGGGCGTCTCCGCTCCTGTTCCTTGCCTTCTCGGTATTAAAGCCGGTCGCAGGGGTGTTGATACTGGTCTTCATGTACAACACCGTTTCACGCGCGGGAACATCGGCGCCGATCTACGGATACATTTATCTTGGAAATGCGCTGTACGTGTATGTCGGAACCGTAATGGCGGGAACGTCGTATTCGATCCTGGAAGACAGGGAACGTTATCGCGTCCTGAAATACCTTTACATCGCTCCAATCAACATTCCGGTTTATCTGTTTGGCCGAGCCACACCGCGATTTCTTGCCGGAAGCCTTGCGGCTGCGATCACAATTTTCTTCGGAATTGTTTTTTTCAAAGTTCCGGTTCACCTCACACTGGTGAACTGGCCTCTGTTCCTTACCGCACTGATGCTGGGAGTCGTTTGCCTTGCCGGAATGGGAATTGTTCTTGGTTCGTGGACTCTGACGTTGCGAACCCAGCCATGGTTTCTTGGAGAATCCACCGCAGCAGCCCTTTACCTGTTCAGTGGAGCACTCTTTCCGCTGACGTTATTGCCGCGATTTCTTCAGCCGATAGGATATCTGATGCCCATCACTTACTGGCTCGAGCTGATGCGGCGTGCGTTATTGGGTCCGGCTGCAGCCGTATTCCCGACACTGGCCACCCTTTCCAATGCACAGCTCTTTCTAATTCTCGGCGTGCAGACGGCTTTCTTCCTTGGATTGGCATTCGTGGCGTTCCGGTTCTTCGATCGCATTGCCCGCGACAAGGGACTGATCGACGCCCTAAGTGATTTCTAACGATGAACGCCTGGCGCCTCGTGGCCCGTCCGGGCGACGTATTCCGCGTAGCTCCCATGAAACAGGTGAGGATGTACATCTGTGCCGCTTTCACCGCCAAGTTCAAGCACCGAATTGCTGAGGCTTCGCAGGAAGTTCCGGTAGTGAGACACGAACAACATCGTTCCTTCAAATTCTCGAAGCGCATGGATCAGCATTTCCTTGGTCGCCAGGTCCAGATGATTCGTCGGTTCGTCGAGCACCAGAAAATTTGGCGGATCGAACAGCATTCGAGCCATCGCCAGACGCGTCTTCTCTCCTCCGGAAAGCGCTCGAATCTTTTTGTTAACGTCGTCGCCGGAGAATTGGAACGCACCTGCCAGATTCCGCAGCGATCCGATACCCTCTCGCGGAAAATCCTGCTGTAGCTGTTCTTCAATGGTTAAATCGGGGTAGAGAAGATCGAGCGCCTGTTGCGCGAAATATCCCATTTTCACCGCCGCCCCGATTCGGATCTGGCCGCTGTCGGGTTCCAGCGCTCCGGCGACCATTTTCAGCAGCGTGGATTTGCCGGCGCCGTTCTTCCCCATCACGCACCACCGTTCGCCGCGGCGGATATTGATAGAGAGTCCCTGATGAACGACATGTCGCCCAAACGCCTTTGTCACATCTTCGACGACAGCGACCTGGTCGCCCGACCGCGGTGGCGGACGGAAATCGAAGCGAACAACCCGCCGCTTCTTGGGAAGCTCGAGCTTTTCGATTTTCTCGAGAGCCTTCACCCGGCTTTGGACCTGCGCGGCCTTCGCCGCGTGCGCAGCAAATCGGTCAATGAACCGCTGCTCCTTCGCCAGCATTGCCTGCTGCCGGGCGTAAGCTGCTTCGCGATTGGTTTCCCGTATTTCCCGCTCTCGTTCGTAAAAATCGTAGTTCCCGGAGTAGACGGTGATCTCTCCACCGTCGATCTCGGCAATTTTCGTGACGATGCGGTTCATGAATTCCCGGTCATGCGAAGTCATCAGCAACGACCCAGGCAATGATTTGAGAAACGCCTCGAGCCAGACAATGGACTCGATATCGAGATGATTCGTCGGTTCGTCCATCAATAAAACATCCGGGCGGCCCAGCAAAACGCGCGCCATGGCTACACGCATTTTCCAGCCGCCGGACAGATTACCGACGTCCCCGTCGATTCTTTCGTCATCGAAACCTAAGCCATATAGAACCTCGCGGGCCTGACTTTCGAGCGCGTAGCCATCAAGGTGCTGGTATTCCTCCTGCACTTCGCCGAAACGCGCGAGAATCTTTCCCATCTCATTGGCGCGAGTGGGATCGGCCATGGCATGTTCGAGATATTCCAGTTCATGATGCAAGTCTCCGACACGGCCACTGCCGGCAATGGATTCATCCAGTACGGACCGGCCCGACATCTCTTCCACATCCTGGCGGAAATAGCCGATAGTCAGCTTTCTTGCGATGGATATCTCTCCGTCGTCAGGCTGCTCTTCGCCAGTAATCATCCGAAACAGAGTTGTCTTGCCGGAACCGTTCGGACCGACGAGTCCGACCTTTTCCCCCGGATTCAGCTGAAACGAAGCATCGACGAAAAGAATTTGGCGGCCGTACTGCTTATTGATGTGTGAAAACGAAATCATCGAAACCTGTTACCCCTTCCGGTCCTCTTCAGTAGACCCTTACATCACCACAATGACATAATTCCGGCCGGAGGAATTATGGCCAGAATTATAGGTGGAATCGGCAGTTCACACTCTCCCACGATTGGGTTTGCTTACGACAAGAACAAACAGGAAGATCCAATGTGGACGCCGATTTTCGAAGCATATAAACCGGTGCAGCAATGGCTCGCCGACAAAACACCAGACGTACTTTTCTATATTTTCAACGATCACGTCACTTCATTTTTCTTTGATCACTATTCGCAGTTTGCACTCGGTGTTGGCGAATCGTACTCGCCGGCCGATGAAGGCGGCGGAGCCCGAGTTTTGCCTCCGGTCAAAGGACATCCGCGGCTAGCCCAGCACATCGCCGAAGGTTTGGTTGCCGACGAGTTCGACCTCTCGTTTTTTCAGGACCGTCCATTGGACCATGGATTGTTTTCGCCGCTGTGCATGCTGTGGCCGCACGAGCCCACATGGCCCGCAGCGCTCATTCCGCTTCAACTCGGAGTGTTGCAGTTTCCGACACCTTCGGCCAAGCGCTGCTACAAACTCGGCCAGGCGTTGCGCCGAGCCATCGAAAGTTATCCCGAGGATCTGAAAGTGGCTGTGGTCGCAACCGGCGGACTGTCGCATCAGGTGCACGGCGAGCGCGCAGGATTCAACAACACACCCTGGGACATGCAGTTTCTCGAAATGCTGGAGAACGATCCGTTACGGCTTACCGACGTCACCATTGCCGAATACGCCATACTCGGCGGGTTCGAAGGCGCTGAAGTGATTATGTGGCTGGTGATGCGCGGCGCCCTTTCCTCGAATATCAAAAAGGTTCATCAGACCTACTACCTGCCGTCGATGACGGCTTTGGCTACGGTTATTTATGAGAACGAAGCCGCAGAACCTCGGAGTGGCGCGACGGAGAGTTACCTTGAACATGTGAACCATCAGTTTGCAGGCGTGGAAAAGCTCGAAGGCACGTATCCGTTTACTCTGGCACGGAGCGTCAAGGGATATCGGTTGAATAAGTTTCTGCATTCGCTGATTTTACCCGCTGCGCGTCAGCGCTTCCTTTCAGAGCCGGAGGTGGCATTCGAAGAAGCGAAGCTGACGCCCGAAGAACGCCGCATGGTGAGGGACCGCGACTGGCGCGCGCTGATCCAGTATGGAGTGATCTTCTTCCTTTTGGAAAAGCTCGGCGCCGTGATCGGCACTTCGAACCTTCACATCTACGCCGCCATGCGTGGACAGTCGCTGGAGGAATTTCAGAAGACGCGAAATGCGCAGATCATTTACTCGGTAGCGGGCGGAGACAAAAAGTAGTTCGGTGACGGACCTTCAGATGTGGAACTGTAGGCGCGGTCTCTCAGCCTTAGATTGCGCGCGGTCATAGAACCTGTGAAGGAATACGATTCCGCCTGTAGGGGCGGTCTATGAGCGCCCACAATTCGGAGGATTGCAGGCCTCTCAATTGCGGGCGGTCATAGACCGCCCCTACAGCCGAGCGGACCGGCCGCGAAGAGTTGCCTCAAATTCCCTGAATATATGCCCATGCTTCTGTTAGGCGGCCAGGGTGGTCCCGCTGCGAAGATCTAATGTGGAGAGTATCGGAGTTATAGATCTTTCGTGCCTACGGCACTCTGTATTTCATGTGTGGATATTCCACCGGCTGACGCCGGTGGCTAAGGAACTGCCGCCGCTAACGCGGCTGGGAATACGACTGGCCGTGCGGTCCGTTGTGCGACAAGTGGGGAGAAGTTGCCGGAGGGATTGGGCAGCAGGTTCGATGAGCTGCCGTTGAACCTGCGTCATCCGTCTGCTAGATTCAGAACGCATGCCTTTTCCGTTTGCTCATCCAGCCGCAGTTTTGCCACTCCGCCGGTATTGCAACCGTTGGTTTAATTTTCCAGCGTTAGTGATTGGAAGCATGGTGCCGGATGCCGGATACCTCAATAAAAGTGTGGAGGACTTGTCGCATCACTTTCTCGGAAGCATCGCATTCGGGGTCCCGGTGGGAGGACTGATGCTTGCCATCCTTTACAGTCTTCGATCGAATCGTGCGGTGCGTCCTATATTCTCCCGGCCGATCGGCCCGCCATGGATTCTCGGCATGTCTTTGATCATTGGAATCTGGACCCACGTGCTTTGGGACTCCTTTACTCACGTCGATGGCTGGATGGTCATGCATTCCGAGCTGCTGCAAACTCCAGTAACAGCGTTCGCCGGACATACGGCGAGGGTTTGCCATCTGTTGTGGTACGCCTCGTCTTTCGGAGGTGCGATCTGGTTGTTCTTCGACTTTGAAAACTGGAAGCAAAAGTCCATTCCAAAGGCAGATGGCTCCAGGCGCAAAGCCATTTTGCAGGATGGCGTTCTCATTGCGGTGCTCGTCGTTCTTGTTTCATTGGTGCATCACCTGGTTCGCAATCCGGTCGGCTTTGCATTGACCGTCATGCTCTGTGTGATCATTGCCCTGCAATTTGTCTTCAGGATGCAAACAGAACCCAACTGATTCTTGTCTGACACCGAACGGCTTAGTATGCTTCGGCACAATGTCCTTCAAGATTCGCCACCGGTACGCTTTCGCGCTTTGGATCAGCGGTCTGCTCATGGCCCTCGCTCAGCAGAGCGCAGCCACACTCGACTTTTCGACACCGGACTTCACTTTCAAAATCCTGAAGTCTTCGCAAACCGTCGCCGCGCTCCAACCCAATGGGAGCGGCGGATTTGACTTCACTCCTGCGGACCGGCTGCAGAACCGCACGGCCGATCGCTTCAATGCTCTCGGTGATCTGACTTTTCGCGTGCGTGCGGAAAGCTTCGGCGCGTGGCAGGATTACGCCACCAGTGCCGCGCGCCAACCTGTGAATGCAATGCCATCCGCAGCCCCAGTCCTCGCAGCGGCGGATCTGGCTCCGACACTGCCGCCCAACTGCCCACTCGCAATCACACGGAAATGGCTCATCGACAATAACCGGCTTGTTCTTCGTTTTGAAATAAAGAACCGGACGTCCGCTCCTCTGGAGATTGGCGCTCTTGGCATTCCAATGATCTTCAACAACATGCTGACAGGGCGTCCATTGTCCCAGATGGAAGAAGTGAATTCCTTCTACGATCCCGCGATTAACGAGGACGGCGGGTATGTCCAGGTCACACGTTTGAATGGTCACGGACCGGCGCTCCTTGTTGTCCCGGATGGACGTACGCCACTGGAAGCATGGCGCCTGCTGAATGAACCCAACGGACCGAACAACATGTTCTCGCGCGGCAACCCGTATGAAGGATCGTTCGAATGGATGGTGCACTCGCAGGCCTACGCGGAGAACGAGTGGAAAGGTAAACAGGAATGGAATCCACCTACTAAAGCCATACTGCAACCCGGCGAAACGCGAACTTATGGTGTGAGGCTTCTTGTTGCCCCCGAGATTCGCGATATCGAAAAAACTCTCGCTGCCAATCGCCGGCCTGTTGCCGTGGGAGTTCCCGGCTACATTCTTCCGATGGATGTCGACGCTCATCTCTTTTTGAACTATCCGCAAAAGGTGAGATCCATCCGAAGTGAACCCGCCGGCGCTATTGCCGCCGTTGAAAATTCCCGCACGAAAAATGGCTGGAAACACTACAGCCTGCGTGGCAAGGCATGGGGACGTGTCCGTTTGTCGATTACCTATGACGATGGGCTGAATCAATCCCTGAGTTATTACGTTATCAAGCCCGCCAGCGAAGCCGTTTCGGACATGGGAAAATTTCTGTTCACGAAACAGTGGTATGTAAATCCGGCCGACCCGTTTCATCGCAGTCCGTCGGTAATGACCTATGATCGCGCCAACAACCGAATTGTGACGCAGGACGCACGCGCATGGATCGCCGGACTCGGCGATGAAGGCGGCTCCGGACCTTGGCTTGCCGCGGCAATGAAGGAGTTCGGTCAGCCCAATAAAGAGGAGATCGCGAAATTCGAGGAGTTCGTCGACGGGACGCTCTGGGGCGGCCTCCAATACAGTGAGGGTGCGCGGCAATATGGCGTCCGGAAGAGTCTTTTCTACCATGATCCGGCGGCCCTTCCCGACTTTCCATACGATGCCGGCATCAACTGGGGGTCGTGGACCAGCTGGAACAAGTCGCAGGCGGAAGCAGTCAATCGCGCCTACGATTATCCGCACGTGGTAGCTGCCTACTGGGCCATGTATCGGGTGGCGCGCAACTATTCCGGCCTGGTGACGCATCACCCGTGGGACTGGTATCTGAACCAGGCGTTCCAAACCGCCAATTATCTTGGCACCCACAACAACATCGGCAATAGCCGCGACGGCCTGATGGACGGAACCATATTGCTGTTCCTGTTGGATGACTTGAAGCGCGAAGGCTGGCGCGAACAGTCCGCTGCGTTGGAGGGCCAGCTGAAGACGCATGCGGAGGAATGGAGCCGGCGTGCTCTGCCCTTCGGCAGCGAAATGGCGTGGGATTCGACCGGTCAGGAAGAAATCTATGGCGTCACCAAATATTTCGGATATGACGACAAGGCGCGGATCACACTGGATTCGGTTATTGGTTACATGCCGCTGGTTCCTCACTGGGGCTATAACGGCAATGCCCGCCGCTTCTGGGATTTCTTCTATGGCGCCGCGCCCGGCGGGACCAGCGAGAGGCAGTTGCATCACTATGGTTCGGGACTCAACGCGATTCCTGTTCTGTCGGCGTTTCGCAGCGATCCGGCCGATGCGCATCTGCTGCGCACCGGTTACGGCGGCGCTATGGGTGGATTGAGCAACATCGACCAGGACGGGTTTGCCAGCGCGGCGTTTCATTCGTTTCCGCAAAACATGCGGTGGGATACATATAGCGGGGACTACGGTCCGAATTTTTTTGGCGTCGCCGCAAATGCCGCGACCTACGTGATGGATCATGAGGAGTTTGGCTGGCTCGCTTTTGGCGGCAATTTGAAGGTGGATGGCGGGTGGGTGCGCGTTCAGCCACTGGACGCATTTCGCCAGCGCGTGTATGTCGCCCCGCTGGGGCTGTGGCTGACGCTGGACGCCGGAAATTTTCAATCGGTGGAGATCAACACGAAGACGCACATGGTGCGGGTCAGTCTCGCGACAGGCAATGAGTTTACGTCCCACGCAAGGCTGCGCGTGGAGCAGCCGGCAAAAGTTTCGGGAATCGGCACATATCATCCCCGAACCGCTCTCCCAAATGAGCGAGGTGCGTTCGTCATTCCATTGCAAAACAAAATCTCGTGGATTGAATTCATCGATTGATCTGCCGCCGCTCCGCGGCTTGAAGGATTTTGGGCTTTCTCATTCCACCGGCTCACGCCGGTGGCTATGGGGAGTGCCGCCGCTCCGCGGCTCGAACGGGAATCAACGGAACGGCGGCACTTTCCTTAGTCACCGGCGTGATTAGCGGCGATGTCTCCTCTGAGCCGCGGAGCGGCGGCACTTCCCCTTAGCCACCGGCGTGAGCCGGTGGGCAGATCCGGCAAAGCACAATCCGCTGAAACGTTTCCGGACAACCACCGTCAATGGTCGTGTAATGTGCAGGTTGTCGACAAAGAAACTCCTCATTGCCGCGTTGGCGTTCATCTTCTGGAATGCCATACCGGCGCAGTCCCAGCCGGTTCAACTGGGCTTCCGGACTCTTCAAATCGAGCCGCAAAATTTTCCACAGGCTGGATCCACACGTCCTTTATCCGACGCGCCGCTGCCACCCGCAGTTTTGACGATTCCGGCGGGAACAGTTCTCATGGTCGGACTTTCGGACGTCATTTCCAGTAAGGACCAGCACCCCGGCGATTCATTCATTGCAGAACTGCAGCATCCCCTCGTCGCAGGAGGCTGGGTGATCGCACGGCGTGGTCAGATCGTGATGGGACGAGTAGTTGAGTCACAACGAGCGGGCCGCGTGAAGGGGACCTCAAAGATATCCCTCGAATTGGAACAAGTCATTCTGGTAGATGGGCGCCAGATTCCCGTCCAGTCCGAACAAATAGAAAACTCCGGCCCCACATCCCGTGGGCGCGATGTAGCCGCATTGGCAATCACCACCGCCGTTGGCGCAGCTATTGGTGCAGTCTGCGGTGCGAAGGGTGCGGCGATTGGTACGGCCGCCGGAGCCACAATAGGATTTGCAGGCGTTCTAATGACTCGCGGCAAGGATATCGAGGTTGGACCGGAAAAGCTGCTGGCATTCCGTCTGTCTTCTCCTTTGATTGTGTCTACGGAAAATAGTCAGCACGCATTCTGGCAAATAACGTCTGACGAATACGTCGTTCCAGAAGAAGTTCCCGAGCAGCAGGCAACGCCAGCGCCGGTAGTTCTTGTCCAATCTTCTCCTCGGGCGCCAGCCGTCATTTTGCCTGAAATCCAACTTCTAAGTTCTGTAAGGCCAGGGCGGAACGAATGCGGGAAATAGCCTGGATGATTTGTAATCGGGGAGGTTTGTCGATATGAGAAACAGAGTCATTCCAATTCTGGCAACTGTCCTGTTCAGTATGGCAATTGGCAGCACAGCCATATTGGCGCAGTCACCCACTCCGGCGATACAGGACCGGATTGCGCAGCAGGTCGTCATCGCCAATCAGCGCGTCGACGCGGCGTTCGTTTTAACTGCCGCAGGCGGAATTCAAAACTATACTTGTCCCACACCACAGCAGTATGGGACTCCGGATGGCGCAGCCAATGGCTGGGCGTGTTTCGATCCCACTACAGGAGTCTGGTTGCTCGGGGCGCTTCCTCCGGAGCCACAGGCTCCTGCTCCGGCGCCTGTCATCGTCCGGCAAGCGGTAGCGCCGCCGGTAATCTATGCATACCCCGCTGTGGCGCCGCCGGTCATCTATCGTGAACCGACTGTAATTTATGTTGCGCCCGTATATCCGAGAGTGGTGGAACGCGTTTATTCACCTTCCCTTGCGATTGGCGTCGCCGCGATCAATGCCGGTGGCCGCATCGCAGCCGCAGTGATTGAGAGCTCGCGCTACGACCACCGGGAAATTCGCGTCGTTCATTCCGGACACCGGAGATAGGGTCAAGGCACAAGTAGGGGCGGGCCTATAAAGTAATCCCTCTCCCAACGGGAGAGGGGGCCGCGCAGCGGCCGGTGAGGGGTACCACAAGTAA
>JBGPBY010000148.1:0-14123 GCA_041481485.1 Terriglobia bacterium
AGCAGGGCTAGTGGTCCGGTTGAGAATTGAAAATTGATTGATGATTATTGATTATTGCGCTTGGCAGATAAGAATTCCTGGGATTGAACGCCCCCCGGTCAGCCTCATTTTGACGCACAGCACCCAAGCAAACGGGTTGGAAGAGCGATTTGTTTAAATTTACCAAGCGCAATAATCAATAATCATCAATCAATTTTCAATTCTCAACCGGCGGTGTCATGTCCGTTAAGTGGTGCCTTCTTACCCTCTTCTTTTTGTGTCCACTCGCATCCGCAGAGGACACACGAGCGCAGTACCCGCGTCTGCTCCAGAATTCCTATTTCGGGATTCACGCTGGCAGTATCCGTTACCGTTTCACGGGAGACCAGTTGCAGGTGGGATTACACACCGAGTCGGTTCAAGTACCGCATCTTGGCGTCCGAGCTCTTCTGATCGGTCATCAGTTCAACAAATTCCTGTCTGCACAGGTCAGCGAAATGCGCCCAGTGGAATGGGTGAAATACCGGAACATCAACGGAGACGGTATCGATCATTCCGTATGGATGAATGTGGCGGGGCTCACCTTGAAACCACAAGTCGCAGTGTCTTCGAGGACGACCGTCTTCGGCGAGGCAGGTCTTGCCATTGTCACCCGGAAAGGTTTTTCACTCGGTGGATCTTCCGCCGTTGCGGATTTTAACGGCAGGGCTCTTCTCACAGGCGGTGGGATATCGTTTGGATTGAGCGATCACTGGAGCCTGGTTTCGGAGATTGTCTCAGCCTCTGGCAACTCGGAACATCGACAACCCCGTACCACGTTTTTGTCCGGCGGATTGAATTACACCATGCGCCCACTGCCTCCTGAAATTCTTAAGAAGAATTCGGATTCGGGCTTCTTGTATCCGGAAAACATCATTCAAATTGGCTACTCGAGCAGTGCGATGGGGTTTGGCACCAACGACTTTCTCTCGAGGGGCCGCGTGCCCGTATTTTGGGCGGGCGACGTCAATGTGGCTCGCGGGATTTCTGTGAACTACCAGCGCAACACATTTCATACTCGCCGCACTTTCTCACTGGATTGGGGCGCCGGCTTGTCCGCATGGAGGAGTGAAAGGAATGGGGACCCCTTTGTAACTGCCTCACTGTACCCTGTCCTTGAATTCACTCTCATCCGCGCCCGCCCAATGGATTTGTATTTTCGCTATTCTCTTGCCGGCCCCACTTACATTTCGAAATCGGTGATCGACGCAATGAACACCGGCAGACACTTCACATTCCAGGATTTTATGGGAATTGGCATCTTTGCCGGACCGAAGAGAAGGGTCAATTCCGAAGTACGGATCGTGCATTACTCCAACGGCAATATTTTCACGCACAATCCCGGTATCACGGTGCCGCTGAACCTGAATGTGGGGTATACATTTTGACCCCGTGCGGAAATCGCAGCATTTAGGCGCGGTCATAGACCGCGCACAATCGCAGCGACAACACTGATGCTGTCCCCCATATCGCGCGCGGTCATAGACCGCGCCGACAGGGGCCTGTGAAATAGCCGTGTTATGATCGCGCCATTTTTGGAATATGGATAAGGAAGGAAAAGACGTGAGCACAGACACCGCAACTTCTGGAGCAACTTCCCGGACCCGGCCGTTTACGTCCGAGGAGTATTTGGCGAGCCTGCGTGACGGACGTGAGATCTGGATTTATGGAGAACGAGTCAAGGACGTCACGACACATCCGGCATTCCGCAATACTGTACGCATGATGGCCCGGTTGTACGAGGCACTGCATGACCAACGTAAAGAGGTCTTGTGCACGGCGACCGATACCGGCAGCGGCGGTTATACGCACAAGTTCTTCAAGGCGCCGCGGAATTCGGAAGAGATGGTGGGCGCACGGGATGCCATCGCGGAATGGGCCCGCGTCAGCTATGGCTGGATGGGCCGCAGTCCGGACTACAAAGCCGCCTTCCTCGCAACGCTCGGTGCAAACTCGGACTACTACGCGCCTTTCTCTGAAAACGCCCGGCGTTGGTACAAAAAGGTTCAGGAAGAAGTGACGTTCGTCAATCACGCCATCGTCAACCCTCCTGTAGACCGCAATAAGGAACTGTCCGAAGTGCGCGATGTGTACATGCACGTGGAGAAGGAAACCGATGGAGGTCTGATCGTCAGCGGCGCAAAGGTCGTCGCAACGACTTCCACATTGACCCACTACAATTTCATCGCCAACAACGGCGCGCTTCCCATCAAGACCAAAGACTTCGCGTTCGTGTGCATCGTTCCGACAGATGCACCGGGCGTGAAACTGTTGTGCCGTCCCTCTTACGAAATGAGCGCTGCCGTGGTCGGAAGCCCGTTCGACTATCCATTGTCGAGCCGCCTCGATGAAAACGATTCCATTCTCGTTTTCGACAAGGTTTTCGTGCCATGGGAAAACGTGTTCGCCTATGGCGATATCGAGAAGGTGAATAATTTTTTCCCGCGTTCTGGCTTCCTGCCGCGCTTCATGTTTCATGGCTGTGTACGGCTTGCCGTAAAGCTCGATTTCATCGCCGGGCTGTTGCTCAAAGGAGTGGAAGCGACCGGAACGAAGGATTTTCGCGGAGTGCAGGCACAGGTGGGTGAAGTCCTCGCGTGGCGGAACATGTTTTGGGGACTGACCGACGCGATGGCAAGAACGACCACGCCGTGGACGCCCGGTTACGTCTTGCCAAACCTGGACTACGGATTGGCATACCGCGTCGCCGCAAGCTCGATTTATCCACGACTAAAGGAAATCATCGAGAACGTGCTCGCGAGTGGATTGATCTATCTGCCGTCGCATGCGAGCGATTTCAAATCGCCGGAAATCCGCAAGTACCTGGATCAATACGTTCGCGGTTCGAACAACTATTCCGCCGTTGACCGGGTGAAGCTCATGAAATTGATGTGGGATGCGATCGGGACGGAGTTTGGCGGGAGACACGAATTATACGAACGCAATTACTTTGGAAATCACGAAAGCATCCGGTTTGAAACGTTGATGGCAGCCGAAGCAATGGGGCATACGGCAAAGTACAAAGGTTTTGCCGAACAGTGCATGGCGGAATATGACCTGGACGGATGGACGGTCAAGGATTTGATCAATCCGGATGATGTGAATCTGATCATGCGCCGCGCGAAGGGGAACGAATAAAAGTAAATGAATGCGATTCCCTCTGTAGGGGCGGTCTATGACCGCCCGCAATCATGAGGATTGCAATCCTCGAAATTGTGGGCGGTCATAGACCGCCCCTACAGTTGGGACTCGTTAATCATCCGGCGGCTTCACGAAGCGGAACCCGCTGTTCAACAGCCGCAGCGTATCCGGCTCCAACAGTTGCAGCGTCATATGAATCTGGTGGCCTTCCATTGTGCCATCAAGAATCAGCGTTCCCGGCTCCGGCCGTTGAAATGTAAAATCCGACTTCCATTTCTTACTCTGGCCTTTCGTCAACGCCATGGTCTTTCGATATTCGTCCACCGTCACTCCGTAGTGCGCAAACGAATCGTCGATTCTCTGAAACACCAGGGTTTCCGGCGTATCGAAAATCACACGGCGCCACTGCCGATCATAGTCATTGACGGCTGCCGGATGCGCCTGCCCATCGATGGCAAGTTCCTGAATATTCCAGATCCCATAGAGCGGCGATTTTGGCTTCCCGCCGCCCTGGGCATACCAGTAGACCCAGTTCACGTCAGCCTGAACCAGCAACAAGTAGCCTCCAAAAAGGAGTTGAGCTGCAAGCGCGATACTCATCGCCCGCCGGGATTTCCAAACGGGCGCTTCCTTTCGAGGTGCCGGCGTGCGATCAAAAATAAAGAACTCGGCAAGGCGGCGCGACTCCGGTGCGAGCCAGATCAACGTCAGAAGGATGATGTGAACTGAAATGATCTTTACGCCGATGTCATAAGTCATATTCAGGAGGAACACCTGCGCCATATCGGCAAGGCAGATCAGCGCTCCGAGCAGCGCCGTGCGTGGGATAACCAACAGGATTCCTGCTAGAAGCTCGGCACAACCCGTCGCAATTTCGTAGCCGCGCGACGAGCCAATTGTTACCCACAGCATTCCCTGGAGCGAGATGTTGCCGACGGGCGTCACCAGAGTGGTCAGGGATGGTGCGGGAAACTGGACCGGAATCAGTTTGGTCATTCCGTACTCGAACATCTGCGCGGCCAGAGCGAATCGGACAAATAATCGGAACCACTGATTCAAAGCGGCATAGTTTGGGCGGTTCCGGTCGAGATACGTCCAGACTACGGTCACGATGATGGCGAGGATCAGGAGCCAGAATGCCTGAATCCAATAGAACGCACTGTCGCGGCTGTTGCCAGTAAAGCTGAGTGGCGAAGTGATGTGGAAGATGTTGCGGCCAAACCATGCGGTTATGTCTTGCATCGGAGACATGAGGCCAAATCCGCGAAATGAGATGCCGGGGATGAGGATCAGGCTACCCAGAATCTGCGTCGCCAGGGAGTAGAGCGTGAGATATGTAAATGAAAAGCGGAAGGCCAGAAGGGTCGCAGAACTCCATCGGTTCGTCATGGCGAGATTCTATATGAGCCCAGCGCCACTGTAGGCGCGGTCTATGACCGCGCGCGATTTTAGGGACGGCATTATTGCTATCCCTTATAGATTGTGCGCGGTCATAGACCGCGCCTACAGTGGCGCCGGGAGAAGGAATTGGCGGAGGAAGCGGCAGTGGGATAAACTTCGGTCGATATTCCAAATCGAATTCGAGGACAGATCGATATGTTGAACAAAACCATAGGTGTGTTGATTGCGGCCCTGACGCTCGGCGCGGCATCTCCCGATCCTCGGCTTGCCGACGCGGCCATGCATTCGAATCGGGATCTGGTTCGGACTCTGATCCAGCAAAAGGCGGACGTGAATGCTGCTCAGGCCGATGGCACCACTGCTCTGCATTGGGCGGTTCAGCATGACGATCTGGATACCGCTCAGCTCCTGCTGCGCTCCGGAGCAAAACCGGACGTGGCCACACGCTATGGAGTAACGCCCATTTATCTGGCCGCCGTTAGTGGAAACGCCGCAATGATCGATGTCCTGATCAAAGCCGGAGTCGACCCGAAGTTGGCCAATCCCGGTGGCGAAACCGTTCTGATGACGGCTTCACGAACCGGCAAAATCGATGCCGTCAAACTTCTTCTCGATCGCGGCGCCGATCCCAACGTGAAAGAAAAAGTCCGCGGACAAACGGCTCTGATGTGGGCGGTACTCGAGAATCATCCTGATGTAGTCAAGCTGCTGATATCCCGCGGCGCGGATATCAATTCGCAATCCGCAGTGGTTGTACCCGACGGAACCACAGGACAGCCTCCTGCGGCGGGGGCGGGCACCTCCGCCAATATCGGCGCGACAGGTCCGGGCGTTTACCGCGCGCGATCGATTCCCAGTCCGTCCGGGGCAATGACCGGACTGATGTACGCCGCCCGGGATGGCAATCTGGAAATGGCTCGCGTGCTCGTGGATCTGAAAGCCGATCTCGAAAAACCGTCTGCCAACGGGACCACGCCGCTCATCGATGCCATCGTCAACAATCACATCGAGCTGGCGATGTATCTGCTCGACAAAGGCGCCAATCCCAATGCCGCCGACAACTATTACAAACGCACCCCGCTGTTTGCGGCGATCGAAGCGCGCAACCTCGATTTTGCGAAGGACAGCGCGCCGCCGGTGCCCGATGCGAAGGATCCGCTCGACCTGATCAAAGGGCTGCTCGCCAAAGGTGCAAACCCCAACACGCGTCACAACACCATGCCGGTGCGCGGTTTCATGCAGGTCAGCGCCAACTGGGCCAACTTCGATGGGCAGTCCCCATTTCTGCGTGCCGCGCTTGCCGGCGACATCACGGTCATGAAGCTCCTGCTCGATCGTGGCGCCGATCCCAACGTCAACACCAATGACGGCGCATCTCCGTTAATGGCGGCAGCCGGCGTGAACTGGGTTGTGAGCCAGACCTACAGTCGTTCCGATGCGGAATACCTCGAAGCCGCAAAACTCTGCATTGAGAAAGGGAATGACGTCAATGCGGCAAACTCTCTTGGCTTCACTGCCATGATCGGCGCCGCAAATCGCGGTTTTAACGAAATGATCAAACTGCTTGCGGCACACGGGGCAAAACTCGACGCCAAAGACAAACAGGGCCGATCTCCAATGACTTTTGCGGAAGGTGTGTTTCTCGCCGTGAATCCCCCGGTCAGTCGGCCAGCAACCATTGCGCTGCTGAAACAATTGGCGGAAAGCCAGGCGGCCGCGAAATGAAGACTTCATTCCTGAAACGCCTGGCCGTCCTGGGTGGAATCACTGGTGCAATGGCATGCCTCGTCATTTCGCCAACGCGCGGCCAGCAGGCGCCTGCGCGGTCTGCCGCCTCTGCCGCCGGGACTTCCGCATCTTCTCAGCGCGCATTCGTGAATCAGTACTGCAGCAATTGCCATAACGATGACGACAATATCGGCGGGCTGTCCTTCGATCATGTTGACATTGATCGTCCGGCGGCGAATTCCGAACTGTGGGAAAAGGTGGCACGCAAACTCCGCGCGGGCCTGATGCCGCCTTCAGGGCAGCCTCGCCCGGAACGCGCCGCTTACGACGCCTTTCGCCGAAATGTCGAGACCGCCATCGACACTGCTGCACAGCAAAAGCCGAATCCGGGTGTCACCGCCCTTCACCGCCTGAATCGGACCGAATATGCGAACGCCATCCGCGATTTGCTGTCGATCGAAGTCGACGCCGCAACGATTCTGCCGCCGGATGATTCCAGCGGCGGCCTCGACAACATCGCAGACCTGCTGGGGACGTCTCCTGCACTGATCGAACGCTACGTCGGCGCGGCTTCCAAGATCAGCAGGCTGGCTGTGGGCGACACGGATATCAGTCCGCTTTCGACAACGTACAAGGTGCGAACCGATCTCACTCAGGACCATCACATTCCCGGGTTACCTGTCGGCACTCGCGGCGGAATTCTCATCTCGCATATCTTCCCGGTCGATGGCGAGTACATTTTCAAATTTTCAATGCTCAAGGTGAACTTCGGACCGCAGTACGGCGGCGCCGCCAAGGACGAACAATTGGAAATGAGCGTCAATGGCGAACGCGTACTGCTGCGCGATCTGCCGAACTCGAACTACTACTACATCAACGGTGGAGGCGGCCGCGGGCGCGGCGGGGCGAATCAGCCGCTTGAAATCCAATTGCCGGTCAAGGCTGGACCTCAAACCATCGCGGTCACATTTATTCTCAGGTCCAATGCGCCGGTGGACGACCTGGTCCAGCGCTACGAAGCGACAACGGCCGATCTGCAGACCGGTGTTCAGTTCGGTTACACCACGGTGCCCCATCTGGCCAGCCTGGAAATCGTCGGTCCCTACAACATTGCCGGCCCGGGCGACACGCCCAGCCGCGGGAAAATCTTCATCTGCAAACCGGCAAACGCCAGTGAGGAACCGGCCTGTGCGCGAAAGATTCTGACGGCGCTTGCTCATCGGGCCTTCCGGCGGCCGGTAACGGAGTCCGATCTGTCACTCCTGACCAGCTTCTACCAGATGGGACGCAAAGACGGCTCGTTCGATCGTGGCATCCAGATGGCGCTCCGCCGCATTCTTGCGGATCCTGAATTTGTTTTCCGCTTCGAACGCGATCCGGCCAATATGGCAGTCGGCACGGCCCATCGCGTTTCCGATATTGAATTGGCTTCGCGATTGTCCTTTTTTGTGTGGAGCAGCATTCCCGATGAGGAACTGCTCAGCGTTGCGGAACAGGGCAAACTCAAGGATCCCGCCACTCTCGAAAAGCAGGTCCGGCGAATGTTGAAGGATCCGAAGTCGGAATCGCTGGCCACAAACTTTGCCGGCCAGTGGCTGTTCCTGCGCAAGCTCAGAACGACAGGACCCGATCAGCTCGTATTTCCCGACTTTGATGACAATCTGCGGCAGGCCTTCCAGCGCGAGACCGAACTATTCTTCGCAAATATTGTCCGCGAAGATCGCAACGTGTTCGACATCCTGAATGCCGACTATACGTTTGTGAATGAGCGGCTGGCCCGTCATTACGGCATTCCGGGCATCTATGGCAGCGACTACCGTCGCGTCAGTCTCGTGAATACGCCGCGCCGCGGACTGCTCGGACAGGGCAGTTTCCTCACGGTTACTTCGGCGCCGAACCGAACTTCCCCGGTCTCGCGTGGCGCATGGATTCTGGAGAACCTGATGGGCAGCCCGCCGCCGCTGCCGCCGCCGAACGTGCCGCCACTGCCCGAGAACGTGAATGCCCAGGGTGTCGCCTCTGTCGCCGCAAGCGTGCGCGAACGGATGATTCAGCATCGCACCAACGAGCCGTGCAAGAGTTGCCATCAGCTGATGGATCCAATCGGTCTTTCTCTGGAAAACTTCGATGGCGTCGGCCGCTGGCGGACCGTCGACTCCGGAGCCAAAATCGATGCGTCCGGCCAGCTGATCGATGGCACCCCATTGACGGGAGCAGACAGCCTGAGGAATGCCCTGCTTCGATATCCCGATGCCTTTGCTCAAACCATGACGGAAAAGCTTTTGATGTTTGCAACTGGCCGGGAAACTTACTACTACGACATGCCCGCAATTCGGGCCATTGCGCGGGATTCGTCCCGGAACGACTATCGATTTTCGTCCATAATTCTGGGTATAGTGAGCAGCCAGCCGTTTCAAATGAGGGTCAAAATGCCGGAGAAAGCGGAAGACAAACCATGAACTTCATCACGAAAAAACACCTGTCCCGGCGCACCTTCCTGCGCGGCGCGGGCGTTGCCGTTGCCTTGCCGCTGCTCGACTCCATGTTGCCGGCGCAGACTCCGCTCAAAGCCACAGCCGCGAATGTGAAGACCCGGTTTGGCGCGATCTATGTACCGCACGGTGCGACGATGTACAAGTGGACGCCAACGAAGGAAGGGCGGGACTTTGAGTTCACCGAGATCCTCAGCCCGCTTGAAAAATACCGGAACCGCGTGAACGTCATCTCCAATCTGTGCCACCAAAGTTCGTTTGGAGCGGATGCCGCAGACGAACACTTCCGCTCTGCCGCGCTTTATTTAAGCGGAGCGCCGCCGCAGAAAAATCAGGTCCGCGTGGGAACGACGATCGATCAGGTGGCCGCAGCGCAGATCGGACAGACCACTCCGCTTCCGTCTCTCGAACTGGCGATTGAAGAAGTCAGCCTGAGCTGCGGCGGAGGATTCGGCTGCGCCTACGTCAACACCATCTCCTGGCGGACTCCCACTGTGCCGCTCCCGATGGAAAACAGTCCACAGGTGGTTTTCGAGAAGCTCTTCGGGGACGGCGGCAGCAAAGAGCAACGTCAGACGCGAAAGAAGGAGGATCAAAGCATCCTCGACTCCATCCGCCAGCAGACGGCCTCGCTTCAAAAGAGCCTGCCGGCTTCGGATCGGGTAAGGCTCGACGGTTATCTCGACGATATTCGTGAAATCGAGCGGCGGATTCAGACGGCACAAGCCCAGGCCGACAGCCAGCAAAGTATTCCGAATGCTCCCGTCGGAACACCCGAAGCATTTGAGGATCACCTCAATCTGATGTACGACCTGCTCGCCCTGGCATATCAAAGTGATGTGACTCGCGTCGCAACGCTGATGTATGCCGTCGACAAGAGCCCCGCCAGCTATCCCAACAGCGGAAATCGCAGCGGGTTCCACGGGGCATCGCATCACGCCAACATCAAGGCGAATATGGATTCATTCGCCCAGATCAACAAATACCATGCCGCGCGATTTGCATACTTCATCGAAAAGCTTGCATCCATCAAGGAAGGCGATGGCACGGTGCTGGATCACTCAATGATTCTCTACGGCAGCAGCATGAGCAACGGAAACCAGCACGATCACGATCCATTACCGTTGGTCCTGGTGGGAGGAGCGAGCGGGCAGCTGCAGGGAAATCGGCATATCGTAGCGCCGGTGCATACGCCAATGTCGAACCTGCTGTTCAGCATGCTCGACAAGCTGGGAATTCACAAGGACAGCTTCGGAGACAGCACCGGCCGGCTGGAGATATAAAACCCTTACTCTGGATTGGGGGAACCTGTCCCGGCTTTGTCCCTTCCTTCTGAGCCGCGTTAGCGGCGGCACTCCTCGTAGCCACCGGCGTAAGCCGGTGGAATATCAATCCACGAAAAACAAAGTGCCGTAGGCACGACAGATCTATAGCGGATTAGTGAAGCATTTTAAAACCCTTGCAAAGGGCCGGTCACGGGATGGTTGCGCTCCGAAAAACAAACGAAGAGGTTATCGGAATAATAGATCTGTCGTGCCTACGGCACTCTGTTTTTCATGGATTGCTTTTCCACCGGCTTACGCCGGTGGCTATGGGGAGTGCCGCCGCTACGCGGCTTTAACGCGGGTCAAAACTGTAGGCGCGGTCACAGACCGCGCCTACAGCCGGTGTCCCTACTGAATCACCGGTTCACTCCCCGAAAACACCGACTCCGGAAAGTGGTTGTTATCCTGGCAGACGTACTCGAACAGTTCCTGCCCTTCGGTCCATCGCATGTTGAAACCGCTCGACCACGTCGCCGTATAGGCCCCGGGGTCGTCGACCGTGACTTCATATTTCAGCGTGTTGAAATCCTGACGTGTGAATTTCTCGGTGAGGTGCATGCGATCGGTATGCGGAAGCCCATCGCGATTCATCCAGAACTTTTCGTTGAAGCCGATTGCGTCGACCACCAGAGTGTCGCCGTCCCAGTGGCCAATCGATTCGCCATAATAACTGGGAATCGGGTTTGCGGAATGTTTGCGGCCGTCCATATAGATCGTCCTGTACGTGTGAGGTCCGCCGATATCGAAAATAAAGATTCGCTGGAGATCCGGAACGTCCACGATCTCCACGCCGTAGGGCGTCACAAATTCGCGCGGCCCTCCCGACGCCTTGCATCTTGCATGCGGTTCGTACTTTAGATTCTCAGAATGGCGCTCATTGACGATCGCTCTTGCCCAGGCCTGAAGCGGAACGTTATCAATGTGGATCCATGCATTCTGACTGGCTCGCGGCTCATAGCTGTCCGGATTGATCGCCAGTCTGCCGTCTCCCTGCCACACGCCTTTCTCTCCGGGGCGAGGACCCAGCAGTATTTTTCCATTGGTGCCGCGCGGTGCAGGTTGAGGTTGTGCCGCTGCGCCGCGTGCGGCATTCTGAGCATGCGTCGCGGCAGATGGAACAAGGAAGGCAGTTCCTGCGACGGCGATTAACACGGCAACCAGCAATCGATTCTGCATGGAATCCTCCTCGAGTGTGAAAACGATACTAACCCAGTCCACGTCCACTCGTGAAATTCGCTGGAACGAACGGTACTTTGGCTTGAGTTTGGACGCGAAAAGGGACAGGGTATTCGCGTGAAGAAACAGTCTTCCCTGCTCCGTTCGGCGCTGAACTCTCCTCAGTCCGGATTGATTTTTGTAATCCTTGCCCTCGGGATCATTCTGACCTTGTTTGCCGGTTCCCACACCGAACCGGACGCCGGCCGCACGATCAACAATTTTCTGAATCCGTTTACGTTGATGCAAACGGCAACCAATGCCAGCTTCTTTGCAATCATGGCGGTTGGCGCAACCATCATTATCATTTCCGGCCGGATCGATCTGTCGGTCGGTTCAATCTATGCGCTGAGCGGCGTCGCCATGGCCATGGCTCTTCGTGCGCTGGCTCCTCTGGGGACCGTAACGGCGGTATCCATTGGTTTTCTGATTTGCCTTGGTGTCGGAACGCTGTGCGGAATTCTTAATGGCGTGATGGTTGTTGGACTTCGTGTTCATCCCTTCATCATCACGCTGGGAACCATGTGGATTCTGCGCGGCATTGCGTTTGTGATCAGCAAAGCCGAAAGCATACTGGTGCCGGATGCATTGACCGATTTCGCCAAAGCCACACTGGGGCTGCGTCCGGGACTCTACCCGGTTCCACTGCTCTTCATGCTCGCGGTGACTCTGCTGGGCCTGCTGTTCCTCGCCAAAATGGTTGCAGGCCGGTACGTGTATGCGGTCGGCGGAAATCTGGAAGCGAGCCGGTATTCCGGACTGCGTATCGGAAGAATTCTCGTTGGCGTCTACATGATCTCCGGGTTGACGGCCGGTATCTCGGCGTTTGTGGGCAGCGCTTACTACGGCTCTGCGGCCTGCGCGGATGCCACAGGATATGAACTGTACGTCATCGCCGCGGCCGTCGTTGGTGGCGCCAGTCTTCGGGGAGGAAAAGGGAACGCGGTTAACGCCACGCTTGGGGCGTTGTTGATCGTGTTGATCCGGCAATCGGTGACGACGCTGCAGCTGGATCAGAACTACGAGTGGATTATTATCGGCTGCGCCATTATCGTAGCGGTCGTGTTCGACCAGTTGAATACGAACTTCGCTGCGTCACGAGGAAAGGCCACATGAACAAAACCTGCATGAATTGGACAAGAATTGTTTTGCTCTTCCTCGTCTGCGTATCGCTTCAGGCGCAGGCTGCAAAAAAGACCATCCGCATCGCCATGATCGCCAAAAGCTCCACCAATCCGGTCTTTCTCTCGTCGCGAACCGGTGCGGAAACGGCGGCCAAAGAATTGTCCGCAAAGAACGGCATCAACATCGTCATCAACTGGATGACACCTCCGACAGAAGACGGACAGGTTCAGGCACAGCGCGTGGCACAGGCCGTCAATGAAGGCTCTCAGGTGGTTCTCATCTCCTGTTCGGATGCGGCAAAGGTCACCGGAGCTATCAATGACGCGGTCGCGCGCGGCGTGCCGGTAATGACATTCGACAGCGATGCTCCGGCCTCCAAACGATTCGCCTATTACGGTGTCGACGATCTTGAAACCGGACAGCGCGTCATGTCGGAGTTGGCGAAGCTCATGAACGGCAAGGGTAAGATCGGGATCCTTGCCGGAAATCAGAATGCGCCCAATCTTCAGAAACGAGTAGCCGGAGTGCGCGCGGAAGCCATGAAGTATCCGAATATCAAAATCGTGAATACGTTCTATCACACCGAAACTCCACAGGACGCAGCGGCAAAGGTGCTCGAAGCCATGAAGGCAAACCCGGAGATTGACGGCTGGGCCATGATCGGCGGCTGGGCATTATTTACCAAAACCCTGCTGACCGATCTGGATCCGAAGAAAATGAAGGTCGTATCCGTGGATGGATTGCCCGCTGAACTGGCCTATGTCGATAAGGGGATCGCGCCGCTGCTCCTGGCCCAGCCAACGTACCAGTGGGGGTACGTGTCCGTCGAAAAAATCATCGACAAGGTATATCTGAACAAGAATGTGCCGGCGGTGAATAAGATGGAGCTTGTGCCGGTGACAAAGAGCACGCTGGGAAAATGGGCGCGCCAGCTCAGGGATTGGGGATTTACGGACGTTCCGCCGGAATACCTCAAACTGCCGTGACGAAGGGGCGGTCTGGAAAATGTTCATTGTTCAATGTTCAATTGTCATTTTTCATTTTCGGATGCGCCTTTGGCGCGGCATCTTTTAGATAAAAATGCGCGAAGCGCCACCTTCGATGACAAACGACAATTGAACATTGAACAATGAACATTTCCAGACCGCCCCTAGGAAAGCTCTACCCACACGTGTCGAAGAATCTCGATCATTCGATCGATTTCATTTCGCGTGACATTCAACGCGGGCATGAAACGCAACACGGAAGGCCGAGGCGCATTGATCAGCAGCCCCGATTCCAGCGCAGCTTCGACAGTTCTGGATGCGATCGGTTCGTTCAACACCAGCGCCAGAAGCAGTCCCATACAGCGTACTTCACCGTGGCCGAACTCGAGCGAGAACTCCCCAAGGCGGTCGCGAAGATACTCTCCATTCGACCGGACCGACGCGAGGAACTCCGGACGCATGATTTCCTGCACCACCGCGAGGCCAACCGCGGTCATCAACGGATTTCCGTTAAACGTTCCGCCCTGGTCGCCGGCTTCGAACAGACAAACATTTTCGCGCGCGAGAACCGCGGTGAGGGGGACTCCCCCTCCGATACCTTTGCCGACAGTAACGATATCCGGGGATATGCCCGCGTGCTCAAAACAAAACATTCGACCGGTGCGGCCAATTCCGGTCTGAATCTCATCCAG
>JBGPBY010000149.1:0-14040 GCA_041481485.1 Terriglobia bacterium
AGTGCAATCCTTCCAAATTGTGGGCGGTCATAGACCGCCCCTACAGTGGGGAGTCGCGATTACAGCTTCGAACATACGTTGCTGTATTTAAGAAATGGGGCACTAAGGAACCTGTCGCGGCGCTGCGACTGGGCCGCGATTTCCTCCGACAGGCTGGGTACGGTTACGCCGGATTCCAACCGCCTGGATATCGTTCGGCGGGATGGAAGCCGAAGCAAAATCACGACACCATTGTCATCGCAGGTCGAAGCCCTGGACATCCGCATGGACGGAAGCCTTCTGGCCGTTGGCATGTCGCCGCCGTCCATCATGATTGTCGAGCGGAGCGGCACTGTCGCCAAACGCATCGGACCCATAACGGACACGGCCCAGGTGGGGTTGGAATTCACCGTCGATGGCAAACATCTTCTTCGAACCGGCTGGTTTGGAACCGGGTTGATGACCATCGATGGCAAATGGGTTTGGAAAAGCGATTCCAGAAATCTGGCGGCGAGCCGCGATTTGAAATTGTTCGCCGGCGTTTCCGCGCCGATGCACGGACCGCAGTACGGAGACGTGACGCTTCTCGACAATGCCGGGAAAATACTATGGCAGCAGCATGCCTGGGATGCGCAGATGGCTGTCGCTCCGAGTGGAACATTTGCCGCATTCCGTTCGACCCCGGAGAGCCCCAATCAACCCACCGTTCCACCTTTCCCTGTCGCTCCCGTGCCTGCGGATACGCCGGAATTGTCGCTGCGCGACCGCACCGGAAAACTACTGGCACATCGCGAATTCAGCGGCATCTTGCGAGGAATTTCCAGCGCCAGCAGCTGCATTCTGGCACTTGCCCCCAAATATCAAAGCAGTCTTGCCAGTTTTGCCATTGTTGGTCTGAATCGCCAGCTGAAGGAAGTGTGGCAGATCAGTGCAGAGCAAGCTTCAGATTGGGACCTGACGTCCGATTACTTTCTGTTGGCGAAAGGCAATTCCGTTTCGGCTTACAAATTGCCTAGCTGCAGTTAGTGGCCATTCCATTCAAACAGGGTTATTTCTTACCTTTCTTCATCGACGTCACGAACCGCCATGAGGCGTTCAGGAGGTCGCGGAGTTCTGCTTCTGTGATGTGGGACAGGCGCACCAGGACTGCCGGGTAGGGAGCGTAGTGATCTTTGAGGTAGTACTTCTGGGGGGCCTCCTCGATCATCGCATCGCGTTGATCGAAATCGATCCGGATCATCAGTGAGTTGGGCTCTGCGGCCTTGTTTACCGCGATACAAGCCATCAGAGTTCCGCGGATCTTGATTGCAGGCGATCCGTACGCCGTCACATACTCCGCACCCGGAAGAGTCTGGGCGATCTTCCGCACCGTGTCGAAGTTGACCTTGGATTTAGGCATGCGAGCGATACTATCAGAGGCCCATGTAACGGCAGAGTGATTGTCATGAGAAGGACTCATCAGTCGACCTTGATCCGTTGGCGGAACTGCTGGTTTTCATTGCAGACAAATTCGATGGGTTCCTCGTCCGCGACGAAGCGCTGATTGATTCGCACAGTAAACGGCTTTGTGTAGGACTTCGGGTCCTCAACGGTGACATCGATTTCCAATTTGCCGAATTGGGGGCGGCGAAATCGCTCCGTTATTTTTGCTTGTTCGCTATAGGGGCTGCCGCGCACGTCGAGCCAGCCATCAAATGGGCTTGTCTCAGCGCCGCGCAGGTTATTCGTTTCCACGACGAGCGTGTCGCCTTCCCAACGGCCGACCGAATAGCCGTACCACCATGGCTGTGGCTCGCCTTGAGGCGCAAGTTTTCGGCCGTCTGTATAGATGTAGCGAAGGCCGTAGTTGGCTTCGTAAAGGATAACAATCAGCGACGGTGTTTGAACGATCTTGCGCGGCTGCGGCTGCATGTGGAACTGGGTAAGTCCCATCGGCAGACAATTCGCATCGGGGTTGTCCCGGTTGTTCGTCGCCATCCGGTTCTTCTTGAGTTCGGCCGCCCATGGCGTAAACGGCAAACCACCGGGAACATTCGCGCCGATGTCAAAGAAGGTCGCAAGCGGCGGTGCTTTGGGATCCGGAGGAAACGGGACGGTGGGCGGTTCGACGGCAACACCTGTACGCGTTGTTTCTCCTCGGGCGGTCACAACCCCCGCCAGTTCCTGCGGCAGCGGATCACGATCCGCTCGCACCCAGTCGCCAGATAGATCCGGTTTACCGTTGGCTGCCCGCGGCGCTGCGGCATCCATCCGTACACGGCCCTGAGCATCTCGTGGAACGCCGGCCTCCCGGTATTTCGGCCACTGCGCCGTCAGGGAACTGGAAGACGCGATCAATGCGGCGAGTATCAGCGCTTGTATTCTCATTGTCCCTGGCTCGAAGCGGCAAACAGCTTCTGCCCTGTACTTGCCAGGGTGACGGATCTCGCATTCACGTGGTTGCTTCCGTCCTTTGCACGACTGCCGTCGACGGTCACCACATCTCCCACCTTCATGGAATTTCTGTTCCATCCCGAACGCATCAGGCCATTCGGACTGCCCATCTCGAAACCCCAGTTGCTGACTTTGCCGTTTTCGTCTTTGACATCGGCATAAAACCAGACATGAGGATTCGTCCACTCGATCTTTGTTATCGCGCCCGTGATGTTGACGAGTTTGGCTGCGTCGAACTCGGCCGCAAAGGAATGATGGGCAAAAGTCGGCACTCCGGCCAACAGCAAGCTGAAACCGGCAAGCAACGTCGTCAGTCTTTTAGTCATGGTTTCAGGAGACTACATCAAAGTGCGGAACACACAAAATTCCAATCTCGCGGACCAATGCAGAATTGAAAAACCAACTGCGATCTCGCGGCTGCGAAATATTTATGAAGAAACTAGTTCAAACCTCTAAGAAACACCGGAGTCCAACGTCGTATTGTTGAGGCTTCCTGAAAGACACCACCCCCGCGGGAAGATCGAAAAGGAGATGACGTATGAAGTCCATCGCAGTTGGAGTGTGCATCGTGTGTCTGGCGGTTGGGGCGGTATGGGCTCAAAACAACATCAAAGCGAAAGCGACAGATCCAGCGCCGCCATGGGCCGCGGCCGTCGAGAAGGGCGCAAAATGGATCGCATCCGTCCAGGGCGACGATGGCGGTTGGGGTCAGGACGGAGGCGAAACCTCCTACATCCGGTCGACTGAACGCCTGGAATCGAACGGCAATGATGTTGCGAATACGGCAGTCGCGACGTTGGCGTTGCTGCAAGCCGGCAAGCAGTATCAGTCCAACGTGGACCGCGCGATCAATTTCATTCTCCAGCGCGTCGAGGCCAGTCCCGCAGACGGACTGGCGATTACCGATGCCAAAGGAACCCAGATTCAGCGCAAGCTGGGCCCGTATATCGACACGTTTCTCACATCCATGCTTCTCGCACAGGTGGATGGCACCCTGCCGAAACCCGAACAGAATGCGCGCGTCCGCCGCGCCCTGGAAAAGTGCGTGGCAAAAATCGAACACAATCAGAAAACCGATGGCAGCTGGAACATTGCGGGAGGCTGGGCGCCAGTGCTCGGAACGTCCATGGCGTCGCGCAGTTTGTTCGCGGCGCAGCAGAAGGGGGTCCCCGTCAACGGGCGGGTGATGGACCTTGCAGAGAATTACACTCTGAACGCCATCTCCAGCGCGAGCGTTGGCGCGGTGCTTTCCGCCGCGGAAGTGGGGAGAGGTGATGGCGCAGTGACGGGCCCAGTTCCGGCCAGGTCCTCCGCGCTTTCCGTGGATTCTGCCGGCGTTGCACTTTACCAGAGCGCGCAGGCGCTGGAACAGTTGAGCCGCACGGAAGCCGACAGGCAGAAGAATTCCAGGGAAATTGCAACCATCAACGCTCAACTGGCCGATACTAAATTTGTGGAAGGCTTTGGTTCCATTGGCGGTGAAGAATTCTTTTCATACCTCAACATCAGTGACGGCTTGAAGCGCACGGGCGGCGAGGAATGGAAGAAGTGGCATGGCGACATCAGAGAAAAAATCCTGAAGCTGCAAAACAGTGATGGAACCTGGGCCGGTCATCACTGCATCACCGGCCGTGTCGCCGTTACCAGCGCAGCCATTCTGAACCTGACCATCGATCGTGCTAATTGACCGGCGGGCATTCCTGCTGACCGCGGCCGCAGCGGCGTCGGCGTGTTCGCGTGTTAAGAACGAAAGTCCGCTGCGGAAAGCGGCCGAGTACCTGTGGGCGCAGCAAGCCGAAGACGGCGGTTTTCACAGCGCAACTTACGGACTGCTGCGCTCCGGCCAATCCCTGACTCCCTTTGTACTCCATGCCCTGCTGGCTGTGCCGGAGTCTGCGTCATCGGCAGCCATCGATCGCGCGCTCGGATTCATCAAAAAGAACACGAGCCCGGACGGAGAACTCGGCAGGATGGACCCAACAAGTGTGGATTATCCCAACTACGCCACGGCTCTTGCGGTCTCGGCGATCGTGACGGCCGGGCGCAACGGCCGACCTGTAGATATCGCGCCAATGGTGACGCATCTCCGCGCGCAACAGTTCAGCGAACAGAATGGTTGGATGCGGGAAGACGCCCCCTATGGCGCGTGGGGCATGGGCGGCCCGATCCACCGGCCTCCGGATGCAGGCCATGTGGATCTGTCCATGACGCGATGCGTGCTGGAGGCGCTGCAATCCGGCGGTGTTCCACCTTCGGATCCCGTCATGACAAAAGCCCTTGTCTATCTGAACCGTTCACAAAACGCCGATGGCGGATTCTATTTTTCTACCGTCAATCCCGAAATCAATAAAGCCGGTGAGGCCAACAGCAGATTCGCCAGTTATGGCACAGCAACAGCGGATGGTCTTCTCGCCCTGCGCGCCGCCGGCCTCCCGGATACCGATGCACGTGTCATGACAGCGATTCGCTGGCTCAAGGACCATCATCAGCCGGATCGAGCGCCCGGCTTCGAAGGAACCGCGCGGGAATCCTGGGGATCAGGACTACGCTTCTATTACGCCTACGTCATTTCGCGGACCAGGTTAGGATTGCCTGTCGCGCTTCCGCCGCAAGCGAACGACGGCGCGTTCCAGAACTCAAACAAAATGGTGAAAGAGGACGACCCGCTGATCGCGACCGCCTGTGCGGTTCACGCCCTGGCAAGCCAATAGGCATTGCCCAATGGCGGCAGGCGACGGAATCCGGGAATTGCTGACTGCAAGTCTCAAGGAAGGGAGAGGTTCGGCACCTCTCGTCCGTTTATCGTGCTCGTCTTTCCCGGAAATATATCGACAATCAAACGATGGGTTGCATCATTGGTTGCTGAACCGGTCACGACGACGGTATCGCCAACAACCATTCCCAGGGAATTCATAATGTCCTGAGGTGGGGTCTTGGAGGTTAGCATTATGGCCCATGGGACTGTTAATCCCGCAGCCTCATCCCTGACGTCCATCCTGAAGAATTGGGCTGGTGCGCTTGTAGCGATACGAACTATCGGCTGCGTGAGCACTCCACGTAGAATGATCCGGTTATTTGAATCAAAGAGGGAAGAGTAGCCTCCCCCCGGATATCCAGGAAAAGGATTGTTGTTGAGATCAATCGTGACTCTTTGAACATTGTTGTCATAAACCGATATTGTCGAAAGAGTCACATCTAAATCACCAGCCAAATGTGTAATGACTGTGCGGTACGTTTCGGGAGGTACTTTCTCGAAAGTGAAGGTGTGGTCCGGCATCAGCTCTGTTTCGAGTGTCGGGCGACCAGCGCCTTCCGAGACCAGGCGGACTTTTCGACCATGCAGTTCCAATTCAGAAGCGACGTTCGCTACTCGCCCATCCACCTTAACGGTTTGGATCGAACCGAGAGGAATAATGGCGAGCCTTAAAAGCACCTCCTCTGGCTGCGGACCTACAGTGATGGGACCAAGACCCAACGGAGTCCTTCCGTAGCTTATCGATTTCAGCGAATACCCTAGAGGTAGTCCACTAATCCAGACTCGGTACTCGCCTTCCGGAATTAGAGAATTAAACTCGCCATTTGCGCGAATTGCCAATCCTCTAAATTGAGGCTCTCCAGCGGGTCGAGCTGTACTCGACACGTTGACGACCAAGGGAACAGAGGGCAAGGGGCTTCCATCGTCTGTGATTACACGCCCCGAAACTGGAGTCCCAGGTCTCGACGTCGGAAAAGGAATCGGAATAGATGCAGTCATTACCACGAAATCGAGGCCAGTCAGCTCAGCCCTCGCCGCAACAGAGATTATTTGTGCAGTGGAAGTATCCAATACCCCGGGATAGTAGGTCGGAGACAACACCGCTCCAGCGATGATGTAGTAACGGCCTGGTGGGATCTTCTCAAGGCGAAACCTTCCGTCCTTATCCGTTTCAGTGAGGCTGATTAGGGAAGTCGCGTCGTTTTGGACACCCTCCGACAGAACAACCATAGCCGCCACTCGGAACCCGGAACGAGCTGACCCATCTGGATTCCGTAATGTTCCAGATGCTGTTCCCGTCTCCTGAGATTGCATCAGAGCCAGGCCGAGCAACACCAGCGACACCGTGCGATAGAGTGACATTCGGCGCAAATGCTAATCCGTATTTCTTAAGGTCGACTTAAAGTAGCCGAATGCCGAAACGGCCCTTGCTCCTCGCAGCTCGCGGGACTTGTACGACATGATCGGCCCGTGCCAACTTCGTACAACGCGTTAAACTCATTAAAACCAACAGCCTGTTCTGAAGATCGTACGGTCGCCCGATTGCTCCCCCAGATACAGGCGGGGAATGGCCTGCTCTCCGATTCGAACTGAAAACTTACCTCAGGGAGCCACAAATGAAAACAAAGTCGATAGCGATAGCTGGATCATCTGTCCGTTGCGGGTTGGTATTCGCGTGTCTGGCCATTATGAGTGTCAACGGCTGGGGGCAGACATCCGGGAACATTGGGTATGCACAGCCGGGAGCCGGCGGGAAGGCAAGGGCACAACAGAGCGAGCGGAACAAACGCGTTATTTCGCAACAGGACCTTCCTCCGACCAATACTGGCATGTTTGTCGAGGCCAATATTCTGATGAATGTGAAGGCCGACGAGTACGTCGCCGTTTTTGGACTGGCGCTGGAGGGCGCCACCATCGCGGAATGCACCGAGAGAATGGACGCTGCCATCAGGGCGTTTAAGCAGGCACTCAAGCCTCTCGCCGTCCGCGAGAGTGACATCTTCGTTGATTTCGTCACCGGGCCGAAGATTTACACATTCGATCTCAATGGCGATATCGCCCGGGAACGGCTGACCGGATATGAACTGAAAAAGAATGTCTCGATCCACTACAACGAGCGGGATCTAATCGATCGGCTCGTGGTGGCGGCCGCACAAGCAAACGTCACCGACCTGATCAAAGTCGACTACGTCGTGAAGGACATTCGAGCCATCCAGAAACTTCTGATGCAAGCGGCCGCGACAGTCCTCAAATCGAAAACGGAGGACTACGAAAAACTGCTCGCCGCCAGGATTCAGCCGGCGCCACAGATTTATGCGGAACGGTCGTCGATCCACTACCCATCAGACATGTACGACGCATACACGGCGGCAGAATCGGACGAGGTTGTCTCGCCCAACGGACGCAATACCATACAACGGGCCCGAAAAGGAAAGACGTTTTTCTTCAATGGATTGGACGGCGACGGGTTCGACCAGGTGATCAACCCGGTCATCACCGAACCTGTGGTCCAATTCACGCTGTACTTGAAAGTTCGTTACGACACAGTTCGGGAGTGAACGCAGCTTGATGTGAATCTCGACCGTAAAAAGATCCACGTGATCGGCGCGGCCTATTGGTGCGACATTTGAATAACGTCCTTATGAGTATGGACCTCGTTGTTACGAACCGCTGAGATGAGATCTCTTATAGGAGCGAGATACGTCACAAAGTTTGTCCCGGGTAGAGGGGAAAGAACGGGCTTACCCTGCGCATCTCGAAACGGCGTTCCCCCCTCGCTGCGAATGATGGTGCTGTTCGATGCCAGTGGAAATTCAGCCAGGCTTGCATAGAATCGTTGCCACGCGTCGCCGGGGCCAAACAACGGGTCCTCGACGTTGGATAAATAGAATACGGATAACGCCGCGGAGTGTTCTTTCAAATAACGTGCAATCGACGCCAGAGCCTTCGGTCCCGCGAAATCCCCGACGACTGGAATGATCATGTTTCTCATTTCCAGCTGACGAATGACTTGAAAGCCGGCTTCAGTTTCCAGATATCCCCAGGCCTTACCCGCGCCATCGGTCGCGGACATTAAATCCGCGTACATTGGAATAATCGGAGTGCCAGAGACTCGAGCGGATGGAATTCGGCCTCGAACGAAGAAATCAGGCCCGACATCAAAAAACCCTCTGAAGATGGTGTCGATCGAAGCAATGTCTGCCGTCGTCAGTGGGCATCCCAAATTGCTTAAGTGATCTTTGATAGCGCGAAGGTTGCGTTCCAATAGCTGCGGATCTCCAGCCACCCGATCAAAAGTATTGAATAGTTCCCTGGCGGTGAGACTGTCCCCGGACTTCGTGGAACTCGGGCGCGAGAACAGGCGAGAAATGAACTCCGATCGATTGGCTGACATTTCAAAAATAGCTTTATAGATCAGATGTTCGAGGAGATTGTCGCGCCGAATGTCGACGATAAAGGCCATGCGTGGCCGCACTGAAGCGATATAGGTGAAATTCTGCTCGGGACCGACACCCAGATAGACTCCGTCTTCCGAAATGGTACGTTTCAGTTCCGGAATCACCCTCTGATAGCCATATTCGTTGGACATCAGCTGGAACGGATACTTGGCCGGCGGCTCAGAGAACTCATCCAACATCCGGCAGAACTCGCCGTTGTTTAGACTCCGAGGAAGCGCCTGGGAAGTTAGAAGCGTAGGTGACGAAATGCCCAGGATCAGACTGAAGAGAATTGGACTCCAGGATTTTCGGACGAGCCCGGCGAGCGGATCCATGTGGGCCATGCTACCACGCATCAAGTTTCCAACGAGGGAAGGGAAGTGTTAACGGAGTCTTGAACTACTGTCCGCGCCTTCTGTTGCCGCGAGGCGCGGGGTTGGCGGGGGCGGCGCTGGCCAGGCCTTTTGCATATTCGACGACGAAGCCGTTAGTGCGATCAATCGCCCGCATGTCGTTCCATGTCGGCCGGAAACCAATGTCCACCGCCGACATGAAATGCATGACCAGGCCGTTTTCAATCCCGGCGTCCGGCTGGCCGGGCACCCAATTGCTGAAGGTGAACTGCCCGTTGTCATCCACCCAACGCCAGTCGCCCGGCGCCACCAGGGAATCTGCGCGGGAATCGGTTCGCAACGCACCGCCGAGCCATGGCCCGAGGAAGAAGTTGCCCGCAGGGCCGGTCCGCCAGAAGTGTGGGTCCTTGACGAGGCTGAAAACAAAATCATTTTCCTCCGCCGAGCCGATGGAGGCGAGGTTGCCGCCGTTCGCGACCGCCCAAGCCTGGGCGTCGGTCCAGTTGACACCGCCGGGCGCGAAGACCGCCTGATAGGAATGGCCGTTGCCTCCGGACGCCGGGCTCCAGAGTGCGACGGGATCGGCATAGAGCAGGAGCGCGACCGGCGTGACAGCTGGCCCGCCGCGTCCGTCGCGCGGAGCACCTCGACCGCTATCTCCGGGAGCACCCGCCGGGCTTGGAGGGCCCGGAGGACCAGCGGGCCCTATCGGACCCATCGGTCCGGCCGACCCCATTGGCCCAGAGACAATCGTGCTGAAAATTCTGGTCTCGGCGGCGGGATCCACCGGTCCAGTCTGCAAGGCCGCAGGCGTGGCGCGATAGCCGAAGGTCTTGCCTTCGCCATCCATGAGGGAACCTGCAATCTGGCCGAGGTCATTGATGCCGCGGGCATCCCAGGAAACCGGAAGGCCAGGCACATTCAGAACGCCGAAACTCGCGCCGTTGCGCCGGAACGCCCGGAACGGCGGCTGCGGGCCATTCGCCTGGCCGACAACGTCACCCAGGTTATTCAGTCCATAAGCGATGGAGTAGTAACTCCCCGGTGTCTCCATCTTGCTATAGCTGCCTGATGAAAACACGAAGCCGATAGCGTTCGCTCCGAATCCGGATAGTCCTGCAATCTGTCCGGCATCGTTGATGCCATAGGCGGACCCTCCGCCGCTGTCGGGAACTTCCACGGTCGTGTACGCTCCGCCACTGAGAAGAAATCCGTGGCGGATGCCATCGCGGCCGACATAGTCTCCAACAATCTGCCCACGATTGTTAATACCGCGGGCGATTGTGTCGAGGCTTCCCGGAACATCAATGCTGGAGAAACTTCGGCCGTTCAACAGGAATCCGTGACGTCCCGTTTCAGCGTCCGGACCATACCCTCCGACGATGAGACCGCCGCTGTTCACACCAAACGCCGCCGTCCAGTTGGCACCAGGGTAGTCGATGGCGGAATAGCTTCCATTGCTCAGGAGAAACCCATGCGTCACGCCGCCGTCGACATAATAGCCGACGATCCGCCCCGCGAAATCGATTCCTGATGCGACCGTTGAACTGCTCCCTGGATAGGCGATCGTCGTGAATGTATAGGACTCCGGCGTCTGGCCGGCGAGACGGAACCCCAGGAAAGCGATAACACCGACGAAGGTCAGCGCCATCATCGCCATTGCTTTCCTGGACACGGGAACCTCCTTGGGGTGGCGCTCAGCGTAGCACGAGGTGATATGACATTGGCAAGAAACTGGCTAATGTTAATTCAGCCGTTGCTCAAAGCGTTGCACGACAACTTCTGCAAACAGCAGGGTAAGCCACCATCGGGTTTTCCAGTCCTCGTCATCCGGCAGACCAGAGCGGAGTCCACGCATGGACGTCTTCCAGTCAAAGTTTTCAAAAATCGGGAAGGTGGCCTCGTCTCCCTTGAGTCTGTCCCGAATAGCATCGATGAGACTCTCAAGAAAGAGTTGCAGTTCCGAGCGGGCGGTTTGAAGGTCGCCGTTAATTTTTGCGGCGTCGGCCTTGGACAAATGATCCCTGGAGGCGTCGAAGCCGTGTTTGGAAAGGCTCCCCAACAACGAGTCGTTGTTCAGCCACAGGGACATGTGGTCAGCGCTGCTGAAACGGATTGCCTCCAAATACGAGGAACAGTAATGTAATCCGAACGGCATTTGATCTGGGACAACATATGACATGGAGGTTGGTATGAGTCGAACGATTTTATTGTTAGGAACACTTCTCACCGTCTTTGGAACAGTGGATGCATTCGCGGCACAACGCGGTCCGGGCACAACGACGCCAGCATGCGCCGTTCTTAGCCTGGCCGAAATCAAGACCGTCACAGGAAATCAAGGGTACGTCGATGCGAGTTCGGGAGACGAGCCAGGACAAGGTGCGGGGGGAGGATCTTCCTGTCAGTACAGTGGAGCTGCTTTCACCGGTCCAAAGGCGCCGATGGTGAGTCTGGTTCTCATCCCGGGCAAGAACTGGACCGCGACTGCCCGCACGTTCAAACTTGCGCAAGGCTGCAAACGGGAGACCGTAGCGGGAGTCGGTGACGACGCCTTCTTCGAGTCTTGCCCTGCCTCGCAACCCATACGGTCCGCGCCGCTTTACGTCAAGGCGGGTTCAAAAGACCTCATTATTCAGATGGACATACAAGCGCCGGCAACGGAGGCGACGGTAAGGAATACCATCATCGCGATCGCCAAAGCGGCTGTCGCAAAAGTACGCTAAAATTCCCGGAGGTCATTGATGCTGACGAAGCCCGTTGGGATTTCACTTGCGCTCATCTGTTTTGCCGCTGTGCTTGGCGTTGCGCGGTTCTCCGTAAAGGCTGCCGACACCCTGCCGCGCCAATATACAGATGCCGAGTTCTGGCGCATGGTGACGGACTTCTCAGAAACTGGTGGAGACTATCAGTATGAGAACTTCGTATCGAACGAAATTTCATACCAGGAGGTCATTCCGGAACTGAGCCGTTTGGCGAAGCCGGGCGGAGTCTACTTCGGGGTGGCCTCAGAACAGAACTTTACTTACATTGATGTCTTGCGTCCGAAGGTCGCGTTCATTTTCGACGTCCGGCGTCAGAACACGCTGCTGCTGCTGATGTACAAGGCGCTGTTTGAAAAGGCAGACAATCGTGCCGATTTCGTCTCTCTCTTATTCTCCCGGAAGCGTCCGGCGGGACTCGACGCGAATTCATCCGTAGATGCTCTGTTTCAGGCCTTCGCCGAAGCGAAGCCGGATCCGCAGCTCTATGCCGCAACCCTTAAGGACATCAAGGATCGTTTGACCCGGCAGCACCGGTTCGCGCTCAGCGCTGACGACGAGCAGAAGATCGAATATATCTTCAACGTTTTTTTTCGCGGTGGCCCGCGTATGGATTACGGATTCGCCAGTACAGCGCCCAATCCTTACGTTCCCAGTTACCACATGCTGGCCGTCGCCACCGACGGTCGCGGGAAAAACTGGGTGTATCTCGCCCGGGAAGAAAGCTACAAACGTATTCGGGAAATGCAGCAGAAGAACTTGATCGTGCCGCTCGTGGGGGACTTCACTGGAGTGAAGGCGATCCGCACTGTCTCGCAATATGTCAAAGATCACGGCTCGACGGTATCGGTCTTCTACATCTCCAACGTCGAGGATTACATCCAATCCAAATGGTCCGCCTACCTTTCAAATCTTGCAGCATTGCCCACGGACAACTCGACGCTGCTGATCCGGTTCGAACCGTACAACTTTACGACGCTGGGAAAGATCCAGGACGTGCCGCCTCAATGGCCCGGCACGTACTTCCATTGAACCCGATCGAAATAATGAACACAGGGGTCAGTTTTTAGGCGCAAGCCTCACGATGATGTCCCAGTTGGCAGGCCCATCGAGCTTAAGCGGTTCCTTCTGGAGGTCCACGTCGCCGTAGGTTATCGACTTGAGTCGATAGGAATCTGGAATGTTGCGGACCGAGATCGAGTTCTCGCCGTTTCCCAGACTCAGGATGAATGTGCCGGTCGCGCGGACCTGCGTCGTTGCAGCCTTGCCGTTGCCTTCGACGATGATGGTAGCGGGAATGGTCTGCGTACCTTCGGCAATCACGTGTCCCGAGACGAGGATGTCCTGCGGATGAGCAACGGTGATGCCGGTGACGTCCTTGTTACCAACCGTAACCTGCGTCACAGATCGAAGCCTCAGGTATGCAATGTAGTTTCCGGGAAGGACCTTCGGGAATGTGAATGCACCATCGGTGCCGATAGACGCTTCGAGAGCAGCGGAAAGCTCTCCCCCAGAAGATTCCCTCAATGCGATTCGCTGGATCTGTCCTGGTGCAATTCCCGTCACGTGGCCGCTGACGCTGACGGTCGGCGGCGGCCCGCTAACCGCTAAGTTGATGAGCAACTCGGCCGAATCGTCCGAGGAGATCTTCAGTGGACTTTCCAGCAGATCGACTCCGCCGTACATGATTGATTGGAGCGTATATCCTGGAGGGAGACGCGTTGGCACTCCCACGCGATACTCGCCCGGAGGTAGCTGCACTCGAAAGGTTCCATCGATTTGTGGCCTGATCGTTATCGACCGGTTTGCGCCAGCGGACAACGCTGGTGTCGGCGCCCCGCTGCCTGCCGTCAGCGGCAGGGTAAAGGAAGAAGGTGCCGGGGCACCTCCTTCGACCGAGAGGCGGCCGGTCACCGCCGACGGCGCGGCAGTCTGCAGCAACAGAAAAAACGAAAACACCACTGATGTCATTCCACCCTCCCGGTGAGCCTGAAGATCCGCATTCAATAGTGATCGATTTGCCGGAGCAGTTGCCCATGAAGGTTAGAGGTAGCGTGTGGGCAATTACAGCTCAGGCATTTCCAATGCAACTTTACCTCACCCCGATGGATGCACCCTCGACTTTTCGAAACTACAAATCCGGGGCTCTCGAGCTTATCGATTTGGACTTAGTACAGCATTTCGCAAATGCGATCACGTATTTTTGTCCCATCATCCGGCCATGTTCTCAGCCGCGTGAGCGGCGGCAGGTCCCGTAGCCACCGGCTCACGCCGGTGGCGAAGGGACCGGCCGCCGCGACGCGGCGGAGTTGGTTTTGTGATCG
>JBGPBY010000150.1:0-14032 GCA_041481485.1 Terriglobia bacterium
CCTGAAGACGACATCTCACAACTCAAGACCGTTCTCAACATTAAGGATCAGCCAGGACTGGAATTGCTGCTGAACAGGCTGCCTCTGGAAGAACGGCGCAAAAGCATTCTCCGGGCCATTCCACATCTCACGGGCGGACCTGAGGTTTTGAAAGAAGCCCGATCGCTGATACGCAACTCGCGCTCGGTTCAGTCTCTCGACCACCTTGAAGAAATCTATTCCATCTTCGACAGGCTTGGCCTGGCGCGGCACCTGACCATTGATCTTGGCGAAGTCCGCGGTTTCGATTACTACACCGGAATACTCTTTCGCGCTTATATCCCGCATCTTGGGTTTGAGGTCGCCAGCGGGGGCCGGTACGACGGACTGACTGCAACTTTCGGAGAGAATCTTACAGCTGTGGGTTTCTCGTTCAGCCTGGACCGGCTCGAACAGATAGCGACACCCAATATGACGCTTTCCGAAGTAGAGCCTGCGGAAATCCCATGCGATGGAAATGGCTTTGAACAGGCTTTGAACGCGCGGCAATCCGGCAAAACGGTGAGACTGTGTTTGTAGTCGCGATCGCCAAGGGACGTCTTCTCGAACTGTCTCTGGATCTTTTTGCCAAGGCCGGTATTGAGTTTTCCGACGATGTTCTCACGTCGCGAAAACTGATTTTCGATGCGAAAGACGGTCAGCATCGAATTGTGCTCGTAAAGCCGGCCGATGTTCCCACATACGTCGAATACGGTGCCGCCGACGCCGGAATCGCCGGCCTCGATGTACTGATGGAATCGCGAGCCGATGTCGTGCAGCCTGTGGGACTCCAGTTCGGGTATTGCCGGATTGCCGTTGCGGCGCAGAAGGGCGTGACTTCGCTTGGGGGATCCGATCTGCCGACCGTGCGCGTCGCGACCAAATATCCAAACATCACCATGGACTTCTTCAATGCCCGGGGAATCCCGGTGGAAATCATTCATCTAAACGGTTCCATCGAACTCGCGCCGCTGCTCGGCCTTGCCGACCGCATTGTGGACTTGGTCGAATCCGGACAGACATTGAAAGAAAACGGTCTCGAAATTGTCGAAGTCATTGCCGAGAGTTCGGCGCGGCTGATTGTCAATCGCGCAGCGTATCAAATCAAACGAACCCGCGTGATCGAATTCCTGGGAGCACTGGCGTCATGAAAGTCGTCGATTTCGCCTCAGGATTCACTGCTGAACAGGTTGTAGCTCATGTCGGAGAATCGGGGCAACAGCCGAGCGTCGAATCCGCCGTCGCAGAAATCGTTCAGGACGTTCGCGCACGCGGCGATGCCGCTCTGTTCGACTATTCGAAGCAATTTGACGGATTCGATTTGTCGGCATCGGCATTGCGGGTTTCGTCTGAAGAAATCAAACGCCATACCGAAGCGTCCTCACCGGAAATGATCGAAGTGCTTCGAGCGGCAATTCGAAATATCCGCGAATTCCACATGCATCAGGTCGAAGAATCGTGGGAGTTTTCGCCGGGTAGCGGAATCCGGCTGGGCGTTCGGAACACTCCTATTGCAAAAGTCGGCCTGTATATTCCGGGAGGCAAGGCGGCATATCCATCCTCGGTTTTGATGAACGCCATACCGGCGCAGGTTGCCGGCGTCCAGCGCATTGTGGTGGTCACTCCACCGAAAGTTCTGGAGCAGAATCCGCTGATTGCGGCGGCGCTGAAATTATTGAACATTGAAGAGGTGTACCGCATCGGCGGCGCTCAGGCCGTTGCCGCTCTGGCGTATGGCACAGAGACCGTGCCTCGCGTCGACAAGATTGTCGGACCGGGAAACCAGTACGTTCAGGCGGCCAAACGCATGGTTTACGGAGTCGTGGACATCGACATGATTGCCGGACCCAGCGAAGTGGCGATTATCACTGACGAGTCCTGCAATCCGGCATGGGCTGCCGCCGATCTTCTCGCACAAGCCGAACACGACGAAATGGCTCGAGTGTGGCTGATATGCTGGTCGTCTGATGTCGCGGTTGCCGTGTTCAATGAAGTGCAGTCGCAGCTCCGGACCCTCGAGCGCAATGAAATAGCGCGTGCCGCCATTGAAAACCACGGCGTCGCGTTCATTGTGGCGAATGAGAATGCCGCCATCGAACTTGCAAATCTGCTGGCTGCCGAACACGTCGAGGTTCTGATGTCCGATCCCGATCGAGTGGCCGAAGGCATTCGCAATGCCGGCGCGCTGTTCGTCGGGCGCTACGCTCCGACGGTTGTTGGGGACTATTTTGCCGGTCCAAGCCACGTCCTGCCGACGGGCCGGACAGCGCGCTTTTTCTCGCCGCTGGGCGTGCCGGATTTTGTGAAACGCACGAGCCTGATTCGATATTCCGGCCGCGCCATTGAACGTTTTGGAAACATGATCGAAAAATTCGCCATCGAGGAGGGGTTAACGGCACATGCAAGATCGATCGCCATCCGACGCGATCAAGCCTGAAGTCCGCGCCGCTTCAGCCTACACGCTGAAACACGTCGAAGCGGACGTCAAGCTGGATCAAAACGAAAATCCATACGAACTTCCCCGGGAGTTCAAAGAGGAAGTCGCACGACGCGTTGTTGCGCGCTCCTGGGGACGTTACCCGGAATTCGTACCGGCCGCGATCACGCATACCCTTGCCCAACATACCGGCTGGACCGAAGACGGGATTCTCGTCGGCAACGGATCCAATGAACTGCTTCAGGCGGCGCTCCTGGTCACTCTCGGGCACGGCCGCACTGTCGCGATTCCCCAACCGACGTTTACCCTGTACAAACTGCAATCGTCGATTCTTCAGGCCAACATCATCAGTCTTCCTCTGAAAGCTGCGGATTTGTCCTTCGATGTCGACGCGCTGGTCCGCGCGGCGGAGTCTGCGGACGTGGTTGTGATTTGCTCGCCGAACAATCCGACCGGCTCTCTTCTCAAGCTCGAAGACTTGCAACGCGTACTCGACAAGGCAAAAGGAATTGTTCTGCTCGACGAGGCCTATCACGAATTCAGCGGCCAGACCGGCCTTGAGCTCCTGAAGGCAAATCCGAATCTGGTGATCACCCGGACATTTTCGAAAGCAATGTCGATGGCTGGGCTGCGGTTTGGCTACATGCTGGCACATCCTGAAATCGCCAGCGAAATTCACAAGGCCAAGCTGCCATACAACGTCAACATCTTCACATTGACAGCAGCGCAACTGGCTATCGAGCGCGGCGATCTGATGACGAAGGCAGTGCAAACCTTGATTTCGGAACGCCAGAGAATGATCGGCGAACTTCGAAAACGTCTGGGAGTGCGTACCTTCGATTCCTGCACGAACTTCTTCCTGATCCGCACGGCCAAAATCGCCTCGGTGCTTTTCGAAGAACTCTACGCGCAGGGAGTTCTGGTGCGCGACGTGAGCAGTTATCCCATGCTCGAACGTGTCCTTCGCGTCACCGTGGGCACTCCGGAACAGAACGACCGATTCCTTGCGGCGCTGGACAACGCGCTGCCAAAGGAAGTGAGGAAGAAATGAGCAAAGCCCGAATCGTTTCCAAGTCGCGCAAGACGAAGGAAACCGATATTCAAGTCCGTCTCAACCTGGATGGAACCGGAGAACATCAGATCGATACGGGAATTCCCTTCTTCGACCACATGCTCGCTCAATTGGCGCGCCATGGACGGATGGATTTGAATATCAAAGCGAAGGGCGACCTGGAAATTGATGGGCACCACACCGTCGAAGACGTGGGGTGGGTGCTCGGACAGGCGCTTTATGAAGGGCTGGGCGAGCGGCGAGGGATTGCACGATTCGGTTTCGCGTATGTACCGCTCGATGAAGCGCTGACCCGAGTCGTCGTGGACTTGTCCGGGCGGCCGTTTCTCGTTTTCAAAGCGGATTTCAAGGTCGCACGAATTGGCGATCTCCAGTCGGAACTGATCGAAGAGTTCATGAAGGCGCTCGTGCAGGAGGGAAAATTCAATCTGCACATTGAGAACCTGTATGGGCGCAACCAACACCATATTGCCGAAACAATTTTCAAGGCAACCGCACGTGCGCTGCATGCGGCGACGCGGGTATCGGAGGAGTTTGGGGACATCCCGTCCACGAAAGGGGTTTTGTGATTATAGTTCGAGCAGACTCCGCGCCACATATAGGCACTTCAATGTTGCCGCGTTCTGAGCCGCACGGCATGAGGAATTACAAACTGATTCATAATTGCCGCGTTCTGAGCCGCACGGCATGAGGAATTACAAACTGATTCATAGTTGCCGCGTTCTGAGCCGCACGGCATGAAGAATTACAAACTGATTCATAATTGCCGCGTTCTGAGCCGCACGGCATGAGGAATTACAAACTGATTCATAATTGCCGCGTTCTGAGCCGCGTTAGCGGCGGCAGTTCCTTAGCCACCGGCGTAAGCCGGTGGAAGAGCACGTCAGGAAAAGCAAAGTGCCGGAGGCACGACAGATCAGAATTCTGGATATGTCGTGCATACGGCACTCTGTGTGGTGCTGTGATCATTTACCCCCGGCTCACGCCGGGGGCTAAGGGACTGCCGCCGCTAACGCGGCTGGGGACGCGAAACGAAACGCCATGATCACTGTAGTTGATTACAAACTGAACAATCTCCGCAGCATCGAGAACACGTTGAGGCGGCTTGGCCACGATGTGGAGGTCACGTCTGATCCTGAGAAAGTCCGCACGGCCTCGCGCCTCATCCTTCCAGGTGTCGGTGCGTTTCGCGATGCGATGAAGAATCTCGAAGACTTCGGACTGGTCGAACCCTTTGTCCAGAAGGTGCAAAGCGGCACTCCAACACTGGGAATTTGCCTGGGGATGCACCTGCTCTTCAGCGAGAGCGAAGAGTTCGGGCTGCACCGCGGACTGGATCTTTTGCCCGGACGCGTCCGGCGAATTCCGGAAGGCGTTCACGTTCCGCACATGGGATGGAATCAATTGCAGCTGCATCAATCGGACCCGTTGCTAAATGGCATCGAACCGGGTAACTTTGTATACTTCGTACACTCGTACTATGCCGAACCATCATCTAAAGACATACTGCTGGCGTCCGTAAATCACGGGATCAACTTCGCCGCCATTGTGCATCGCGGCAATATCTGGGCGACTCAATTTCATCCGGAGAAAAGTCAGAAGGTCGGGGAACGCTTGCTCGATAACTTTGCAACAATATGAACATCTATCCTGCAGTCGACATCCTGAAGGGCCAGGCCGTACGCCTGCGCCAGGGGCGTGCCGATGACGTCACCGTCTACGGCCAACCGCTGGAAATGGCGCAACGCTGGTTCCTGGCCGGCGCGCAGTGGCTGCACGTGGTCGATCTGGATGGAGCGTTTGAGGGCAAGCCTGCAAATCACGATGTAATCGCTCGAATCGCGAGCAGTCTTCCTAACCTCAAAGTTCAGGTCGGCGGCGGTATTCGAAACATCACAACGGTCGAGAATCTCCTGACTGCCGGAGTTCAGCGCGTCGTTCTGGGTACCAGCGCGGTGAATGATCTCCAATTCACGGGTGATGCGCTGCAACGTTTCGGCGAACGTATCGCGATCGGCATCGATGCACGCGACGGGATCGCCAAAGTTTCCGGCTGGACGGAAGACTCCCGCATCGGCGCCATCGAACTTGCCCGGCGGCTCGAAAACCTGGGAGCGCGGCTTGTGATTTATACCGACATCTCCAGAGACGGCGTGCTGGTGGGGCCCAATATCGATTCGCTGAAGCAGATGATCGATGGCACCACTCTGAATGTCATTGCGTCCGGCGGCGTGTCACGGCTGGACGATGTCCACTCCCTTGCGGAAATGCGCCTGCAACATCCGAGGCTCGATGGTGTCATCATCGGCAAGGCTTTGTACGAAAAGTTGCTGACGCTCGAGCAGGCATTGGAAGTATCGCGATGTTAGCCAAACGCATTATTCCTTGTCTGGATGTTAAGAACGGAAGGGTTGTCAAAGGCATTAATTTCGTCGAATTGCGCGATGCCGGAAATCCAATCGAATGCGGGTTGAGGTACTCCGAAGAAGGCGCCGACGAACTGGTGTTTCTGGATATCACTGCGTCGTCGGACCAGCGCGAGATCGTCGCCGAAATGGTTCAGGGCGTCGCCGATGCCATCAATATCCCCTTCACTGTCGGAGGGGGACTTCGTTCCGTCGACGACATCCAGTTAATCCTGCGAGCCGGCGCAGACAAAGTCTCACTGAACACGTCTGCCGTAGAAAACCCCGATCTGGTCCGCCAGGCGGCCGAGCGCTTTGGGAGCCAGTGTATTGTCGTGGCCATCGATTCCAGACGCGACAGCGATGGACCGCACGTCTACACCCACGGTGGACGGCATCGAACCGAACTGTGCTCCGCCGATTGGGCGAAACGCGTGGCCGAACTTGGCGCAGGCGAAATTCTGCTGACCAGCATGGACGCGGACGGCACAAAAAGCGGCTATGATCTGGACTTGACCCGGCAGATTGCCTGCTCCGTTCAGATCCCGGTGATTGCTTCCGGTGGCGCGGGAAACCTGGAGCATCTTCGCCAGGGACTTACCGAAGGCGCGGCCAGCGCGGTTCTGGCTGCATCCATTTTCCATTTCCGCGAATTCACGATCCAGCAGGCAAAGTCTTACCTGCGGGATCGCGGGGTCCTGGTCCGATGAGTATTTCGAAAAGCGACTTGATCAAATCGGTGAAATTCGATGCGCGCGGCCTGGTCCCGGCGGTGATTCAGGACGCCATCACGCGCGAAGTTCTGACCGTGGCGTACATGAACGAAGAAGCGCTGCGTCTCACGATCGAGAAAGGCGAAACCTACCTCTGGAGCCGCAGCCGGAAGGAAATCTGGCACAAAGGTGAAACGTCAGGAAACTTTCAAAAAGTTCGTGCAATCAGTCTCGATTGCGACAATGACACGATACTGCTGGAAGTTGAACCCAAAGGACCGGCCTGTCACACAGGCGCCTACTCCTGCTTCGGTAAGGAAGCCGGTTTCGGCGGAACCATGCAGAAGCTTTATGGATTAATTCAGGAGCGAAACAACAGGCGCCCGCCAAACAGCTATACCACGCGGCTGTTCGAAGAAGGCATCGACAAGATCGTGAAAAAACTCGGCGAAGAAGCCGTGGAAACCGTGATTGCCGCAAAGAACGATTCCAGCGTGCGCATTGTCGAAGAAACTTCCGATTTGCTTTATCACCTCATTGTCACGCTGGTGGCAAAGGGCGTAACCCTGGAAGAAATTAAAACGGAACTGGTGAAACGTCACCGGACAGGATTGAAACAGTAGGCGCGATCAGAACATGCAACCGGAACTTCTCGACATTCAAAAACTGCGCGAACAGGGAAACGTGATTCCCGTCTACAAATCCGTCGTTGCGGATTTTCTGACGCCGGTCTCCGCTTATCTCAAACTCGAAAAGGGCAGCCAGTACGCATTTCTGCTGGAGAGCGTCGAAGGCGGCGCCGCGATTGGAAGATATTCCTTTCTGGGATGCGATCCGTTTCTGGTGATGCGCTATTCAAAAGGGCAGCCGGAAGACTTCATGGCGACGGTCCGCGCCACGCTTCAGCGCTTTCGCTCGGTGACGCTGCCGAATCTTCCGCCATTCACCGGCGGTGCAGTGGGCTACTTCGGCTACTCGATGGTCCGCACCATTGAGGACATCCCGGATACCGGGGTGGATGATCTCGGTGTCGACGATGCCGCGCTGATGTTCTATAAAACTATTCTGGCCTTCGACCATTTCCGGCACCAGATCCATATCATTTCGAATCTTCTGGTCGATGAATCGAAGCAGCCGATCGAAGAACAATATCGGGAAGCCACCGAAAATATCCGCCGCATCGAACGTCTGCTCCGAAGCCCGATCGAAACACCGATGCCATCGTCCTCCAAAGAGGCGACCACAGTGCGCTCCAATATAGAAAAGGACGCATACTTGAAATCTGTCGAAACGGCGAAGGAATATATTGCTGCGGGCGACATTTTTCAGGTGGTGCTGTCTCAGCGTTTTGAAGTGGATCTGAAGATTGCGCCGTTTGAGATCTATCGCGCGCTGCGCATCGTCAATCCGTCGCCGTACATGTATTTCCTGAAAATGCCGGAGACTGTAATCGTCGGTTCATCTCCGGAAATGCTGGTCAAAATCCGAGGCCGTGAAGTGTTCTATCGTCCCATTGCAGGAACTCGCGCGCGCGGACAAACGGATGCCGAGGATCTGGCGCTCGAGCGTGAACTCCTTGCGGACGAAAAGGAGCGCGCCGAACATGTGATGCTGGTAGATCTCGGCCGCAACGATCTTGGACGCGTTTGCAAATACGGCACGGTTCGAGTCGAGGAACTCATGGTTGTGGAACGGTATTCGCACGTGATGCATCTGGTTTCTTCACTTCGCGGCGAATTGACCGACAGCGTGGACCGCCTCGACACCATGATGGCCTGCTTCCCTGCCGGAACGGTTTCCGGGGCGCCAAAAGTGCGGGCCATGGAAATCATCGACGAACTGGAAACCACGAAGCGAGGCGTCTATTCCGGTGCCATCATGTACGTGGATTTCAGCAACAACCTGGATTCGTGCATCGCGATCCGGACTTTGGTCGCCCGGGGACGCAAAGGATACATCCAGGCGGGGGGAGGGATTGTCGCGGATTCCGTTCCTGAGAATGAATACGTGGAAACGGTGAATAAATCGCGCGCACTGATTCGCGCCATCGAACTGGCAATGCGAGGATTCGAATTATGATTGTCGTCATCGATAATTACGATTCCTTCACTTATAACCTGGTTCAGTATCTTGGCGAGATGGGACAGGAATTGCGCGTCTACCGAAATAACCGCATCACCATTCCCGAAATCGAAGCGATGCAGCCGGCACGCATTGTGATCTCTCCGGGCCCGGGAATTCCCCGCGAAGCCGGTATTTCTGAGAAGGTGATCGAGGCTTTTCACAAGACGACCCCGATACTTGGCGTCTGCCTGGGGCATCAGGGAATTGGTGAAGTCTTCGGGGGGTCCGTGGTGCGGGCTCCTTCGTTGATGCATGGAAAAACAAGTCCGATATTCCACGATGAAAAGACAATCTTCAGAGATCTGCCGCAGGGTTTTCCCGCCACTCGATATCACTCGCTGATTGTGACCAATATTCCGTCCTGCCTCGAAGTCAGTGCTCAAACCAGCGACGGTATCGTCATGGGATTGCGTCATCGCGAGTATCCGGTTGAAGGAATACAGTTCCATCCCGAATCCATACTCACGAATACCGGGAAACAGCTGCTCTCGAATTTTGTGCGGCGCTGAAATGATTACCGACATCATCCAAAGGCTCATCGACCGGCTCAATCTCAATGAACTTGAGTCGCGTCACGCCATGGAAGAACTGATGGCCGGCCGCGCCACCGACGCCCAGGTTGCCGCGTTTCTCACAGCGCTTCGGATGAAGGGAGAGACGCCCTGCGAACTGGCAACCTTCGCGCGGGTAATGCGCGAACGCGCAGAGCCTTTCTGGGATGGAGATGCCGTTCCGGTGCTCGACACCTGTGGAACCGGGGGCGACCGCTCCGGCACGTTCAACATATCGACAGCATCGGCGTTTGTGGCGGCGGGTGCAGGGGTGCACGTGGCCAAGCATGGCAATCGCGCTGCAAGCAGCAAGTGCGGCAGTGCCGATGTCATGGAAGCGCTGGGCATCGATATTGAGATGCCCTCGGACCGGCTGCGGCGTGCAGTGACCGGCATCGGCATCGGTTTTTTGTTTGCTCAGCGTTACCACACTTCAATGAAGCACGTCATGCCGGCGCGAACTCAATTGGGTTTTCGCACGGTTTTCAATTTCATTGGACCTCTTTCCAATCCGGCCCGTCCTGAGTTTCAGGTGCTTGGCGTATCTTCAATGATGGTCCTGGATCTGGTAGCGAACAGCCTGCAGCAGCTCGGAACGAGCCATGCGTTTGTGATTCATGGAAACGATGGAGTGGATGAGATTTCAATCAGTGCTCCGTCGACGATTCGCGAGCTGAAAGACGGAGAGATCACGTCTTATTCGGTCTGCCCCGAGGATTTCGGATTCTTTTCGGTTTCTGCCGAAAAGATCAAGGGTGGCGATGCGGCCGCAAATGCAGCCATCATTGAAGCCGTTCTGAGCGGCGAGCGAAGTCCGCGGCGCGATGTGGTTCTGCTGAATGCCGCGGCCGGGATTGTGGCCGGTGGCCTGTCGGACTCCCTGGCCGACGGCGTGCGGCTGGCCGAGCAGTCCATTGACAGCGGTTCTGCACTTTCCAAACTCCATCAACTTCGAGCTCTATCGAAATGAAAGCGCTGGATCCGAGCCACATTCTTTCGAAGATCGTCGAAGCCAAACAGCTGCGGCTGCACAACACCATGCAGCGCGTTCCCACTCCCATCGCTAAACGCATGGCGAAAGAAGCCGAACTTCCGCCGTCGTTTGCCCAGGCGCTTCAGAATACCAAACCCGTTCGAATCATTGCGGAAGTCAAGAAGGCGTCGCCTTCGAAAGGCCTGTTCAGCTCCAGGTTCTCGGTGGACTCGCTGGTCCGGGCATACACCGATGCGGGCGCCACTGCGATTTCAGTGGTTACCGAAGAAGATTTTTTCCAGGGAAGCCTGGCGTGGGTGAGTGAAATTCGGAAGGCCTCGCCACTGCCCGTTCTGCGCAAAGACTTCGTATTCGATCATTTTCAGATTTACGAAACCCGGGGCGCGGGCGCCAGCGCCATTCTTCTGATCGCCGCGATGCTGGAGCTGGACGAACTGAAATCCCTGCTGTCGCTCGCGAAGGAAGTCCAGCTCGACGCTCTGGTGGAGATTCACGACGAATGGGAGCTCGATGAAGCGCTTGAAGCCGACGCGTTCATAATTGGTGTGAACAATCGAAATCTGAAAACCTTCGAGGTGAAGCTCGATACATCGTTTCGGCTCTCGCAACGGATACCCAACGATCGTTTGTTTGTCGTCGAGAGCGGCATCCGCGGACGCAGCGAAATCAACGAATTGCTTGACGCCGGCGCCGACGCATTTCTCGTTGGAGAATCTCTCATCACCTCCAGCGATCCGGGCGCCGCACTTTTCAAGCTTCAGGAGTTGGCGTGACGCGTATAAAGATCTGCGGCATCACGGATCCGGACGATGCGCGCGATGCCATTCTTCTGGGAGCCGATGCCATCGGGTTGAATTTCCATGAAAAGAGCCTGCGGTGCATCGAAGCTTCACGCGCCGCGGCAATTATCGAAAGCGTTCCGGCATTTGTGACCATAGCCGGCGTATTCGTCAATCATCCGAACCCGCAGGGCCTGGAGGATTTTGCCTTGTCCCTTGGCCTCCATGCCGTCCAGCTTCACGGCAGCGAAACTCCCGATTATTGTTCGATGATTCAGCGCGTGAAAGTCATCAAGGCAATTCGAATGGATGCCGGATTCCGTGTAGAGTCTCTGCGCAGCTATGGACATCGCATGTTCCTGCTCGACTCCGCCACTGCCGTGCAGTTCGGCGGGACGGGCCGCACGTTCGATTGGAATCAGGCGTATGGCGCAAATGCCTTTGGCTCCATTGTCATTGCCGGTGGATTGAATCCGGACAATGTCGCGGATGTCATTACAAAGCTCCATCCCTTTGCCGTGGATGTGTCCAGCGGAGTGGAGTCCAGTCCGGGGAAAAAGAACTACGACAAAATGCGGCGCTTTATCGAAGCGGTTCGTCGCGTCGATGTCGCGCTTTTGGGTGAATCATGAAAGGTCATTTTGGAGTGTACGGCGGTCAGTTTGTTCCCGAAACGCTGATGTTTCCACTCGAAGAACTGGACGCCGCATACCAGGCGGCTCAGGCCGATCCCGCGTTTCAATCCGAGCTGGAGTATCTCTTTCATCAGTATTCCGGCCGTCCGACTCCGCTCTATCACGCGGCTCGGCTGACGCGGGAATGGGGCGGCGCAAAGATTTACCTGAAGCGCGAGGACTTGAATCACACGGGGGCTCACAAAATCAATAACTGCCTTGGACAAGGACTTCTCGCGCAACGGATGGGCAAGAAGCGAATCATCGCGGAGACCGGCGCTGGACAACACGGCGTGGCAACGGCGACGGTCTGTGCTTTGCTTGGGCTCGAGTGTGATGTCTACATGGGTGAGGAAGACATCCGGCGTCAGGAGCTCAACGTATTTCGCATGAAACTGCTTGGCGCTCGTGTGATGCCGGTAGCGTCGGGCAGCAAAACCCTGAAAGACGCCATCAATGAAGCGATGCGCGACTGGGTCACGAACGTGAGGACGACATATTACATGCTGGGTTCGGTTCTTGGACCGCACCCTTACCCTGCAATGGTTCGAGACTTCCAGTCCGTGATCGGACGCGAAGCCCGTGCTCAGATCATCGAAGCCGAAGGCCGGTTGCCCGATATGCTCATTGCCTGCGTCGGCGGAGGCAGCAACGCGATGGGGTTGTTTCACGCGTTCGTACCGGACACGAATGTCCGCATGACCGGCGTGGAAGCCGGCGGCCGCGGGCCGAAACTGGGCGAGCATGCGGCGCGCTTTTCAGGTGGAGCGCCAGGGGTGCTGCACGGAACGTTTTCCTACATTCTTCAGGATGACGACGGTCAGGTGGTGCCCACCCATTCCGTATCCGCAGGATTGGACTATCCCGCCGTCGGACCGGAACACGCTGCCCTTCACGACACCGGACGCGTGCAATACACCTCCATTAATGATGAAGAAGCGATGAATGCGTTTCACGAACTCAGCCGCCTGGAGGGAATCATTCCGGCACTGGAAAGCGCGCACGCCATCGCCGAAGCGAAAAAGAACAAGTTGGGCTCCGATAAAATCGTGATCGTGAATCTTTCCGGACGGGGCGACAAAGACGTAACCGAAGTCGCCAGACTCATGAAGTTGAAACCATAAGATGACACGAATCGAAAAGCGCTTTGCCCAGCTGAAATCCGAGAAGCGTCACGCTTTCATTCCGTATATCACCGCCGGAGATCCAACACGAGACATCACTCGCGATCTGATTTTCGGACTGGAGAAGGCCGGAGCGGACATTATCGAACTCGGCGTTCCCTTCTCCGATCCCATTGCCGACGGACCCGTCATTCAACGCGCCACCGAAAGAGCACTGGGGCAGAAAATGACCATGCGAAAGGTGCTGGAGCTTGCCACCGAGGTCCGGAGGCAGTCGCAGATCCCAATGGTTTTGTTCAGTTATTACAATCCGATTTTTCGCTACGGCTTGAAGAATCTGGCGAAAGATGCCGCCAGTGCCGGATTTGATGGGGTGTTGGCTACGGATTTGACGGTTGAGGAATCCGAAGAATACCGCGCCGTCATGAAAGCCGCTGGATTGAACACGGTGTTTCTGGCCGCACCAACCAGTTCTCCTGAACGCTTGAAATTGACGGCTCAGGCATCCACGGGCTTTCTCTACGCGGTGTCCCGTACAGGAGTGACTGGAGAAACCCAAAAGCTCTCCCCCGACCTGCAAGGTTTCCTCAGAGAACTTCGCCGATATACGAAGTCCCCAATTGCTGTAGGATTTGGAATTTCTCAGCCCGAACACGTGAGGGCGGTTTGGGAAGAAGCGGACGCAGCGATCGTGGGTAGCGCCATTGTGCGTGAAATTGAGCTGAACGCAGGACGCGCAGACCTGGTGGATCGCGTGAGCCAATTCACAAAATGGTTGAGAGGTGAATCGGAATGAGTATCGAGGACTGGCGCACAAGAATCGATGAAATTGACCGGAAACTGGTGAAGTTGATGAATGACCGGTCACAATGCGTCCTCGAAATTGCCAGGATCAAGAAGCAGCACAATATGAAAGTAGTCGATCCGGAACGCGAACAGAACGTTATCCGCAATGTGAAGAGCGAGAATAATGGCCCTCTCGACGCGGATGGTCTGCAGCGAATTTTTGAGCGAATCATCGACGAATCCCGCCGAATCGAGCGTCAGTTGACGGGGGAAAAGTAGAGATTGATGGACGACTTGAAGGAATGCCATCAAGAAATCCGTCTCGCAACGGGAGAGGGTTGGGTGAGGGGTACCG
>JBGPBY010000151.1:0-13944 GCA_041481485.1 Terriglobia bacterium
CGATTTTAAGGAATGCAATCCTCCAAATTGTGGGCGGACATAGACCGCCCCTACAGTGGGAACATGAAACACCTGCAGTATTGCGATCCGGAAATCGGAACAACTGCTGAAGACTCAGTATTGCGATAGAAAAAAGTTATAACAATAATAATTATTATTAATTTGATTTATGACAGATTCACCTGCATCGTGAACCTCCAAAGAGGAGACTTCATGAAAACCAATCGGAAAGTGCGGGTCGCGATCGTGGGAACCGGCAATTGTGCGTCATCGCTGGTTCAGGGTGTTCACTTCTACCGCGACGCGTCTGAAGAAGAATTCGTGCCGGGATTGATGCATGCCAGTTTGGGGGGGCTGCATGTTCGCGATATCGAATTTTCTGCCGCTTTTGATGTGAATGCGGCGAAGGTCGGACTGGATCTTGGTGAAGCGATATTCGCAGATCCGAACAATACTCTCAAATTTTCGGACGTGCCCCACCTCGGCGTGGAAGTGCAGCGCGGGCCCACTCACGATGGTCTGGGGATGTATCTCCGCGAAGTCATTCCCGAATCGCAGCGGCCGCACGTGGACGTGGCGGAGCAATTGCGTCAGACAAGAACCGATGTGGTTGTGAATTTTCTTCCCGTCGGAAGCCAGCAGGCGGCCGAATGGTATGCCGAACAAGCCCTTCAGGCCGGTTGCGGCTTCGTGAACTGCATCCCCGTGTTCATCGCCAGCGATACAAAGTGGGCTTCCCGTTTCGAAAAATCCGGCCTTCCGATCATAGGCGACGACATCAAGTCTCAGGTTGGTGCGACGATTGTCCATCGCGTGCTGACGAATCTGTTCCGTGAGCGTGGAGTTCGCGTGCTGCGAACGTACCAGCTGAATTTTGGCGGCAATACGGATTTCCTCAACATGCTCGAACGCTCGCGGCTGGAGTCGAAGAAGATCAGCAAGACGCGTGCGGTCACATCTCAGCTCGACTATTCCCTGGATCCGAAAAATGTGCACGTCGGTCCCAGCGACCATGTACCGTGGCTGGAAGACCGCAAGTGGTGCCATATCAAAATGGAAGGGGAAACCTTTGGCGGAGTGCCTCTGGAGCTCGACCTGAAGCTTGAAGTATGGGATTCCCCGAATTCCGCCGGAGTCGTGATTGACGCGGTCCGATGCTGCAAGCTCGCCATGGAGAATGGATTGAGTGGAGCGATCAAAGGTCCTTCGGCCTATTTCATGAAATCGCCGCCGGAACAATTCACCGACAATCAGGCTCGGGAAATGGTCGAGGATTTTGTTCAAAAATACCAGCAGGCGGCGTGTGGAGTTTCCGCCTGATCCCTCCGCATACTGAAATTGGTGACTCTGCCTGCCGTGTTAAGGCAAGCTAAGGCGAATGCTGTGTCCGAAGGAGGATTGAAATGAAATTTTTTGCGATCCTGGTGTTGATGCTCGGTCTGTCCGTGGCCGCTCTTGCCGCAGATGTCGATGGCAAGTGGACCGGAAACGTCACCACGCCAAACGGCGACCTGGCCGTGGCCTTCAACTTCAAAGCGGATGGCGCGAAGCTTACAGGCTCGACAACCGGGTTTGACGGAGCGGAAGTTCCCATAAGCGATGGCAAGGTCGACGGCAAAAACATCACCTTCAAAGTCACGTTCGATTTCGGTGGAATGCCGTTTGTCCTGAACTACAAGGGAGTCGTTTCCCCGACTGAAATCAAGATCACCAGCGAGGCGGAAGGTATACCCATGCCAATTGAATTGCTTCTCAAAAAAGCGCCTGCAACTCCTGCAACTCCCGCCGAGCCTGCTGCGAAGAAGTTATAACGTCAGGCGCACGTCTTCCGGGGGCGCCGCCGTGACTTCACTGCGGTGTTCCTCAGGAGTCTCTGAGGCGTTTTATTCAATTTACATAACAAAGTACTTTTCAATATACTGAATCCGGAGGAAACAATTTCTTATGGACCTCTCGATTCTGAAACGTCCCAGCGCATACCTGCCAATTATTCTGTCTCTTGCTTCCCTCGCGCTCGTATTCGGTTACATCGCACTTTACGGCACTCATCCGGATCCAACGCCCCACGATGAGGAGCCGGCCGCCCGGATCTGGCAGCTTTTGATGCTGGCTCAGGTGTTCGGAATCGGATTCTTTCTTCTGAAATGGACTCCCCGCCAGCCGCGGGAGTCGCTCGTGGTTATTGTGATTCAGGTCATCGCGTTCCTTGCCGCTTGGTCCCCCGTATTTCTGATAGGTCTGTAGTCTCCGGAAAATTTTCCTTCAAAAAATTACCCTTGCCAGAACAGGTCGTTCCCGTGTAAGTAAGTACTTACTTATGGAAAAGAGCGAAAAGCGGCAGGAGATCATCAAGGCGGCGATTGAGGTATTTGCCAGGAACGGTTTTCGCGGTACGACCACCCGGGACCTGGCTGCGCACGCGGACGTGAACGAAGCCATTATCTTCCGTCATTTCAATACGAAGCAGGAACTTTACCGAGCCATTCTCGAGGAAAAAGTCAGTCAGGGACGGGATGCCCGGTGCGAGGAAAACCGCCAACTGATCGAAGCCGGTGACGATCGGAAGTTCTTCGAAGCCGTTGGCCGCCAGTTTCTGGAACGTCATGAACAGGACAGTACGTTCATGCGTCTCCTGATGTTCAGCGCACTGGAGGGTCACGAACTCTCCCAGATGTTCCTGACGTCGATGGCCGGCCGCGATCCGCTGGCGTCGTATATCGAAAAACGTATGGAAGACGGCGTATTCCGTCGGATGGATCCCCACCTTGCCGCCCGCGCTTTCCTCGGCATGTTCGTTGCATACATTCAAATGCAGGAGATCTTTGGACTGAAAAATATCAAACAGTTCGAACGGAACGAAGTGGTCGAGACGTTCGTATCTATTTACCTGGCAGGATTGAAATCATGATTGTGTTGTTGCTCCTGGTTTTACTTGCGGTCGTTCCCGGCTGTTCGTCTACGTCTTCCCATTCCGATAGCAATGTCCAGGCTGCCAATACTTCGACAGCGCCGGCGGTTGCCGTGCAGAGCGCGAAAGTCGAAGTGCGTGAACTTCAGCGCACCGTCGCGGCGGTCGGTTCGCTTGATCCAAACGAGGAAATCACATTGACCAATCAGGTCGAAGGGCTCGTGTCCCGCGTGTTTGTGGATCTTGGCGATTTCGTCAAAGCGGGTCAGCCCATTACTCAACTGGATACTACCGAACTTGACCTCGCGGTCCGGCAACAGACCGCAGCCCTTCAGCAGGAACTCGCCCGCCTTGGGATGTCCGACGCAAGTGCGGACATCGATGACGCCTCGACCAGTCAGGTGCGGCAGGCGGATGCGACATACAGCGAAGCGAAAATTCAACTGGACCGGACCAAAGGTCTGGTTGCCGAAGGTCTGGTCCCGAAGCAACAGCTGGATCAGCAGCAGGCGAGGTACGACGTCGCCGAAGCCAATCGAAATACCGCACGAGAGAACGTGCGCAATATCCGGGCGACGATTTCGGCCCGGCGCGTGGCACTTGCTTTGGCTCAGAAGAAACTGGCGGATGCAAAGATCACCGCTCCGATGGATGGCTTTATCAAAGAGCGGCTCGTTTCAGAAGGCTTGTACCTGAAGGTGAACAGTCCGGTGGTGACGCTGGTTCAAAACAGTCCATTGAAGCTGCGCTTTGAGGTGTCGGACAACGCGCTGGATTCGGTTCGAGTTCGAGGCCCGGTGGAATTTCAGGTGGACACGTTCGAGAATCGGAAGTTTTCCGGTTCGATTTCGAGAATTTCACCTTCCGTGGATCGCCAGACGCGGACCCTCAAAGTGGAAGCACTGGTGAATAACGCCGATGGCTTGCTGAAGCCTGGTGTGTTTGCACGGGTTCTGATTCTGACAAACAAACGGGAGAAGGTGCTTACGGTCCCGAAGGAAGCCCTATTCCAGTTTGCAGGTCTGGAAAAGGTATTTGTGATCGAGAACGGAAAGGTTTCCGAGCGCATCGTGAGGACGGGTGCGCCGACCGGAATGCTGGTCGAAATTGTCGACGGACTTAAGGAAGGCGACGTCGTCGCAGTTTCCAACCTCGGCAACCTCCAGCAGGGTCGTGAGGTCACCACGCGATGAAATTGGCAGAGGTCTGCGTCAAACGTCCGATTTTTGCGACGATGCTTGTGCTGACGTTCGTCGTTCTGGGTGCATTTTCATACAGCCAGCTCGGCATCGACCTGTTTCCGAAGGTCGACCTCCCTACCGTCACGGTGACGACCACTCTCCCTGGAGCCAGTCCCGAGGAAATTGAATCCCAGATCACCAAGCCGATCGAAGAAGTGCTCAACACGATCAGCGACATCGACGAACTGCGGTCCACAACGCTCGAGGGTACATCGGTTGTCGTCGTTCAGTTCCTGCTCGACAAGGACGCCAATGTCGCCGCTCAGGAAGTGCGAGACAAGGTGGCCACCGTGGTCGGCGAGCTGCCGCGGGACACCAATCCTCCGATCATCGAACGTTTGGATTTCGATGCTGCGCCGGTCCTTTCGATTTCCGTGTATGGCGAACGGCCGCTGCGCGAGTTGACGGAAATTGCCGATAAGCAGATCAAGCAGCGGCTGGAATCGGTAAAGGATATCGGCTCCATCCAGATTGTCGGCGGCAGCCGCCGGGAAATCGAAATTTGGCTCGATGCGGAGAAACTACAGTCCTATCACCTGAGCATCGATCAGATTCGCAATGCCGTTCGTGCACAAAACACGGAAACTCCCGGAGGCCGTATCGATCAGGGACCCAACGAACTGGTGTTGCGCACCCTTGGCCGCCTTGGCCAGGTTCGTGCATTCAACGACATGGTGGTCGCCAGCGTATCCGGAGTTCCCATATATCTTCGCGACGTTGCCCGCGTCGAAGATGGGACCGAAGAACAGCGAAGTCTCGCGCGCCAGGACGGCAAGCCCGCCGTTTCTCTGCTGGTACGGAAGCAATCCGGCACGAACACCGTTGCCGTTGCAAATACGATCAAGTCGGAACTCGAAGAGATCCGCAAACAGCTTCCTTCCGACATTCATGCCGATATCATTCGCGATCAGGCGCGGTTCATTGAAGCTTCCGTTCACGCTATTAACGAGCATCTGATTATCGGCAGCTTGTTTGCCGCGATCGTTGTGCTGTTGTTCATGCGGAATCTCCGCAGCACGATCATTGCATCCCTCGCCGTGCCGATATCGATCATTGCGACGTTCACGGCAATGCGCGGCCTCGACATGACGCTGAACAATCTCACGCTGCTTGGTCTGACGCTCGCCGTGGGAATCGTCATTGACGATGCCATCGTCGTGCTTGAAAACATCTATCGCTACATCGAAGAAGAAGGATACGAGCCCATGCGTGCTGCGGTTGCCGCAACGCAGGAGATCGGTCTGGCCGTGATGGCGACGACGCTGTCACTGGTGGTGATTTTCGTTCCCGTCGCGTTTCTTGGAGGAATTCCAGGACGCTTCCTGAAGAGCTTTGGTTTGACGATGGCGGTTTCCATCCTCGTTTCGATGCTGGTCAGCTTCACATTGACGCCGATGTTGAGTTCACGCTGGCTGAAGAAAAGTGCGCCTGGACACAGTTCGAAGGATTCCCGATTCTATCGAGTCATCGATCGGGGTTATGGCGCGATGCTGGAATGGGCGCTTCGCCACCGCTGGGTCATGGTATGTGTTTTTCTTGCCGTCGTTCTGTCGATCATCCCCATGTTCAAGCTGGTTGGTACGGACTTCTTTGCGCAGGATGACCAGAACGAGTTCGAAATTGTGGTCCAGACACCGGATGGCACATCGCTGGCTGGAACAGATCTGGTCCTGCAAAACATCGAACGCGAAGCGTGGAAACTTCGAGGCGTGCGGCATGTGCTGACGACCATCAACGGTGGAGGAAGTTCCGGCGTGACGGATGGCAATGTGTATCTCAGTCTCGTCGACATTACCGAGCGCAAATACTCGCAATTCGACGTGATGGACGATGCGCGGCAGATGATGAAAGAAAAGTTTCCCGGAATTCGCCTTTCCGTTCAGCCCACTCAGACCGTCAGCGGTGGAAATTTCCGGACGCAAGCCATGGTCTTGAACGTTCGCGGTCCGGGACTGGACGAACTGGCCAGGTATTCCAGCGAAATTCTCAAAATGATGCATACGGTCCCCGGGATGGTCGATCAGGACACCACCTTGAACATCGGCAATCCCGAAATTCACGTGGCCCTGGATCGTGCGAAGGCGGCAGACCTCGGCGTGCGGGCCGAAGACGTCGCAAGCACGCTGCGGACGCTGATTGCCGGCGAAGAAGTTTCCAAATTCAAGGACGGCGAAGATCAATACTCCGTTCAGATGCGCCTGGCGCATGAGGATCGCGATCGTCCTGCCAAGATCGAAACGTTGTGGATTCCCTCGAACCGGCTTGGGCAGGTGCAGCTGTCCAGCTTTGCGAAGTTCGAACGGAACCTTGGACCGGCGGAAATCGAACGCATGGGACGCGAACGCCAGGTGACGCTGGTTGCGAATCTCGAAAATGGCGTCGGCCTTGGCGATGCCGCAGCGGCGCTGGATAAGAAGCTTGCCACTCTGGAGATGAAGCCGGGCTACCGCACGGAGTGGACCGGACGAGCCAAAACACTGGCGGAACTTCAACGCAGTTTCATTACGGCATTTCTCTTCTCCGCGATCTTCATGTACATGGTTCTGGCTGCGCAGTTCGAGAGTCTGCTGCATCCCATTACCATCATGTTGTCGCTTCCGCTGAGCATTCCGTTTGCGCTGTTTTCACTGTGGATCACGCATACGCGGCTGGACCTGTTCAGCGGGCTTGGAATTCTTCTGCTGTTTGGAATTGTGAAGAAAAACTCGATTCTTCAGATCGATTACACCAATACTCTTAGAGCGCGGGGTGTGGAGCGTCACCAGGCGTTGATTCAGTCGAATCACGCCCGGCTGCGCCCCATCCTGATGACAACCTTCGCGATCGTTGCCGGAATGATACCCATTGTGATCAGCCGAGGTCCGGGTTCCGGTTCGCGAGCGCCAATTGGCATTGTCGTAATGGGCGGCCAGTTACTGTGCCTGCTTCTGACGTTGTTGTTTACCCCCGTTGCGTATTCATTGTTCGATGATCTTGTGGTCCGGTTCCGGAGAGTGCGTTCATGAAACGAAAATCTATAAAAATTGGTTTGCCGCTTGTATTGATTATTGTCATTGCACTGGGTGTTTACGGGGCAATTCATCGCCGCCAGGCCAACAGCGATTACAAGTACTTCACTTCCGCTGTCACTCGCGGTCCGCTCAAAAAGGTTGTGAACGCCACCGGCGTTGTACAAACCGTACTTACGGTACCGGTCGGAAGCCAGGTTTCCGGCCAGGTTCAAGAGCTCTATGCGGACTACAACTCCGTGGTCAAGAGGGGACAGCTGCTGGCAAAACTGGATCCGCGAAACCTGGAAACTCAGGTTGCCAATTCGCGTGCCAGCGTCGCAGCGTCGCAGGCTCGCGTGCGGAGTGCGCAGGCGGAGGTCACCAACCAGAATGCAAACCTCGTGAGCTCCCGAGCAAATCTGGAAGCTGCGAAAGTGGCGCGGGATAACGCGGTGGCCCAGCTGCAGCGCGCGACCGATCTCAGCCAGCGTGGAATTGCGTCAAAGAACGATTTCGATACGGCAAAGGCAAATGCCGATTCCACGGTGGCCCGCTACAATCAGGCTGCCGCTGCCATCGATCAGGTGCAAGCTCAGATTGCGTCCACGAAGGCACAGCTGGAGCAGGCCGAGGCGGGATTGCAGCAGACCAACACCGATCTGGAACGGGCGCAGATCAATCTCGAATACGCCAACATTTTTTCTCCGGTCGATGGAGTGGTGATTTCCAGATCCGTCGATGTCGGACAGACCGTGGCGGCCAGTCTCCAGACTCCGACTCTATTCACGATTGCGACGGACCTGTCGCAAATGCAAGTCAACGCCAGCGTGGATGAAGCCGATATCGGCAGTGTTACCGACAATGCAACGGTCACGTTTACAGTGGATGCATTTCCCAACGACACCTTCAAAGGAAGAATTGCGGAAATCCGGTTGAGTCCGCAGACCATACAAAACGTCGTGACCTACAGCGTCATTCTGAGCATCGACAATCGCGACCTCAAGTTGAAGCCTGGAATGACTGCCAACATCAGCATCGTGGTCGACCGGCGCGACAATGTTTTGAAAGTGTCCAACGCAGCGCTCCGTTACACCCCTCCGGACACCGCGGTGCCTGAGAACGAGAGTGAAACCGTGGCCCCGGCCGCCCAGCCGGGAGCACCGCCGGCAGGTATGCGAACGGGCCAGGCCGCTTCTTCGATGCCGCTGGCGCCGGGCCAAAAATGGGACCCGAAAGACAAGATTCACTTCACGGCGCCTCCTAAAGCGGCGCCTCGTTCAGGTACGGTTTGGGTGTTGGGTTTGGACAAGAAACCGCAAAGCCGTCAAATCATGCAGGGGATTACGGACGGATCGTCGACCGAAGTCGTTTCCGGCGAGTTAAAGGATTCCGATCTGGTGATTGTCAGCGACAGTACTCAGGCCAGCAGCACAAACCAGCAGTCCGGATTCAGTTTATTCGGTGGCAATCGTGGAAGGTAGCAGCGAAGACGTCATTCGAATTGAGCGCGTCAGCAAGGTGTATCAGACCGGCGATATCCATGTGAATGCATTGCGTAGTTTGTCTTTGACCATCCGGCGCGGAGAGTTTGTGGCGATCATGGGGCCTTCCGGTTCAGGAAAATCCACGCTGATGAACATCATCGGATGCCTCGACCGGCCGACCCGCGGTAAGTACTATCTGGAAAACGTCGATGTTTCGACCATGGGCAAAGCACAACTTGCCGACGTTCGAAACAAGCACGTGGGATTTGTGTTCCAGAGTTTCAATCTCGTGACCAGGACTTCCGCGCTGGAAAACGTCGAATTGCCGATGCTTTACGCCGGTGTGTCCGGTGCAGAGCGTCACCGCAGAGCGCGTGAAGCGCTCGCCACGGTCGGTCTGTCGGATCGCGAGCGGAATATGCCGAGCCAGTTGTCCGGCGGACAACAGCAGCGCGTTGCCCTGGCGCGCGCACTGGTGAACAACCCGTCCATTATTCTTGCGGACGAACCGACGGGCGCGCTGGATACGCGAACATCCGTCGAGATGATGGAAATCTTTCAACGTCTCAATCACGAGCGGAAACTGACTGTGATCATTGTCACCCATGAACTGGATATTTCACTGTACGCCGAACGTGTCATTCAAGTGAGAGACGGGAAGATCGCTTCCGATGAACATGTGAGCAATCGCTATGTGGCGTCGGAGGTGCTTGAAAGGCTGCCGGTCTACGCCGCCGATCTGGACGAAACTGAAGAAACCGAAAAGGAGCTTTCGTGAATCTTTGGGCCATCCTCAAGATTGCGATCCGTGCACTGACCCGCAACAAAATGCGCTCCGCCCTCACTATGCTCGGAATCATCATCGGGGTTGGAGCGGTAATCGCCATGGTGTCGATCGGACAAGGGGCGCAATCGATGATTCAGACGCAGATCAACAGCATGGGAAGCAACATGCTGTTTGTTGTTCCCGGCAATGTCCGTGCCAACGGGGTCAGCCAGGGGCTTGGAGCTGCGGCCACATTGACTGAAGACGATGTCGTCGCGATCGAACGCGAAGTCCCAACAGTTTTGGCGGCTTCACCGTCACTTCGGGCCAGCGCACAGTTGGTGTTCGGGAATCAGAATTGGAACGTTCAGCTGGTTGGTGCAAATGAAAAGTTCCCGAAAATTCGCAACTGGCCGACGGTGAACGGCGCATTCTACACCGCTGCGGATGTTCGCGGAGCGGAACGAGTCATCGTTCTGGGGCATACCGTGGCCGAGAAACTCTTCGGAACGGCCGATCCCGTTGGCGAATCGATTCGCGTGCGAAATCTTTCCTTTCGTGTGATTGGCGTGCTCGAGACGAAAGGTTCCACGTTTGGCCAGGACCAGGATGACACCGCCGTTGTTCCCTTTACTACCGTGCAGAAGAAGCTGCAGGCCCGCGGCACGAATTCGGTTGGACAAGCCATGATTTCCGCCGTCAGTCCGGATGCCACAACACTGGTGCAGCAGCAAGTCGAGGACTTGTTGCGGCAGCGGCACCGGATCGTGGAAGGAGAGCCCGACGATTTTACGGTGCGCAATCTGGCAGATGTTGCGGCAGCGGGAGTGCAGTTGACAACCATCATGACGCTGCTCCTCGGCAGCATTGCCGGTATTTCGCTGATCGTCGGCGGAATCGGCATCATGAATATCATGCTGGTGTCGGTGACCGAGCGCACACGAGAGATCGGGATTCGAATGGCAGTGGGCGCACGTCCAAGCTACATCCGATTGCAGTTTCTCACCGAATCGGTGGTGCTTAGCCTTGCTGGCGGCGCTCTGGGAATGATCGGCGGAGGCGGGGCCGCCGCAGCGATCGCCTGGTATTTGAAGTGGCCGTCGCTGGTTTCGGGACTTGCCGTGGCAATTGCTTTCGGTTTTTCGACAGGAATTGGGATTTTCTTCGGATATTACCCGGCGCACAAAGCGGCGGCGCTGGATCCCATCGAAGCTCTGCGTTACGAATAAGGAGTCCGTTCATGAAAATGAAGATTTTGGGTGTACTGTGTCTGCTCGCCGGATTTTCGGTAAACGCGTTTGCCGGCGAGAACTTTGTGGACCGGTTTCTTAACAAGTACAAACCGTCGGTACGGGACTACAAGTTAACGCCGTCGGAATTGCCGCCGGATGCTCTGACTTCGTTCATCCGTAACGGCGAAATTCCCATGTCCATCACAGATGTCGTCAATCTCACGCTGAGAAACAATCTGGATATCGGAGTGGATCGTCTGACGCCGCTGTCAACCGAGATTGCGATTGAATCGTTCTATCGTCCGTTCGATCCGACGTTGAGTTCGGTTTTGAACTTAAACAAGGGGACCACGCCAAGCTCGTCTCTGTTAACGGGCACTCCAGCGATCGCCCAGTTCAGTTCGAATTTTACCGTTCAATTCAGCAAATACACTGAAACCGGTACGACATTTGATGTGGGCGGCGCGATACTTCGCAGCTCGACCAACAACACGTTCACCACATTCAACCCCGCCTGGAATGCAAGTGTTACCTTCTCGGCGACTCAGCATTTCCTGAAAGGATTCGGGAAGAAGATCAATACGAATCAATTGAAAGTGCTGCAGAACAACCTTGGGATCTCGCGAATTGAATTGGAACGCCAGGTCATTGAACTGTTGACCCAGGCGGAAAGAACATACTGGGATCTCGTGTTCACGTATGAAGATCTGAAGGTCAAGCAGCGATCCATGGATCTGGCGCAAAAGACACTTTCAGACAACCGGATTCAGGTCGATGCCGGCGCCATGGCAGCCGCCGATCTGATCCAGTCGGAAACGGAAGTGGCCACGCGGAACGAGCAGCTGATCAATTCCAGATACACTCAGGTTCAGGTTTCCGATCAGGTGAAAAAGTATGTAACCAATGGTCCGGATCCCGGCATGGTGTTGGTGCGAATTACGCCGACCCAGCCGGTTCCCCGTCCAATGCCGGACGACGTAATGCCAGTTGAGAAGGCCATTCAATACGCTCTGGAGAATCGTCCGGAACTGCGGGAGTCCGATCTGCAACTGAAGAATCGCGATCTGAATATTGAGTTTACGAAGAACCAGTTGTTGCCTTCTCTGGATGTAACCGCGGGCTATACGACTTCGGGTTTGGGAGGATTTGAGACGTTGCGATCGGGGGGCTTCGGTGGGGATTCCATGATCATTTCAACGCATCCCGGAGGAATTGGTGACGCGCTTGGCCAGGTTTTCCGCAACGACTTCAGGGGATACAACTTTCAGTTCAATTTGCAGATCCCGTTGAGCAATCGTGCAGCTCAATCGGATTATTCGCGTGCGTTGCTGGATAAGCGGACGGAGGAAAACCGGCTGGCATCCATCAGTCAGTCCATTGCGCTGGAAGTCCGCAACGCCATTACTCAGGTGGAGATGAACAGCGCGCGAATCGATTCGGCGCAGAAGGTGCGCGAGTTGACAGAGCGCCAGTTGGATTTCGAACAGCGTAAATTCGATTTGGGAGCATCGACCATTCGTTTTGTCATTGAAGAACAGCGAAACGTCACTCAGGCTCAGACCGACGAAGTGGCGGCATTGGTCAGTTATGCCAAAGCTCTGGTAGATTACCGGCACGCGATCGGTGACACGCTGAAGAAAAACGGCGTCGATCTCGAAAAAAATTAGCGTGCTTAGGAGTCAACTGAATGTCCTGGATATCGGAAGCATTCGATCGCGCGGTGGAGAACAACCGTGCGCGCGTGGCAGTGGTGGAAGAAGATCGGAAGTGGACCTTTGGCGAATTGGGCGCCGAAGTCGACAGCATTGCGAGAACATTGCGTTCCAGGGTTCCCGGTGACACCGTTGGGATTCTGCTGCTCAATTCGGAGCGCTATGTGGCAACGCTTCTGGCCGTGTGGAAAGCCGGTAAGATCGCAGTTCCGCTGAACTATCTTCTGCCGCCTCAGGAACTCGCATTCATTATTCGAGATTCGGGAATGACCTCGCTGGTGACTTCGCAGTTCTTCGCCCAGTCCGTCGCAGCGGTCAAGCCGCTGTTTGGCGAAAAGGGCCTCATACTCATGGCCGATGCTCCCGAATTTACGGAATCGAGAGCCGAGATTCCCCTGCCGCATGAGTATCGCGATCCGGCGCTGTATCTCTATACTTCGGGGACCACAGGACGGCCCAAAGGTGTTGTCCTGACTCACCGGAATCTACTGCATAACGTGGAGAGCTGCTCTCTGGCCGGCGAATTCGATCAACGGGATACGTTCCTGTGTCTGCTTCCGTTTTTCCACACCTATGCAATCACCGGCACCATCCTGCTTCCGCTGCTGAACGGCTGCAAAATAGTCCTGGTCGACCGCTTTCATCCCAACAAGGTTTTGAAATTGATCGAGCAGCACGCCATCAGCGTGTTTCTCGCAATTCCATCCATGTACCGGGTCATGGCGATGTCGGAAGGCCCGTTCAATCTGAGTTCGGTGCGATTCCCAATTTCCGGCGGGGAGCCTTTGCCTCTTGCGGTGGCTGAGGCCTTTGCAACTCGTTTTGGAGTTCACATCTGCGAAGGCTATGGACAAACTGAAGCATCGCCTGTCGTTACATTGAACCTTCCCGGCAAGAGGAAACTCGGTACTGTGGGGCCGGTGCTACCCGGGGTGGAAGTGGCAATCTGGGATGAAATGAAGAATCCGCTGCCTCTCGGTGAAATTGGAGAAATCATGGTGCGCGGGGCCAATGTGATGGAAGGCTACTATCGCCTTCCGGAAGAAACCGCGAAAACCATTACCCGGGAGTGGCTGCATACGGGCGATCTCGGAAAAGTGGATTCCGATGGATTTGTCACCATTACCGGCCGAAAGAAGGAACTGATCATCTCGGCCGGAGAAAATATTTATCCGCGCGAAATCGAGGAAGTGCTTGCGCAGCATCCGAAGATTCGCGAAGTTGCCGTGATTGGAATCAAAGACGAAGTGCGAGGCGAAGTGCCGAAGGCGTTTCTCCTGGTTCACGAAGGTTTGACGGTGGATGACAAGGAACTTCGCTCCTTCTGTCGCGACAAGCTGGCGGGATACAAGGTGCCAAAGCACTTCGAAGTTCTTGCGGACTTGCCTCGCACGCCAACGGGCAAGGTCCTCAAGCGCATGCTGCCCACGGGTTAAACCTGATTTTGACGAAGTATTGTCACGCTGGCTTCGGTGATGACGGCATCCAAAGGAATGTCATGATCTTGCGGGTGGATCGTTTCCAGCCGCGACAGTTCATAGGCGACGCCGACAGCGTAAGGCTTAGGTGAGAGTGACGCGAAGGTGCGGTCGTAGTATCCGCCGCCATAGC
>JBGPBY010000152.1:0-13818 GCA_041481485.1 Terriglobia bacterium
ATTAGGAGGATTGCAGGCCTCTCAATTGCGGGCGGTCATAGACCGCCCCTACAGCTGGAATTGCATTCCTTCACCATGATCGAAAGATTGTGCGCGGTCATAGACCGCGCCTACAGTCTCCCCTTCAATATCTTTGCCATTTCCAGGCGGCCTCGATTGATACGGGACTTTACAGTTCCGATCGGCGCCTTGACGATCTCAACGATTTCTTCGTACGTAAATCCCTCCAGATCCCGAAGGATCACCGCCTCCCGCAGATCACCGGATAACTTCACCAGGGCTCCATGAACCCGTTCGGCCATTTCGCGCTGATGGAGCGCAGCAGCTGGATTCGAAAAATAGCCACCGGATTCTGCAACGTGTTCATGTTTCGATTCCAGATAATCCGTGTTCAACTTCTCTGTTTTCCCTTTTCGATAGTGGTCAATGATGCAGTTTCGGCCGACGCGCATCAACCAGGTCTCGAAAGCTCCCAATTCCGGGTCGTAAGTATGAAGCGTCCGATAGACCTTCAAAAAGACTTCCTGCGTCATATCCTCCGCTTCGTCAAACCTTCCGATGAATCGATGGGCAAAATTGTAAATGCGTTTCTGATAGCGGCGAACCATGGTTTCCCAGGCAGCGAGATCGCCATTCCTGCATCGGCCCAGTAATTCCGAATCGGTCGCTTCCAACCTTCAGACTCCGCATCCACAAATAAAAGAACGTAACCTCGCCAACAAATGTTTCATGATTCGCAATTCTTTCTGAGATAATCGCGGATAGTGAGACGGAAGTGGTTTATTTTCTTCGTGTTGTGCTTGATCGTCGGCATTGTAGCCTATCGCCTGGCGGCAGGGAAGTTCGATTGGGCTCTGTTTTTTGCGACGATCCGGGATCTGCATTGGGAATGGCTTTCAGCGGCTGCTGTGGTCACGATACTTTCATTCGTCATCCGCTCGATTCGTTGGCAGGAGTTGCTTTCCCCCGTTAAACAGGTTGGATTCCGGTCCATCTTTGCAACGACGATGCTTGGATTTTCGGCGATATTTCTTCTCGGCAGGGCTGGAGAATTGTTTCGTCCGATCTGGCTCGCACGGCGTGAGAACATTTCGACGACGGCATCGTTTGCCACCATTATCGTCGAACGATTCATCGATTTGGCAATGATGATCGGGGTTTTTGCGTGGGCACTTCTGACCGTCGTGGTTTCGCCGGAGTCGACCAGAACGCTGGCAATGATGAAACAGGCTGCATGGCTGATTGCGGCGTTTTCCGGAGGCGCGATTCTGTTTTTGTTTGTCCTGCGATCCAATGTCGATCGAGTGGTACGCCTGGTTCCGTTTCCCCGGGTCGCATCGCTGCTTGAAAATTTCGGTCATGGCCTTTCGTTTCTGAAGAGCGGCCGCAGTTTTGTTCTGATTCTCATTCATTCGGTTCTGATGTGGATTGCAATTGCACTGCAGGCATGGCTGACGCTTCGTGGAATGGATTTTCACCTGACAATCGCCGCTGCGTCGCTCGTGATGGTGGGAGGAGCTATTGGTTCGGTCGCTCAAATTCCGGGTATCGGGGGTGGATTTCAGGTGGCCATCGCATTTTGCCTCACTACATTTTTTGCAGTACCGCCGGAACGGGCCCTGGCGGCTGGCCTGATCGCCTTTATCATGAACAATCTTCCGGTGTTGATAACTGCGATACCCTGTATGTTTGGACAGGGCTTGAAATTGGGGGATCTTCGAAACGTGATTAGAAATCCTCAGTCGGAAACTCTATGAGGTGTCCGTTTTGCGGCCATCTACAGGACAAAGTGGTGGATTCCCGGGAAAGCAAGGAAGGGGAATCCATACGCCGCCGCCGGCACTGTCTGGGATGCAAGCGCCGGTTCACCAGCTATGAACGGATCGACGAAATCCCCTATATGGTCATTAAAAAGGATGGCCGCCGGGAACGCTTCGATCGTCAAAAAGTGCTCAACGGGTTGCTCAGGGCCTGTGAAAAACGTCCAGTTTCCATGACGCAGCTGGAGGTCATTGCCGACAAAGCCGAAACCATGGTCCAGGATTCCACGGAACGGGAAATTTCAACCCGCGCTTTTGGAGAAATGATCATGAATGAGCTGAAGAATCTCGATAAAGTCGCTTACGTTCGATTTGCCTCGGTCTATCTGGACTTCAAAGACGTTCAGGAATTTATGAGCGAGCTCAAAGATCTGCTGAAAGGCCGGGAGTGAGTCATGTATCTGCCGCACGTCGATGTCTGCGAAGGCGTCGACGAAGTTGTGATCCTGATTGAAGTGCCGGGCGTTCAACGGAACGACGTCAAGATTTCGTGGAAAGACAACATCCTGACAATATCCGGGCATAAGCGGCCGCAGCCCGAAGCGGCAGGCGCAAAATATGTCTGCGTGGAGCGGAATTACGGGCCGTTTCGCCGGGAAATTGCGATTGGTTTTCCAATCGACCACCGAAAGGCACGAGCGGAACTGAGGGAAGGCCTGATGAAGATTCGCCTGCCCAAAATCCGGGAAGATAACGAGCGAAATACAATTCCTATTGAGTAAAGGGCAAATCTCCCTATAACTACAGATATGAGCATGGAACTGGTCAAAACGAATGAGAACGCAGGCGAGCAGGAGCTGAAAATTCCCGATATTCTGCCGGTACTTCCGTTACCGGATGTCGTGGTTTTCCCCTACATGATCGCGCCCTTGTTTGTGAACCGTGAACGATCGGCCAGGGCCGTCGATCAATCGCTTTCGGAAAACCGCATGATCATGCTGGTGTCGCAGAAGGATCCGGCCGTTGACGATCCCAAAGCCGAGGATCTCCATCAATTCGGCACCGTCTCTCTCATCATGCGTATGCTCAAACTTCCCGATGGCCGTGTGCGCATTCTCGTGCAGGGCTTCGCCCGGGCAAAGGTCGAGTACTTCGACGAAACTCAGCCGTACCTGGCTGCAAAAGTTGTCCCGAGAGTTGAGCCGCAGGTGGTGCCGGATTCGGTCGAACTGGAAGCTCTCATTCGCAGCGTCAAGGCTGCCGTCGAAAAGGCCGTTTCGCTTGGGAAGAATCTCTCGCAGGATCTGGTCGCGATTGTTTCCAATCTCGACGAACCTGGACGGCTGGCGGATCTTGTTGCGTCCAATCTGGATTTAAAAGTCGACCGGGCGCAGCAGGTGCTCGAACTCATCGATCCGGTCGAACGGCTTCGACGCGTGCATGAATTGCTGTCCAAGGAGATCGAAGTTCTCGAAGTCCAGAGCGATATCAACGCGCAGGCTCGCGGTGAAATCGATCGCAATCAGAGGGAATTCTATCTTCGGCAGCAGATGAAGGCGATCCAGCAGGAACTCGGCGAAGGCAACGAACTGCAGGAAGAAATTGACCAGTACCGTAAAAAAATCAAAAAGGCGAAGATGCCTGCCGAAGTGGCCGAAGAATCGGAACGCCAGGTGAACCGCCTGGAGCGCATGCACCCGGACGCAGCCGAAACGGCAACGCTGCGGAACTATCTGGATTGGGTGATTGGGCTGCCGTGGTCCAAATCGACAAAAGACAACCTGGATCTGAAGAAGGCTCAGAAGATTCTCGATGAAGACCATTACGGCCTCGAGAAGATCAAGGAACGTATTCTCGAGCACCTCGCGGTACGCAAACTGAAAAAAGATTCCAAGGGTCCGATCCTCTGCTTTGTCGGACCGCCGGGAGTGGGAAAGACGTCGCTTGGCAAGTCCATCGCGAAGGCGCTCGGACGGAAGTTTGTCCGCATGAGCCTCGGCGGCGTGCACGACGAAGCGGAAATTCGCGGACACCGGCGCACCTATGTCGGAGCGATGCCGGGCCGCGTCATTCAAAGCATCAGTCAGGCTGGAAGCAACAATCCAGTGTTCATGATGGACGAAGTCGACAAAATCGGCGCCGACTTCCGCGGCGATCCCTCGTCCGCTTTACTTGAAGTGCTGGACCCCGAACAAAACCACGCCTTCCGGGACAACTATCTCGGCGTGCCCTTTGATTTGTCCAACGTGATGTTTGTGACCACGGCGAACATGCTCGACCCGATTCAGCCGGCATTTCGCGACCGCATGGAAATCATTCAATTGACGGGTTACACCGAACAGGAAAAACTGGAGATCGCAAAGCGCCATCTCATTCCCAAACAGGTTGCGGAGCACGGATTATCGAATAAGCAAATTGAATTCACCGACGATGGCATCCGCGCCATCATTAACAACTACACACAGGAAGCCGGTTTGCGCAATCTGGAACGTGAAATTGCGACAGCGTGCCGAAAAGTCGCCCGGCAGGTCGCGTCCGGAGAAAAGAAAGTTCGCAAACTGCATACCGATAACATCGGACAGTTTCTCGGCCGTCCGCGCGTATTTCCCGAAGAACTGCTGAAACGTGATGAAATCGGCGTTTCCACCGGACTCGCATGGACACCCGTTGGAGGCGACATCCTGTTCGTGGAAGCGACGGCGATGCGGGGCCGCGGCGTGCTGACGCTCACCGGGCAGCTTGGCGATGTGATGAAGGAATCCGCGCACGCGGCGCTCAGCTATGCGAGGTCGCATGCAAAGGAATTCGGAATCAAGGAGGAGTTCTTCGCAAAGCACGACATTCATTTGCATGTCCCCGAAGGCTCCATTCCGAAAGATGGTCCATCGGCCGGCGTAACCATGGCAACGGCTCTGCTGTCGCTGCTGACCGGACAAGCGGTGCATCGCAAGATTGCAATGACCGGAGAGATCACGCTGCGTGGAGAAGTTCTGCCGATCGGAGGAGTCAAAGAGAAAGTTCTTGCCGCGCGGCGCGCCAACATTCATACGGTGATTCTCCCGTCGCTGAACAAACGCGATCTCGAAGACATTAACGAGTCGATTCGCAACGAGATGCAGTTCATTTTTGTGGACGACGTCCGCGACGTGTTCAAAGCCGCGCTGATTTCGGACAAATCCAGGGCAGGAAGGAAGTCCGGATCGAGGAATGAGCCCGTGTCTGGTTCTCCAAGGTCCTCCAGGTTGCGGCGGCCATCTGCCCCGGCCCCTCGTTAGTTTCACACCATGCTGCTGCGGGACCTGGGGGAAGCGGGTCTGATTCAAAGAATCCGGCAGCAGTTCCAGGACGCCAATGTAACCCTGGGAATCGGGGACGATACTGCCATTCTGGAAATGCCGCCCGGTTTTTCCGTGTTGTTCTGTTCGGATCTCGTCACCGAAAACACTCACTTCATCCGCGGCGTGCACCCGGCGGATTCCGTCGGATACAAGGCGGTAGCCGTCAATGTCAGCGATGTTGGAGCGATGGGTGGAATTCCCATGCACTTCGTAATCTCTCTCGCTGCCCCGGGGGATTTGAATCTGGACTGGATCGATGAATTCTATCGGGGCGTGGCGCGAGCCTGCCGGGAGTTTCATGTTGGGCTCGTCGGCGGAGACTCATCCTCGGCACGTTCCATCTTTGTGGATGTGGCCATGATTGGCCGCGTGAAGACAGGATGTGCCGTGTTGCGTTCCGGTGCAAAACCGGGGGATGGAATTTTCGTCACCGGTGCACTCGGAAGTTCCATGCGTGGTTTGCGCCTGCTTCAAAGCGGAGATCAGGATTCGCCGGCGGTGCTGCGTCACCTGTATCCTCAACCGAGGCACGAATTCGCCGCTGCCATCGCATCGAAAGTACATGCCATGATCGATATCAGCGACGGGTTTTCCACCGATCTTGGTCACATTCTGGAAGAGTCGGGAGTCTCGGCGCGCGTTTACCGAAACCGAATTCCGGCAGCGGACGGCGCAACCGAGGACGAAGTCCTGCACGGCGGCGAAGAGTATGAATTGTTAATTGCCGCCCCGGATTCGCTGTCTGACCCTATGCTCACACGGGTTGGAGAAATCGTTCCTTCGGAGGGTAAGCACCAGATTCGGCTGATCGATGGGAATTCTGAATCAGTATTGATTCCCAAAGGCTGGCAGCATTTTTTGTGACCCTCTACCCATTCCAAGCCGCGGAGCGGCGGCAGTCCGTTAGCCACCGGCGTGAGCCGGTGGAATGATCATCGCTGGAAAGTGCCATAGGCACGACAGGTCCATAACTCTGAATGCGTTGAACTCTGGATCTTTCGTGCCTACGGCACTTTTTGTGCTGTTGTGATTCTTTACCCCCGGCTCACGCCGGGGGCTAAGGGACTGCCGCCGCTCCGCGGCTCGGAATCGATCGTCCTGCCTACCGCGTATGCGTCGTTTCTGCGTGATGCTCTTCGTCGAGAGGTGCCTCTCCCAGAATCTTCATCGGAGTTGGCGCCTTCACCACACCGAATTCTTCAACTGCAGCAGCAATAAACGCGGCGGCTTCTTCAACAGAGTCTGTGTAATGCAGCAACCGCACATCCTGCGCGCTGATCGTCCCAGCCTGTAGCATGGCATCGACAAGTTCCTTCAGATTCTGCCAGAATTCCGTTCCCATCACGACGAGTGGAAAGTTCTGAATCTTCCCGGTCTGAATCAGCGTGAGCGCTTCAAAAAACTCATCCATCGTTCCGAAGCCGCCCGGCATCATCACAAATGCGTAGGAATACTTGAAGAGCATCACCTTGCGGACAAAGAAGTGATTGATGGTCACGAACCGGTCGAGGTAAGGATTGGGTTCCTGCTCATGCGGCAGCTGAATGTTGCATCCCACGGAATGTCCGCCGGCTTCGCGTGCGCCGCGGTTGGCGGCTTCCATAATGCCGGGACCACCTCCGGTCATCACAGTGAAACCAAGCCTGCTGATGGCGGCTCCCATCTGCCGGGCCTTTTCATAAAACGGATGGCCTTCGCTGAACCGCGCACTGCCAAACACGGTGACGCACGGTCCGATGAAATGTAGTGCGCGGAAGCCGCGAACAAACTCCATCATCACGCGGAGAACGAAGCGAAGCTCCCTCCATCGCGGTTGCGGGCCGGAATATTCCTGTTTCTCGCTGCCGTTGCCGTTCACGTTTTCGGTAAGAACCCCTCCAGCCAGATCTCAAACTGTCCCAGAAAAGTGAGATGGGAATTCAGTACGGATAGGCTGTTCGTCATGATCAGAACGCCGATCGTCACCACAAGGACTCCGCTGACAATTTCCATCGCGCGAAAATGCCGCTTGAAGCGTCCGTAGAACGCGAGAAAGTGATTGAGCCCGAAACTGGTCAATAGAAAAGGAACGCCAAGACCCAGCGAGTAGATCATCAGCAAGCCAACACCTTTGGTTACACTCTCCTGGCTTCCGGCAATTGCCAGAATCCCGGAAAGTATGGGGCCAAGGCATGGTGTCCAGCCGAAGGCAAAGGCGAGGCCCAACACGAGAACTCCCCAGGCGCCCCGCGGTTTCTTCACATCATGAAACCGCTTGTCCTGATAAAGTGCGTTGATTTTGAAGATTCCGAGCACGTGAAGGCCGAAAACAATGATGACGAGGCCGGCAATGCGATAGAGAATCTGCAGCCTGGCTTTCAGAAAGAAACCGAGCGCCGTGGCACTCGCACCGAGCGCGATGAATGTGATCGAAAACCCGATAATGAACATGATCGAGTTGATCACTACAGATCTCTTTAGGCCGGAATCCTGCGTGTTCCCTTTAAGCTGTTCGAGCGAGTAACCCGAAATGATCGACAAATAGCCAGGTACGAGGGGAAGCACGCACGGAGATAAGAAGGACACCAGTCCGCCGGCGAACGCCGTCAAAACCATTACAAGACTCATGAACTCTTCACTTTAGCATTCCCATATATTCGAGTTGGACTAGCGTTCAACGACGACCTTCGATTCCGGCACCGTCAACCGGATCAGTCTTCCGGTTTTGTCGGTGGTCGCTTCCATGTGAATATCACCCAGCTCCAGCGTGAACTCATTTTCCTTCGTCTGTTTGACGATTGCCGAACCCGCCCTGAAATCCTGCGGAACGAAAACAGGCACCGTGCCACCCTCCGGTCCGGACTTGTATAACAGCAACAGAAAGTGGGCAAAGAAGTTATTGTCCAGAATCATTCCGTGTTCCGGAAAGCGGAACTCCATGGACGATTTCGCTCCATTGTTCACTGAATCATATTCGCTGATCGGAGATTCCACATTCACATGGATTTGGCCCTTACCATGAGAATACTCGTAAGAAACTGGATTCAACTCCGCATCCACCTCCAATTTGCTAGATAGAGTAGACGGGTCTCCCGACAATTGTGTTTTGGATTCCACGATATATCCACCGTCTTTGCGATTGGAAATGGAGAACTGCTCCGAACCGATTTTTTTACCGTCCTGAATAATCGTGAACTTACCGTTTTCAATCGGGATGGGACCAAGGAGCAGCAATGCGGCAGCAATGGTTACAATGTTCATAGTTCCTTTAGCTTCTTCAAAATTTCTGCCGCAATCTCCAGTGGAGTTCCGTGATCGGCAGTGATGTGAACTTTGGCTAACCGGTATATCGGTAGACGGCTTTCAAAAAGCGTTCTGGCCTGAGCCGGGTTCTTGAATAAAGGTCGCGTTCCATCCATCACGACTCTGGCGGCCGCCGTGTCAAACAGCACTTGCAGCCAGACCGTAACTCCGGTCGCATCCACAATCCGTTGATTTTCCGGATCGAGGGTGGCGCCGCCCCCAAGTGCAATCACAACATGGGGCCGTCGCGATAGTCGCTCTAAAAATTCGTGTTCCAGCTGCCGGAAGCGTCCTTCTCCGAATTGACGGAAGATGCCCTGAACGGATATTTTCTGTGACCTTTCAATTTCATTATCCAGGTCCGCAAAGGAATAACCAAGCCTGGCCGCCAGCTCGCGGCCGACACTGCTTTTTCCGGAACCCATAAATCCAACGAGATAAATCCGCTCTGCAGTCATTCGCAGTTACAAGCATACGTGAATATGGGTCCGTATTCTCGGCCGCCTAAACTACGACACCCTGGAGTCATCGGACTCGAGTTGAAGCCGTGTTGCGGTAGAATCCTCCGTCCGATTGGAGGGGCTATGTCATTTGCAGGTAAGGTGGCTATTGTCACGGGTGGAAGCCGTGGGATCGGCCGCGCCATTGTCCAGCGCCTCGCGGCTGAAGGAGCAAAGGTGGCGTTCACTTATATTCAGAACAAGGCGCTGGCCGATGAAGTGGCTCAAGGAGATACGATCTCGGGATATCAGACGGACGTCACGAACTTTGAACAGGCAAAGGATTTCGTCAAGCAGGTGAAAGAACGGTTCGGAAGGATCGACATCCTCGTCAACAACGCAGGCATCACACGGGACAAGCTGCTGGCAATGATGTCGGAAAAAGACTGGGATGATGTGATCGATACCAACCTCAAGGGAGCGTTTAATTTGAGTAAACCCGTTGTCGGAGCCATGCTGCGGCAACGGTCGGGTACCATTCTCAATATCACATCCATCAGCGGCATCGTCGGCATGCCCGGCCAGGTCAACTACTCTTCCTCAAAAGCTGGAATGATTGGCTTTACTAAAGCACTTGCCAAGGAGATGGCCAAGGCCAACATCACCGTGAACGCCTTGGCCCTGGGTTTCGTCGAAACCGACATGACTGCTGTTCTGAACGAAGAATATCGGGCAAAAGCGCTCGGACAGATTCCGCTGGGCCGATTCGGAAAAGCGGATAACATGGCGGATGTCGCGCTGTTTCTGCTTTCGGACAAAGCCAATTACATCACCGGACAGGTGATTCAAGTCGATGGCGGTCTGGCCATTTAAGCGGTTTGAGATCTGCGACGGCAGCCCACTGTTGGCGCGGTCTTTGCCCGCGCACATTTTTTAACTGGGATTCCTCAAATTGACTCACAAACGAATGTTTGTGCGGGGTCATAGACCGCGCCTACAGTCGGCTGCCGTCGCCATTTCAAACTGCGTCAATCCTTCAATGGGTTTTGCCGAATTCGATCTTCTGTTGCGCCTGGTACTTTCCTTTGCGGTCGCTGTATGAAACCTCGCATGGCTCATCCGATTGAAAAAAAAGAAGCTGGCATAGTCCTTCATGCGCAAAAACTCGTACAGGCGCCGGCGTGGTGTTGGCAATCGATACGGTGGCAAACCCTTCCCATTCCGGCTCAAAGGGCGTGACATTCACAAGGATGCCCGCGCGGGCGTAAGTGGATTTACCCACGCACAATGTCAGGATGTCGCGTGGAATCCGCAGGTATTCCAGCGTCCTTCCCAGGATGTAACCATTTGCGGGAACAACGCATTCCGGTCCTCGGAAATCCCGGTAATATTCCGCAGGGATCGCTTTCGGATTGATCAATTCACCCGCCGGAGGTGCAAAGATTTTGAACTCGTCAGCGAGCCGTAAATCATACCCGTACGAAGAAAGGCCATAGGAGATAGACCCCTTGGAAACCTGGTTCTGACTGAATGGTTCGATCATCCGGTGTTCCTCAGACATCCGGCGAATCCATGAGTCTGCTTTAATTGACATTGCCTATTTCCAGTCCATAGTGTTAAGAATGTTAATGTTACACGAGCACGTCAGCCCAATAGAGACTAGCAGGAGGTAGCCAGGTGATCAAACTGGATCTTGTCAACGAGATTGTCGAGCGCACGGGCGTAAGCAAATCCAAGGCCGAACAAGCGGTCGATACCATATTCAACTGCATGAAAGACGCGCTGAAGGGTAACGATCGTATCGAGCTGCGCGGCTTCGGAGTTTTTTCCGTTAAACCTCGAAAAACCGGTATTGGCCGAAACCCTCGCACCGGATCGGAAGTGAATATTCCTCCCGGAAAGGCTGTTCGATTTAAGCCTGGCAAAGACTTGCAATCGCTTTGAGGCGCCCGTACCCGCGCGCGGGGAAGTTTCCCTGGATCCATCTGGCTCTGTTTGTCCTGACCTTCCTGTCCACTTCGCTTGTGGGGGCGTTGTTGATGCAGTTATTCAACAACACCATAGGCGAAGACCTCTTTCTTGATATTCTTGGAGTTATCCGAAATCCGAATCAGTGGGCTTCCGGACTTCCGTTCAGTATTTCCATAATGACGATCCTCCTGGCCCATGAGATGGGTCACTATCTCACGTGTCTTCATTACGGTATCGACGCGAGCCTGCCTTATTTCATTCCCGCGCCGACACCTATGGGTTCCATGGGAGCGTTCATTCGAATCCGTTCCCCGTTTCCGGATCGCGGGTCGCTTTTGGATGTGGGCATCGCCGGCCCCATCGCCGGATTTGTGCTCGCGATTCCAGCGTTAATGATCGGATTAGGCTTGTCCAGATTCGAAGTTGCCGGAACCCGTTTCCTGAATTTCGGTGAACCGATTGCATTTAAGCTTCTCAGCTTTCTCATGGGCAAAGTTCCGCCCGCGGGAATGGAATTGAACTGGCACCCGATCACCATTGCCGGATGGTTCGGCTTGCTTGCCACCGCCCTGAATCTCCTGCCCGCCGGGCAACTCGATGGCGGCCATGTCACCTATGCGCTGTTTCCTTTGTTGCATAAACGCATCTCTCAGCTGCTGGTGATCGTTCTCACGCCGCTCGGAATATGGTTTTGGCACGGTTGGCTGGTTTGGGTGGGGCTGCTGTTGATCATCCGATTGGGACACCCCATTACCATCAATAACTACGCTCCATTGCAACGCCGGCACCACCATCTGGGGTGGATCGGGCTCGTCATGCTGATTCTGTGTTTCATGCCCACTCCGCTGTTTGTTCCGGATTGAGCCCGTGAATTTCCGCCTTCCCTGACTGAACTTACTACTTGCCACGTATAATACGTAACTCGTATTATTTCTCCATGCCTGCCGATGAACTGGTTGACCTCGCCGAAGCATTGAACAGCATCGCCAAGCTGTACCAGTTTCGAAGTCTGGACCGCCGGCTATATGGGACCCTGACTGTCTCGCAATCCTATTGCCTGCACCTTTTGTATTTTCAGGGGCCGTGCACCATGAACGAGATTGCCAAAGCCCTGCAGATCACTCTCAGCACGACGACTGGCGTCATCGATCAGCTCGAAAAGAAAAAACTCGTCAGACGCATCGATCATCCGCGGGACCGCCGCAGCCTCCATGCCGAATTAACGCCTCCCGGAAGAAAACTTTACCGGTCGGCACACCATGCGTTTCTGAGTCATATCGTGCCGTTGTGGGAACGGCGAACGCCGTCACAACGAAAAGAAGCGCTCCGATTTTTGAGAGAGACGGAACAGGCGCTCCGCGGCTGGATCGAAAATCCACGAAAGGTCAAAGTCAAAAGCGATGACAAAGATCATTCGCAACGCTGAGTTGTCGGACGCTGCAGCCATTCGAGGCATCTATGCGCCCTTTGTTTCGGATGAAGCAACATCCTTTGAGCTTGTCCCTCCGGATACCGACGTGATTGCCGACCGAATCCGGGAAGTGCTTCCGAGCTATCCGTGGCTTGTATTTGAATGGAATGGTGAAGTGCTGGGTTATGCCTACGGAAGCTCCCATCGCTCTCGCCCCGCTTACCAGTGGTCGGTGGAAGTGTCTGTTTATTTGGATCCTCGGATTCAACGGCGAGGCGTGGGCAGAGCCCTCTACTCGACCCTTCTGGAATTCCTACGCCGACAGGGCTACGCCAATGCGTATGCCGGAATCACGCTGCCCAATCCCGCAAGCGTTGGACTGCACGCAGCCATGGGGTTTTCTTCGATCGGAGTCTTCTCTCGCATCGGCTACAAATTTGGCCAATGGCACGACGTCGGATGGATGCAACTCCGATTGCATGACGACTTCGCTCCATCGACACTCTTGCCACCGGAAACAGTTTTCGCCGTACCGAGTGTGCAACTGATGCTGCGGGAAAGCGCTCAGGCAACTCGCTTGTGATCCCCAAATGACAATTGAACAATGAACATTTCTTCGGGGAAATGCTCAATGTTCACTGTTCAATTGTCATTTGGGCGGTCATAGACCGATGCGGGCTCTACTTTCCCCCGAGCTCGGCGTAGAGCTGATTGACGAAACGGTCCGCAGTGGTTCCCACCTGCTCAATCTTCGAATCGTAATCGGCAGTCGGCTTGGCGGCCACGATCTGCTGTGCGTTCTTCCCGTCCTTGATGAACCGGGCTACGCGATCGCGGATGACCAGAATCATGTCGCGATGCGCAATTACCGCGTTGCGGTTGACCGTCGGACCATGACCGGGGATGATTTTCGTGTCGGGCCCCGCCATTCCGATGGTTTCTCCGAGACCTTCAAGCATGCCGTCGAGCGTGCCGCCGTTCGCACGATCGATATTGGGATACTGGATGGACCGGTAATAGTCGCCCGTCATCAGAACGTCCAGCCCGGGAAAGCGAACGAGCGTATCGCCGTCTGTGTGTGCGGCACGAATCGGGATGAGCTGAATTTCTTCCCCGTTCATATGGAGAGTGACGGGGCCGTCGTAAGTCACCATCGGCAGCGCTGCCGCCGGTGCGGGTTGAGCCGTCCCGCCGGGATTAGCCAGACGTGATCTCAATTGATCGCGCGAAAAAATGACCGCGCCGAGCTTGGCGAAATTTTCGTTTCCTCCCGTGTGGTCGCCATGAACATGGGTGTTCACGACAAACCTGATCGTGCCTGGGGAGATTGCCTTCACGGCGGCCACAATCTTCTGAGTCAGCGGCGCGTATTGCGTATCGACGAGTAAGACGCCGTCAGGACCGACCAAAGCTCCGATCATGCCGCCCTGGCCTTCCAGCGTGTAAAACTTGTCGCTGATCTTTGTTGTTTTAATTTGAACCTGGCTGAAATCCTGCGGCGCATTTTGCGCGGCGGCAGAGGTGGCAAGCAGGAATGTTGCAGCAATGAAGAGCATTCTTGATTTCATGGGTTCCTCCGGAAGGCGCCAATCATAACGCACTTGGGCCGAAGCAAA
>JBGPBY010000153.1:0-13756 GCA_041481485.1 Terriglobia bacterium
GTATTCGGGATGAGGAATTTTCTGAAAGCCCGCCCCGGCCGAGATGCTGTAGGTACCGCCCAATTCTTCGCGAATCACTTTGAGCAAACGTGTCTGCAGGATCTGAGTCATGGCGCGTATCGCAACACGATTGTCCATGTTGAATTCAAACACACCGGTGAACACGATGGCCGAAGTACTCGACGGTTCAATTCCCTTTTCAACAGTCTTGTCGATCACTCCTTTCGGCGGCGTGACGCCCAGGTCTTTCCAGCTTTCCTTTCGATTGATTGAGGGAAGACTGCCCAGGTAGCGCTCCACCAGCGGCTGCATCGTGGCGAGATCAAAGCTTCCCACGAAAATGAATGTGAAGTCGCTGGCGTCGGCGAACCGGTCTTTATAGATCGCCATTGATTTATCGAGATCAAACTTATCGACCATCGCCGGGGTGGCGATGTATCGCCGCGGATGATCCTGCGACATTGTTTTGGAGAGTGTTTCCGAAAACAGAAACGCAGGGCTCGCCGACTGGTTGGCCAGCATGGTCTTCATCTGCTCGGCCTGTGCTTCGAATACCGTGGAATCGTAGCGCGGCTGTGTGAAGCGCAGATAAATGAGCTGGAACATCGTTTCGATATCCTTACGGGAGCTGCCGCCATTGATCCCTTCAAAGAGTTCGCTGATGAAGGGAGATGCGGAAGCCACCTTTCCGGTAAGGACCTTTCCCAAATCCACCGCATTGAACTTTCCGACGCCGCCGGCACTCACGACCATGTCTGCCGTGTCGGCGGGAATCATGTCCTTGTCGCTCACCAGTGAAGTGCCGCCGGGGCTGGTGGCGCGAAAAAGAATCTCATCCTCTTTGAAAGTCGTCGGCTTCAGAACCACTTTGACGCCATTGGACAACTCCCACTCCGTGATGCCGAGGGCTTCCCGGGCCGTCGTGCGCGTGACCTTTCCGGGCTGAGGCAGTGCGTCGAGAAGTGAAGCGGAGGCTACGGAATCCACGTACGGCTTGAGATCCATGGACAGACCCGACTTTATTGCCGCTGCCAGCTTCATTTCATCCGGAATGACAAGCCCGGGCTTTTCCGGCGCCGTAACGACAACCATGCGGTTTTGATCGGTGAACCATTCCTTTGCAATCCTGTTGATTTCATCGAGAGTGATTCCTGGAAGCAGCCGTTGTTGCAATGCATATTCATCGTTTGCGCTGGGAAGCGTCTCATTCATCGTGAAGTTTCGAATGTATTCCGACGCTCTGCTGGACGATACACGATTGACGCTTTCGATGGCATTGCGCTCATAGCCTCGCAGCATCGATTGTTTCAGACGTTCCAGTTCCGTGGCGGTGAAGCCGAAACGAGACACGCGCTCCGCTTCGGCAAACATTCCCTCCATTCCGCGTTCAATGCCATCCTCTTTGACTTCGGCGCTCAGGGACGCTTCATCCTTGTTGCGCGCAATGAAAGTGCCGCGCCCGGCGCCCGCGCCGATGAATGGCGCATTCGGCTTCTGGGTGATTTCGGAAAACCGCGCATTCAACATGCCGGAGAACAAACGATCAACGATCTTCTGCCGGTACTCGGAGAGGCTCCCTTGCTGGCGGGCGGGAAGGAGGTTGTCCACTTCAACGCTCGCCGAAGTCAGTTCCTTATCGGTGAGAATCGCGTAAATCGTTCCGGGGTGGTCTGGAACGTCATACGCCGGTCGCAACCGTGGAACCGGGGCGGCCGGAATTGACGCAAAGTGGGTCTGAATCATGTTCAGGATGGCGGCCTTGTCGAAGTCGCCCACTGCGACAACTGCCATGAGATCGGGGCGGTACCAATCCGAGTAAAACTTTTTGAGGCGTTCCGGTTTGAAACCCTGGATGACTTCTGTCTTTCCAATCGGAATTCGTTCCGCATAACGGGAACCCTGAAGCAGGATCGGAAACAACCTGTCTGTCAATCGAGCTCCTGCGCCGCGCCGCTGACGCCATTCCTCCGTCACGACCCCGCGTTCCTTATCGATTTCAGTGGGATCGAATGTCACGTTGTGCGCCCAGTCCTCCAAAACCAGAAACGACTTATCGAGAACATCGGCTTTGTCCGTGGGCACAGTCAACATGTAGGTGGTCTCGTCGAAACCGGTCGAAGCGTTTAAGTCCGCGCCAAACCGCATTCCGAGAGATTCAATGAACGAAACGATAGCGTCCTTTGGAAAATGAGATGTTCCGTTAAACGCCATATGCTCGACGAAATGCGCCAGCCCCTGCTGGTCGTCCTCTTCAAGAATCGATCCAGCCTTCACCACCAGACGAAGTTCCGCGCGCTTCTCCGGCTTCTTATTGGCGCGGATGTAATAACGCAGGCCATTATCGAACTTGCCAATCGTCACCTCCGGATCGGTCGGCACGATGCCCGCAACAGACTGAGCCGGTGTGGCTGTTCCCTGTTGCGCTGCACGAATCGAAAGCGACGCCGCCAGCCAGACCACCGTCAACAGCACAATCGGAATTCGTCTTGTGATTCTCATCGTGTCTCCTCGTTTTGATTGAAGTTCTGGATAACCGCGCTGACGGCACGGAATCGACTTTAGATTGTACTTTGCCGATGTGGCCGGACGATACCACATCCCAAATGTTTTCCCCGAAAACTGCAGGGTGGGCGGACCATGTGCGGGATCGCAACTGTAGGCGCGGTCTATGACCGCGCACAATCCATACCTGAAACAGAAATTTGTAAGGGAATGCGGTTCCGACTGTAGGGGCGGTCATAGACCGCCCCTACAGTCGGAACCGTATTCCTTCACATCGTGCGCGGTCATAGACCGCGCCTACAGTTGCAAGATATCGCCGGTTCGTTTGGAATCGGAATCGCGTTACACGTTTGACGGGAGCGTCACTCTACCGGAGCGGCATATCCCTGTTTTGCTCGAACGACTGGTCGTGGCTCCGAGGAAGTCCCTAGGACAGACACACGAATGACTCTCCATGTGCCATCTGTCTTCGTATTTTTTGGCGAATAGCCCAATGTGTAACGATTGCGGAGATCGTGCGCGATCCGCTGGAAGATATCGCGGAGTTCATCCACAGAGTCCGGGAAGTATGCTTCGCCGCCCGTCTTTTCCGCAACCTGAGTGAAACCTTCCCGGACCGCTTTCGACGCGGGCTTGCCGTTTTCCACCTGCAGCCCGACGGCATAGACCGTAATGTTGTTGGACTCCTTCAGGTAATTCAAAAGGGAACTGATTCCGTTACCTGCGAGCGCGCTGTCATTGCCATCGACGCTGGCAATGACGAGCACAGCCTTTTTTAAATTTACCTGAGTCTCTGCATTCCGGCCTGGCCCTACTGGAATGTCCACAAACGATTCAACCATGTCGGAAATGCCCTGGTTAAACTGTGTGCGCCGGTAATATGCCGCCGAATCAAAATCCAGAATGAAGGTTTTGTTGTTCGGGTTGCTCTCTCGAATGAAAGACGATGCGGCACTTTCAACGCGTTCCTTTCGTTCCGGCATGTTGCCAACCCTGAACACAAGACCGATGCGGAGTGGCGTGTCTTCGTGCTTGAACAGCGTGATTTCCTGAGCCAGGCCGTCTTCGAAAACTTCAAAATTCGACCGCTGAAGGTTGTCGATAGACATCTTGCCACCGGGAGATCGTACGGTTACCGGGACTTCGACAAGGCGAACTCCAATATTCAACGCAAAGGGTTCATTCGCGTCATCCGATACCGCTTGTTGTGCCGCGGCCGGCATGGCGTGGGGAGCGCTGTCGAGCGGCAGCGCAAGATTCAAGAGGCACGCCGAAATGACAATCGGAGCACTCTTCATGTGTCCATTAGACACCCGGCGCAATATTCTGTTCCGGAAAAAGCAGCAGGGTCAGTGTTCTCATTCCGAGAATTTACGTGGTGCTGCAGGAGCGGCGCCGCGAATTCCTGGCGCCGGCGTGGTCGCTGAAATTGTCGGCAATCCCTTCAGCCAGGTCTCGATCGACTTCACATCCGACGGATCGTTGCGATTCTCCAGCGCCTGGATCGCTGCATTCCTGACGGCAAGATCCTTGTCATTCTGGGCAACATTCATGACGAATTTGAAAGCCTGGGGATCCGAAAGCTTGGCCACTCTTTCGACCAAATCGCTGCGCAGTGTGATGCTCCCTCCACGATAGATCTTTTCGATCGCGGAGAATTTATTCGGATTCGAACTCAGGACAATGTGGTCCAGAACTTCTCGATGTTCTCCGAATGTCATACGGAAAAGCGCTTCGCTCACGAGCGCTTCGTTTCCCGTCTTCATCAGCCGGTCCATCAGGTCCTGAGCAACCTGCTCTTTGTCGGGATTCTTACGGCTTGCCCAGAAGAACGCATTCTCACGCACATTTGGATTGGCGGCGGCGCTCATGGAGAGGTCCATCAGGAACGGCAGAGCCTGAGGCGATTTGCAGAGATAAATCGCACCCAGATTGGCAATGACCGCCGGATCCGATGGATCGCGCTTCAGAAGTTCTCTGGCGCTCGCAATTCCGCTCTCCGGGTTCATCTGAATCAACACGCGCAGCTGCACGGCCTGCGTACTGGCGTTCCGAGGCAGATCCGTCGCGCCCAGCGCCTGAGATAAAGCGCGCTGACGATTCAATTTGTCGTCGGGGTCCATCTCGATCGTAATTTCCCGAAGATCCTCATTCCACTTGGATGTCGGATAATCCCTGCGGAAGTTGTCCATTTCGGCGCGGACATCCTGAACGCGCCCGAGTTTCACAAGTTACTTAATCCGATAGTAAGCGGTTTGATCGGCTTTGTCTGCTTTTGGGTATTTCGCCAGCGCATCACGAAATTTCTTTTCGGCTTCCACAAATTTTCCGTCATCGAACAGGTCCCGCCCCTCCATAAACATCTGCCGGGCTGCGGTATTCAACGGAACAGTTTGAGCGCCCGCGGATTGAACATGGATGTCGATGACGCCGATCGCCAGGATCAGACTCAGCGCGAATGAATTCCGTTTCATGGTGTTCACTTTTCCACTCCTGTCACCGCAGGCTCAGCAGCGTCATACGCGGCTGATAAGCCTTAAGATTGGCGATAAGCCCGTTGCGCTTGATGCGCTTCTGAATATCGGTAAGGTCTTCGGAAGAATCGAGGTTCTTTATATCCCTGAGGACACCTTCATACTCGTCGAGTGTGATCCGGACGGGAGCAAAGTTCGCCGCCATCTTTCTCTGTCTCGCGGTTTCCATCAGCTGCTGTCTGGCCTGTGCGCGAGCATCGGCAAGGTCTTCCACATCCAGCGGCTCAATCTTCGTGAAACTACGCAGGAACATTTCCGACTGGCCAAGAAACGTCACCACCATGGGATCGAGCCCCTGAATGTGATCATCATTGAATTCGACGCGCTCCTGTTTTGGCTGTTCGGAAACGAATTGAGAATTGCGCAGAGTTCCCCAGCTGACGGCAAGCGCAAGCACTGCCGCCGCGGCTGCCAGTGTCCATCGCCAACGAGCGGCTGAAATTCTCGATGAGTTTTCCAGGACAAGTTTATGCCGCAGGCGCGCATCGAACCCATTCCAGTATGCGTCCGATAGCTCTCCTGCCTGTTGAACCGGAGCCGCGGTCGCCTGGAGTATCGTATTGGCTTCTTCACAGAAGGCCCGGCACTCCGCGCAATCGGCAACGGCTTCTGTCGGTTCAGCAGTCCAGTCTTCACGGAATCTCTGACAGTCGTGCATTCCTTCCCTCTCTAATCGTCATCCCCGGCGAATGAAATTCCTGGCGCAGTTTATCCACCACACGAAAGAGTGTTTTCTTGATCGTACCTACGGTGGTTCCGAAGTATGCGGCGATCTCTTCACAGGTGAGACCCTCCTGATGCTTCATTACGAACATGAGCCGCTGCCGCGCCGGAATTTCTTCAAGACGCTGCAGGATCTGTTGAACCATGACGTTGTTGAAGGCCGTGCGGTCCGATCCGGCGATCGCAAAACCCGGGCCGTCGGTCACATCCCCGGATCGGGGCAATTCCTTCTTTCGTTTGTGGCTCAGAAACGAATTCACCATGATCCTGCGCAGCCACGTGTGAAACGACGAGTCTCCCCGAAACCTGCGGATTGCACGATAGGCGTTCAGAAAAACCTCCTGAGACAAGTCCTCGGCATCGTGATGGTTGCCGCAAAATCTCAGTGCCAGAACGTGCATGGATCTGCGATGTCCTGACACCAGCAGACAAAAGGCATCCACATCCCCTTGTTTGGCCCGGGCAATCAATTCGGTCTCTTCAGGAGCGGCCATCGTCATTTCGACAGGTACAGACATGAAAATCCGCGCTACGGTTGGCAGAGCTAACGACTCCCAAATGCTGGAAGTATAAGCGAAAGCCCGCCCGATGACAGCTTCAACGTCGGAAAGAAGTAGCCCCATATTGAGGCACTTCCGTTTCGCCTATATTCCTTTCGACAAAGGTTCGGCGACTCCTATCAAAATTTCACCGCAATTTTGCTTCTGCGCTCGCATTCCAAGCGTGAAATCAGAAAACCGGCGCGGGGAATTTGCGGTTGCCCCCGATATGTCACCAGCTTACGATCAACCCGTCACGTAAAGAATTTGCGCAATTAAGTCCTCTCTAATCAGTTAGTTATTGTTGGATCGAGAGGACTTCGGCTCCACCCGGAGAGCCTGCTTAAGCTGGAGGTACCCAATGGCCAGACGATTCTATACTTGCATCATTGTTCCAGACGCGAGCAACCGGTTACATAAGCTCAAGATAACCCAGAGGGCACTTCATGCCCTGGCTGTCATCGGCGGCGTTTCATGCTTAACAGCTGTCGCTCTGAGTTTCAGTTATGCGCATATGGCGTTCGTGGCTTCGGACTACGAAAAGCTCGAGGCTGAAAATACCGATCTGAAGGTTAAGACCACGAACTTCCAGATAACGACATCCAAGCTCAGTTCAAAAATCACCGATCTGGAGACGCTGTCGGAGAAGCTAACTAAAGTCATCGAGAACGACCCGGCGTTCAGCCAATCCCGTAAGGTGAATACCAAACCGGAAGGTGGATCGCGGGCGGACATCACCACATCTCAGCTGCAGGAAGGCACTGATTTGAACGCGAACCTCAATATTCTTCGTGATCGTGCAGAGGGACTGGAGAGCCAATACAATCTGCTGGACCAACTGATCGGCAAGCACCTAGACACCGCCTCGGTTACTCCCAACATCTGGCCGGTCCACGGACCCATTGCCAGCCCCTTCGGGACCCGGCTCGATCCATTTGACAGCACCGCAGAAGTTCACCTGGGACTCGATATCGTGGCGTCCGTGGGAAGTCCGGTCAAATCATCGGCCGCCGGAATTGTAAGGGTAGCCCAGCGCGAAGGGGATTACGGCAATCTCATTGTGATCGATCATGGCAATGGTCTGACGACCCGCTATGGTCACCTCAGGGGTTTTGCCGTCCACTCCGGTCAATTAGTAACGAAGAGTCAGGTCATCGGTTGGGTAGGTATGACGGGCCGTACAACCGGACCGCACCTCCACTACGAAGTGCGGTTGAACGACAGACCCACGAACCCGCGCGCCTATCTGCCTCGCGGGAGCTAGTACGAAAAAGTCGAGTCGATCAGATGGAATTTACGTGGTTGTCTGAGCGATTTGGCCGGTCGATTTACCGGGCTCCCATAAACTCTCCCGGGGACCCGAAATCTCTTCAGTAGTTGCTGCGGTTGAACTCGTGCCTTCAAATTTACCGCCCATGTCGATAACGAATTGCGGAGTGCGAATGTCTCCTCGAACATGTCCCGTATTTGTGATTTTGACGTGCCGGGCGCTTTCGATATTGCCGATGACCTTGCCGCATACCTGAACCTCTCCAGCTTTAATATCGGCTTCGACAATCGCCTTCTCCCCGATGATCAAAATGTCGGCTGTTGAAATCGACCCATGGAATTTTCCGTTCAGATGCAACGTGCCCGAAAACTGGAGATCCCCGGACATGCTCGTTTCATCCGAAAGAAATCCGCTGAAATCTTCGGAATCGGACTTGTTTTTCTTGAACATGGGTTTTACTCCCGTTGATTCGACGTGTGGGCAAATTGTGTGATGGCGTCATGGGAGAGTCAACCGGATAACGGGTGAATCAAATACTACTTCAGCGTTCTTGTGCGAATGGGAAGCAATTCTCGAAGTCGTTTATCGCGTAAGTAGATTCCCAGCCAGGCGAGCAGCGCCGTCGTCAGCGGAACAAGTGGCGGATACAGTGCGCCGATACGAACATATGAGGCGATCGCACCGCCAAGATATCCGGTGAGAATTACGGCGCCGAGAATGGAAGTACGCGGAATCACGTACAACAGAATCGCACCGAGCTGGAGAGATGCGATGAACGGAAGATCTTTAACATTCCAGCCGATTCGGCCCCATTCCCGCACATAAGTGGGATTCTCCGTCAGCTTCCATCGGGAACTGATCAGAACGACAAGAACTGGCAGGACGGAAACGATGCGACCGGCCGAAACCATCCACCGATCTCCTTGCGTCTCGTCGTGCGTCTGAATGTCAGCAGTCTTCATGAGTCCCCTCCTGCGGCATTGTAGACGCGGTCTGTGATGTTGTGCGCAGCAATAATCAATAATCAATATTCAATTCTCAACCGGTTGAGAATTGAATATTGATTATTGCTCCTCCTTCATGGCCCCGGAGGCTTCGCGGCAGGAGGCTGGCGGCTGAACCACGACAATTGCCAGGCGGCACTGATGGTTGTGAAATCGGCTCCGATCCGAGTGGTGACGCCCTTATTGAATGCAACCTTGAGCGATTGATTCGGAACCAGAGGAAAAGAAAAAGTAACGCCGCCTCGTGTATTTTGATGAATGATCCCATTTTCGACGCCGTCCACTCTCGTGATTCCTCCGGTATACCACGTCCAGTCAAACGCGGCCCAAAGCTGCGGCTTGAATGTGTAGCTCGCATGGGCCTGGAAAGTGAAGACGGCATTTTGGCTGCGAACTGAAGATCCTGGGAAAAACTGATGGTTCGCGGTGAACAACCAGGCCCCGGCGTACTCCTCGATCGTCCATTTTCGTACGCGGTGTGAGACACCCGCTTCAGGCTTAAAGGACCAGCGATTGGATCCCAGGTTGATCAGTTTTTCGGGATCGTATTGACCTAATGGGGCAATCACAGTAACGCTGGCGCCGACGATAGTGGGATGAGGCTTCTTCTTGAACTCACTTAGTGTCATCGCGCGCCCGCCTACAAAGTTGACCGAGAATTTAAAGCGGGGATCTGCAAGGCCTGAGCGGGAGATGCTTGCCGCCTGCTCGCCGATGTTACCGGTAGCCTTTGCCCAGGCGTACGAAAGAGCCCCAACGACGAGCGCCGTGCGGCCAAAAAAGTTAAATGTAGTGCCGCCGCCAATAACGGGAGCAATGACGGTTGCGTGCGCATCCGTCACCGGCAACGTTGGATCGAAGAGCACATCGCCACTCGAGTGTCCCCCACCGGCGACAACGAAGTTGGCGCCAATGGGGGAGGCCGAATATGAGCGTGGTTCGAGGTCTTGCGCCACCGCCGTGCCACCGCAGCTTGCAATCGCGAGGAAACCGGTGAGGGCGGTGTTGGTCCACAGCATGCGCATTGCAGCAAATTCGGAGGAAGCGAGTTCCCTCTTTCACGCCGACATCCGAACGGTGAATCGCAATTGACAGATTGCTATTTCGCCGGTTCGACGTGAGTCAGCAATGCCTCGGTATAGGTGATGTCAACGTTGTCGCCCACCTGGAATTCTTTGAGATTGTTTTTATCCTTTACCTTGAAGGTATAGGAGTTGCCCTGCGGCCCCTTCGCTGTAACCGACGGCACGTTCATGTCGATCCCCGTGATCTTCACACTGACAGTGCTTTGTTGAGTTACCGTCGCAGCCAGTTTGTTTGGATCGCGAACAACACTGTCCTTCAATTCCGGCGGTGGCGGAGTGCCGGGCTTCCGCACATTCAGAGCCACAGACTCCGTGTATGTTGCAGAAACGACATCGCCAATTTTCAATTCGTTGAAGCGTTGTACCTTGCTGTCTGCGTGCATAATCGTGTCATTGCCCTGGGGCCCTCGCAACGTCACGATACGATGTTCCTTGTCGATGGCAATGATGGTCGCCTTGACGGTAGTGGATGTGCTTCTGGTAACTCCCTTGGTTTCATGTTGAGCAGCCGCGGCATGTGAAACAGTCATGACCACCATCACGGCAAGTGCTGCAAGCCAGATTGCTACAGCAACCTGCAAGCTTTTCGGATGCCTCATATACTTGTCCTCCTTCTTATTTATTGCTGATAACCGCAGGCGGTTCCGTTGGCTCAACGAATATTTAGCCGCCATCCCTCTATTAGAATGAGAGTAGATTGTTCGACTTGGACGTCACATCAGGTGAAGTCCGTATTGTGGCCGGGCCTTTTTCAGTATGGCGTGGGGCCATTTCCGGAATCACAGCCCTAAATGAAAAACCGGGAATGGAAAGCAGAAACCAGGGGAGGATCATCTCCGCTTCCATTCCCGGGACTGGAATGCGCCCGGGCCAACCAGAAACCGGACACACCCAAATCGAATGCGTTAAAACAACTTCATACTCAAACCGAGCTGAACCTTGCGTCCCGGGCTACCTCCTGTGACCTGTCCAAACAAAGGAGAACTCAGCACGCCACTGATGTTGGTTCTTACGGAACTGTTGAAAATATTTGTCGCCGTGATGGCGAATGTTGCGGTTCGCGCTCCGGGCGGTGTGCGATTCGGATTTCCGGATGCATTGCCGCCATTGCTTCCACCGCCGACAAACCCGCCGACGGCGCTCCCGCGCTGCGGCTCCGGCTCCGCAAATGAGGCTACAAGTTTTGTTATCGATGGAGATGCCGTGGGCCTGGGAACCGACAGGACAAATATCCTGGTCAGCCGCACGCTGGGAAGCGCGAAATTGCCGGGCCCAGTCGCTCCATTTCGTGCGAATCCTTCAAGCCGGTCCAGATTTGCAGAGTCTCCATTCAAGTCCGTGCCGGTCGTGATGCTGTAGGGCCTCCCCGAATTCCAGCCAAGACTGCTCAATGCCAGCGTCACTCGTTTGGGGATGTTTAATGTCAGCGTGCCGCTGAGTCTCGATCCTGTGGCACTGTTGCGGGCGTAGTCCGCCATGCGGTCATAGACATTTTGAAACTGGCTGTCGTCTTTTCCGCGAACCGCCGTGTAGGTCATCGAGGCGGAAATGCGGAAGCGGTTCCCCATGAAACTGTAGTTGTTTACCCGGTACGAAAGGCTGACGGTATTCGTCAGCGACTTGCCGACAGATTGCGTTTCCAAAATCGTTCCAGTGCTCAATGGAAAAAACGGCCGCATCGTATCGAGAATTGCTCTTGCCGCGCTCTTCTTCGCCGGATCCCTGGAGTTCAGCGCATCGAACAGATCTTCCGGTAGTGCCGTCCCCGGCCATGGCGCATTGATATTGATGTTCCGGTTCTGCCTGAAGCCACGGCTGATGCTGTAGTTCACGCTGACTGTCATCCCCTTAGGCATGGATTGCTCCCAGGCAAAGGTCGAATTGACCCCATACGGTTGCACCGCATCCTTCGCGAGAATTCGCGTCGAGATTGTGGAGATGTTCGAAGGACTGACCGTTCCGGACAATGTCGGGTCGGGATAGCCTGGGCTCTGTATCGTGACGCTGCGCTGCCCTGAAGTGAACCCCGATTGTCTGAACTGCTGATAGCTCGCCATTGAAAACACGCCGTCGGTCATCTTCACCCCAGCGCGAACGATTGTTTTCCAGTTGCCCTTGCTCCGGAGTTGATACGAGAGGCCGGCAACCGGAGCCAGATTGTTATAGTCCTTAAAATGCTGTTGGATCTGGTATCGCAGTCCGAATGAAACGTTCGCCTTCGGCGAAAGTCTCCAGTCGCCCTGCACCCAGAGGGCAAGTTCTGCCTGACTTACTTTGATCTCCGAGGGACCGGACGTCTGAGTAAAGGTGGTGGGCGACTGCGGAGTGATATCAAGGAATTGACCGTTGGCCTCAGCAATCGTCTGCAGTTCAATCCGCTTCTGGAGTTCGATCTGGCATTGTGATCCGCTGAAAGCCGGAGTGAGCATGGCGCAGTAATCGTACAGACTGGCGAAGGTATACGTGCCGTTGTAGTTGTTTTTGTTGTTGCTTGCGGAACGATGATACTGCAGCTCAAACGCTATGGCGCTGAAAGCCAGTTTCGGACTGGCCTGCCACTGCATGGTGTTCGACAACGTGAAATTCTCAGTCAGGCTGTGCGTCTGGTTTGGCGCGGCACCACCGTTGAATGCGCCCGTCACGTTAGTGGTGAAGCCCGACGCAGTGACTGGAACATTTTGAGCAAGATTGTTCTGCGCCTGGAATCTCAGCGTATCGACAACCTTGCCCCTGGTCATACGATCGCTCAACTGAAGCTGCCAGCTTCGATTCTCATTGTTTGCGGCCCGCTCCGGAAGAGTCAGGCCGCCCACGCCGCTGTTTTCGGAATTCGTTGTCTGATATTGAAACGATCCCGTGATGTTGTGAGTCTTGTTCAGCTGCAGGCGTGGCTGCAGGCTGATAGTGCGCCCGCCGGTGAGGCTGGTAATTCCATTCGAAACAAGTCCGCCAGGTGTGACCGCGCGCAAATCGCTGCCGCCATTTTCTGTCGACCGCGTTGAGACGGTGGAGTTCAGACTCAGCTTTCCGGGAATGAGCGGACCACTGGAGGAAATCGAAAGATTGCGGTTCTGAGATTTCGGGCGCTTCCCCGTCGTGAGGTGATTCGCCGCATTCAACGACTCGTCATTGAAAGAAGCGTTCATGGTGGCGGCCCACTTTCCCGATCCCGCCTTCGTTACAATTTCAATCCGCGGGCCATTGGAGCCATCGGCGGTGAACGAACTGTTTACGATGCGGATCTCCGCGATCTGCGCGAGTGGAGGAAGATTCCCGCCGGTGAAGCCATCCACCGAAAGCGTCACATCGCCGTCTCCCCCCTTTTGTCGAGCCAGCTGCGTGAGGTAGGCCAGAAGATCGTCTTCATTGTCCGGTAATTCCAGCAGTGCATCGCCCGTGATGACATCGGTATTGAGGCTGGAGTTGGGATCCACGCTCAATTCTTCGTTATCGCTGTTCACTTCGACGGTGGTGCTCAGAGCCAGGGACATCGTGAGACTCAACGGAGGCATATCTTCAGTCACGCGAATCGCTTGCCGGACTTCTTTGAAGTCTGGAACCTTGACAACCAATTGATAAGTGCCCGTGATCACGTTCAGCTCAAAATCACCCTGGCTGCTGGTCTTGCCGGATGCAATCACACTTGCCGCTGGTCCCACGCCCGCCGTCAGTAGAACATCGACATCGGCCATGGCGGCCCCCGTGGGATCCACGATCTTCCCCGTCAACTTCGTGGTGCCTTGTGGGGCACCTTGAGCGCGGATAATGACGCCGAACAGAAATGGCAGAAGAAGTGTAAACAGCACCATCTCCCGCATCGAGACTTGTCCCCCCGCATTTGTTGGTATCCACGATGCCGCTTGCTACCTGGTGAACAGCGAATTCGAAGTTGAGATATTTTGCAGTCTCTTGATGCTGCGGCATCGTTCAGCCAGTGTGAAACATCCGCAAACACAGCTGAACTGCAAAGAGTGGCAGGCGCGAACGGTGGGTCAGTATGAAATCTGAGACGGCGGCCCACAGTATGGGGGGGGGGTTGGCCGGGCCGGGTTTTTAGGGTGGGGCTGGTATAAAAACAAAAGGTATTGTTGGGGGGGCA
>JBGPBY010000154.1:0-13737 GCA_041481485.1 Terriglobia bacterium
AATTATAAGACAAAACACATAACAAAAAATGACAGCATTTAACACGATTCCTAGAACGATCAAAGTACTCCGAAGCTGGACTTGAAGAAGGTGCTTGCCGGTGTGCTGAATGCAAATGTCACAGAACTGATCTCGCGGGTATCCGATATCAATGTGATGACAAATGCAAATCCGGATTGCGTATCTTTCGCGACGCTTTGAATCGTCGGTACAGCCGGGCTGATCACAATATTCACGGGTGTAATGGCAGAAGGTTGAACCGTCCCCGGAGATTGCAATGTCGCACTCAGAGTCAGAGTACCGGCAACAGTTCCATCCTGGAACGCCATGGACGACGTGCCACCCGCAATCAAGAGCTGAGTGGAGTTTGCCGCCAGCGTAATCGCAAGCTGCCTGCCTCCGGCGGCGAATTGGATGGCCGGGTCGTTCGCGGGCACCGTCGTATTGGACACAAACCCGAGCGTGATCGTGCCCGACAAGTTATGAGGAAAAGAAGTTGTCGTCGTCAAGGTCGCGGTTTGCTGGACTCCGATTCCTCCGGATGGATTCACCGCCAGAGTGAGGCGCGGCAGTATCTTGACCGGAGTCGAATCCGAAACGGAATTATTGGCAGTACCGTTGTCTCCGGTTGTCGCAACCGTGAAATTTGCGAGATTCGTCGTGGTGTTGTTTGTTATCGGAGTAACAGTCAATGTCAGATTTCTCTGACCACCGGGCTCGATGCTCGATGCATGCGTACAAACGGCCCGGGATGAAGTTGTCGATGTGCATGTAAATCCGGTACCGGATCCGCTCGCAAACGCTCCAACTCCTGCAGTGAAATCGTAGGTCAACGTCGTAGGGGCAGTTGTCGCAACGGATCCGGCGTTTGTGATTACGATGGAATATGTTTCGTTGAATCCCACACCGAATCCTGCCGGATCGCGGCTCACACTGATTGTCATGTCGGAAAACGGAGCGATAACGGTCAGAGTCTTCGGAGCGCTGGTATTGGCAATTGTCGTCAGGGTGAAATCTCGCGGTCCCATTGCGGCCGTTGCCGAAATGGCCAAGGTTACTTTGGCTGAAGTTGCACTATTGATTACCAGGTTGGTGGCAAGTATTCCAGGCCCGGCATCAACCGCCATTGGAGACTGAAACCCTGAACCGAAAAGATTGACATCCAGTGTGGAACCTTGCCCAACGGTGTTAGGGGTAATCGAGACCAATACCACTGGAACAGGAAGCACCGTAAATGTCACCGGTGCACTTACTCCCGCCGCGGAAGAAATCGTGAAATCGCGCGGCCCCAGGGTGGCAGATGCACTAATTTGAAATGTAGTTGTGACTTGAGTCGGAGTTACCGTCGGCGTGCCGAAAGTAACTCCACCACCGACATTAAAGACCAGAGGACTGACGAAATTATTTCCGGTGACGGTAACGCTAAAGAAGGCGCCGACAATCCCGGAGTTGGGAGTGATGCTGGTAATAACCGGGGGCTGATTGATTACGGTGAACGTCAGAGTGTTGCTCGTGCCCAAAGCGGTCGTAAAACTGATCGAGTGTGGCCCAAGAGCGGCGTTCGCTGAAATCGTCAACTGCAGATTCGCAAACGTATCGACGTTGTTCGAAATCGTCACAGCGATGTCGCCGTCCGTATTGATGGTCATGCCGGAGGTGAACCCAAAGCCGTCCAGTCGTGCGGGGGCTGTAGTCCCTGGAATTCCAAGTACGGGTGTTATCGCAGTAAGTTCCGGGAACGCGGGAGTAATGCTGAATGGAAGTGAATTGCTGTGGCCTTCCGAAGTGAATACGTCAATATTACGAACTCCGGTTACCGTTGTCTTAGCCGCAGAAAAGATCGCCGTAATCGTTTGCGGATCGGCGACCGTCAGGTTCGACACCGTAAAGTTTGCATTGGAAATCGTGGCGGGCGGGAGGAATCGATCCCCTTTTAGCGTTACATTGACAGACGTTCCAGCTCTTACCGAGTTCGGCGTAATGCTGTCCAAAGAGGGCAAATTCAAGGAAAGGGTATAGCTTCCTATATCGTTTTCATCGGCCGAGGTTGCCTCGATCTGATATATACCTGGCGGCAATATCACGGGGCCAATCCTGGCATTCAGTCCTCCACCGCTATCGTCATCGAAGTTCAGTACCGTGCCGTCATTTGCTCTCAAATAGAGAAACGGATCAATTTCGGTGGAGCGCATGTTGATCGACACTGAAGTCGTCGTGGTCAATGCCAGCTGTCCGAAATTCGCAAATGAACCCGGATTTTCAGGAGATCGGACAGAACTGCTATTCAACGTGCCATTTACTTTTTGTCCGGGAAAGAATTTCTCAATCAAGAGGATCGGAATGTTGATCACTTGAATAATTGAACCACTCGTTCCGGTCACTTTGATTGAATTCTGACCAAAAGAGGAATTGAACGACCCCGCGGTGAGGGTCAACGTCGAAGAGTTTGCTCCCGCGACATTATCATTCGAAAAACTGGCTGCCACACCGGTCGGAAGATTGCCTGCCGTGAAGTGGACTCCTGCGGTGAATCCACCGATTGGAGTGATCTGGATGTTGATGGTCTGAGTGCTTGAAGGTCCGACAATGTGCAGATTGCTGTCCGCGCTTAAATTGAATGACGGCGAGGTTATTCCCGTGCACGCGCCAATTGCCGCTCCAACATTCAGCCGGCCTCCGGTGATTGTTCTTCCCGAAAGAGAATTGACGGGATTTACCGTGCCGAGCAAAGTTGCTTTCAGCGTTGCAGTTGGAATGGGACACGCCGCAAGGACTAGGGCGGCAGCCCCTGCAACCATCGGGACCGCTGCGGAGGTTCCGTCAACGAGACCGTACTGTCCGGACCGCAACGTGGTTTCAATGGCGACACCCGGTGCACCGAGATGCACGGTGGCAGCGCCAAAGTTGGAGAACGACGCCAGGCCGTCTCTGTTGTCGGTTGCCGCGACGGAGATGACATTGGGTGCGGTGTAGTTCGCAGGGTAAGAAGGAACAGCGTCATTATTGGCGGTCTCATTTCCGGCGGCTGCGGCAATGAGCATATCGTTGGAGTTCGCCGCGTTAATCTCATCCAACAGGGCCTGGCTGAAGCCATTGGAGCCCCAGCTGGCATTCAGCACTCGAATATTCAACCCAATGGTCAATTTCAGTTGGATGGCAAACTCGATGGCCTCGACGGCGTTCGATGTCGATCCGCTACCGGTGGAATCCAGAAACTTCAACGGCAGGATGGTCGTGATTCTGCTTATTCCAGCGATACCAATGGCGTTATTGCCGGCCGCACCTATGATTCCGGAAACAGCAGTTCCGTGGCCTTCATCGTCAAGCGGGTCACAGCTCTCGTTGATCGTGTTGAATCCATGCGTGCCGGCAGCGCAAGTGATCGATTGACCCTTGACGTTTACGCTGAAACTAAATGGCGCGGTCCACAAATTTGCAATGAGATCCGGGTGGTTGTAATCGACACCGCTGTCGATCACGCCCACAACCACGTCGCGTGTCCCCAGGGTAATGTCCCATGCCGGAACCGCGTGAATATCCACGTTCGCGATTCCGAGCTGCCCTCCAACCGACTGACCGGTGTTGCGTAAATACCACTGCTGCGCAAAGGACGGATCGCTCGGGATATCCGATTTGTGCCAGATATAGTTCGGCTCGGCGTATTCGACATCCGAACGTGAGGCATAGGCTCTTAGCAAATCGGCAGAGCTGCGGCCATCGGAGTGCAGCAAAATCGCTCCGGTTTTGCCCAATTCCCGTGCGGAACTGATGGTGGAATCGAAAGCGCCGGCAGATCTCGCGGACAACGCGGATGACGGCTTGAAGCGGACAATGACCTCTCCGGCAACAGCTTCGCGACCATTGACCTTCTCTTTCTTCAGCGTCTGAGACAGCAGGGATGCGCTGCAAGCCATCACCATTACAACGCCAGTGATTGCGCGAAGAACTCTCACAAAGCGGATGGAGTACTCGGTACCGGAGGCACAAACAGGATCCGGCTTTCTACGCCGTTGTCCTCGAAGATGTAAATGGTTTGATTTAGCGCATCAGTCAGCCGGAAAGCATGCGATCCCTGACGAAACAATCCGGAAATGGTGCAGCTGCAGGCTTCGCTTCGAAGCAAACTTCCCAAATTATCGAAGATCAATATCGAATTCGATCCGGCGTTTGCCACATAGAATCCAGATTTACCGGAAGCCGCAATTGCGATGGGATTCGAGACGCCATCTTCGGGTCCGGCAATAAACTGTGTGATGGATGCCCGGTTCACATCGCGAGCGGCGAAAACTTCGTTGGAGTCTCGATCCGCAAAGATCGCATCGGACTGTCCGAGAAACATCATCCCGCCCAGCTGGGCGGTTGACGCGAGAAAGCGAAATCCCTCCGTCCCGTTCCACCGATAAATATTCTCGCGGCCGTTATCCATGAAACTCACCAGCAGAACGGACGAATCGTCATTGACGATGGCACGATGCGGCTGCGCCGCCGGCAACGCGCTGGTGGAGATTTCCAGCGTGACCTCGGGCTTGTCCGGCAGTCCTGTGACCACCTGAATCAGGTTCCCTCCTGGAACGGAAATTGCCGCCGCTCTTCCATTCGGACTCAGCGAAATGTCCGATGAATTGGAAGCACCTGGAACGATTCTCGTTAATGGAGGATCCACACTCAGATTTGCAGTTACCAGGTTTGAACCTTCCTGCGTTGCCGCCAGAATGTACCGTTCGTCGGGCAAAGAAATCGCGCTGGTGATCGCATAACCGAGATTGAGCGTGCCACCAATTGTCGCGCTGCCCGCAATGCCCGTCAGCGGCCGAACGCTACCGGCATTTGTATCGAAGACGTATCCCAGCGATGGACCGTTGATAGTCCCGATCGACTGTCCAAAAGCCAGCATGGGAATCATGACGATGATCGCCGCAAACGTGCGAACCTTCATTGCGGAGCACCTACGGTTGGAGTTCCGACGGTGACGGTAGTGGTGGGTACAGATCCCGAATTGGATCCACCTTTCCGGGAAAGGGCAAGCGCAGCTCCCGCAGCTCCAGCGGCGCCTACAATCACCCAGATCATGGCATGGCTCTTGTGCGGTTTGGCCTGTGCCTTGAGTTGGGATCCATTGGTTTGATGAACCACCGCCATCGCGGTTTGCCCCTGGTAGGATGCTTCGACCTGCACGTCATATTTGCCGCCTTTCGCGTTGGCTGTAACAAACCCCGATGTGGCATAGCCCTGCGTATCGGCCGTGACTGTCACTTGAGATCGGTTTTCCGGAAAGTTCACACCGGAATTCGATGGCAATTGAAATCGGACCAACGCCCCTGGTGCCGAGACGCGAACCAGAATCGAAGGTGTATGCGATTCATCCACAACGGCGCCATCTCCCTGAAGCACGGTAATGGAGAGAGGCGCATTTGCGGACTGCGCACTGGCTTCGAGTGGAATGATCAATAGCAAGACCATCAGTCTTGCCCAGAGGGGGCGAAACGACATCCGGACTTTATAAACGAGTGCCAGTTGCGAGTAAATGCAATTCAGGAGAAGGAGATCACAAACCTTACAGGCACCCTCGCATATACTTCTTATTCCATTAAGGTGACAATGCATGAAAATCGAACCCGATGACAAAAAGTTGGCCCGGTTTCGAACTGCCCTCAATCAATTGATCGAACGAGTGCGCGAGGATCGGTATGTCCTGGCCGTGATCCTCGTTGGCAGTTTGTCCGATGCGACAATCTGGTGGCGTGAAACGATCGGTGTGTGGATTGTCGAGGCGGACGGGGTGACTCGACGCTTGCGCAGTGACGGCAATGACGAACGGATCTTTCGAATTCTCGTTGAAGACGGAATCAACATTCACGCCGAGGTGATTCCGCGCAGCCGATTCAAACAAATGGTCGAGGGAAGTTCGCGGACGGCATTTTCGTTGAACTTCTTCGCCGAACGAAAAGTCGTTTACAGCAACGACCCGTCGATCGAGAAATGGTTCAAACAGGCCAACACCGTTGCGATTAAAGATCAGGAACGGGAGCTATTGGCCTTTTCCACCTGGACCATTCACGCTTTGCAGCACGCGAGAAAACGGCTGGAGATCAGGCAGGATCTGGATCTCGCAAGTCAGGAATTGCTCTCGGCAGCGCATAGTCTGGCCTATACCGAAATCATCCGGAACGGCAAGGTATGGGAAGGGGACGTCATCTATAAGGCGATGGAGTTGGATCCCGGCCTGTTTCAGACCGTGTACCTTGATGTGATGGCCGGCCGGAAAAAGAAGAAAGTGTTGCTTGCGGCGATAGAGCGAATCGACGGGTACCTCGACCAGCATTTTAAGGCTCATCTGAAGCCGCTGCTGGCATTGCTGAAAAAGGCGAATCGCGTGCTGCCATTGTCCGAGATCAGCGATCACTTTGCCTATTCGGAAGTCTATCCATGGCACATCGAATCGGCATGCGAATGGCTCGAACGTAAAGGCCGGCTGCAGAAATTTTCGGCGCCGTTCAAGCTGACCAAACGCAGCCTTGAAGAGGTCGAAGAACCTGCCTACTTTCTGGAAACGTGATCCACGATGCGAACGACGATCGAGATTTCGGGCGCACGCGAAAACAACCTGCAGAATGTCAGCATCGAGATCCCTCGTGACAAGCTGATCGTCGTGACGGGCGTCAGTGGATCGGGGAAATCGTCGCTGGCGTTCGACACGATCTATGCCGAGGGCCAGCGTCGTTTGCTGGCGTCGATGTCGACGTTTGCCAAGCGTTTCATCGGCCAACTGAAGAAGCCCGAAGTCGACTTCGTCAACGGACTGTCGCCGGTCGTCTCGATCGATCAAAAGACGATTGGTTCCAATCCTCGCTCGACCGTCGGCACGATGACGGATGTTTCGGACTACCTGCGCATGCTGTTCGCGACAATGGGGACACCGCATTGTCCGATCTGTGAAGAGGCGATACCTGTTCGTTCCCCCTATCAGATGCTCGAACATTTGCTGTCACTTCCTGAAGGAACAGAAGTGGAGGTGCGGGCTCCGGTTTACAAGATCCATGATGAGGATTATCCGGCTCTGTTCGAACGCATCCGGGTGAACGGCTATCGGCGGGCTCGAATCGATGGCGAGCCGGCCGATCTGGGAGACAACCTCGAGGTTGATGAAGAAGAGAATCACACGGTCGAAGCGATCATCGATACGTTTGTCGTCGGACCGGGCATCGATCAGCAGGTGGTAAAGTCGCTGGAGCATGGACTGAAACTTAGCGACGGTATGCTGAGCTTTCATATCCTGAAGCCCACCAGGCTGACGCCGCGGCACAAAAAGTTTTTCGAGGGATTCGGCTGCTCGCAGCATCGTCTATTGGCGGGCGAGATGCATCAGGGGCAGTTCACGTTCAACGATCCGTCAGGAGCTTGTCCCACCTGTGCTGGAATCGGGACCGCGATGCGCGTGCATCCAGCGTTTCTGGTTCCTGATCCGAAGCGGACGTTGAACGAAGGAGCTTTCGTCAGTGCGGCGTTCAACAACAGCCGCGACAGTTGGGGCGGGCGCACGCTGCAAAGCCTGTCGGTTCATTACGGAATCGACCTGAACACGCCTTTCAACAAACTGCCCAGCAAGCACGTCGATATCCTGCTCTACGGAACGAAGGGAGAACTGTTCGAGGTTGTGTTGCCGCCGGGCGCGAAGCAGGGTCAGCAACATGCGGGCAAGAAGATCAAGTTCGCCGGCATCGTCCACCAGTTGGAACACAATTATCGCTGGTACCGCAAACAGGGCACTTCGAATGCCGGCATGGACGAATACCTCAAGAAGGTGATGGTCGAATACGACTGTCCGGAATGTGGAGGCGCACGGCTGAAGAAAGCCCGCCGACTGGTAACTGTCGCGGGGAAAAGCCTGTACGACGTGGGTGAGATGCACCTGGTCGAACTGCTGTCGTTCCTGAGCTCAATCAAGCCCACGCAAAGGCAGCGTGCGGTGTGCGAGACGATTCTGAAAGAAGTGAAGACCCGGCTGGAGTTGCTGATCGCAATCGGGCTGGATTACCTCAGTCTGAATCGTCGTTCCGCAACGTTGTCAGGGGGCGAATCGCAGCGGATACGGCTTTCGTCTCAGATTGGATCGGGCCTGATGGGGATGCTGTATGTGCTGGACGAGCCCAGTATCGGACTGCATCCGAAAGACAACGTTAAGATGATCGAAACGCTGAAGCGGCTGCGTGATCTCGGCAATACTGTAATTGTTGTCGAGCACGACGCCGACACGATTCGTGAAGCCGATCACCTGATCGAGATCGGACCGGGACCGGGAGTTCACGGTGGGACGGTTGTGGTTCAAGGAACGTTCGACACCATCCTGAACGCATCCAGATCGCTGACGGGACAATACCTGAGCGGCAAAAAGTCCATCGCGATTCCTTCTCACCGCCGGACGGCCGAAAACGGCTGTTTGACCGTAAAAGGGGCTCGTCACAACAACCTGCGGAATATCGATGTGGCGATACCATTGCAGCAGTTTGTCTGTGTGACGGGCGCATCGGGGTCCGGCAAAAGCTCGTTAATTCACGAAGTGATCCACAAACAACTGGTGTCTCTTTTGTACGACAGTCGTGTGCTGGCCGGTAAACATGATTCGCTGAGCGGTTATGAAGAGATCAGCGACGTGATCGACATCGACCAGTCGCCAATCGGCCGTTCGACTCGATCGAATCCCGCGACGTATATCGGTGTCTATGACGCGATTCGAACGCTCTTCGCCGAAACCGCGGAGTCGCGGCGGCGTGGCTACACGGCGTCGACTTTCAGCTTCAACGTGAAGGGCGGGCGATGTGAGGAATGTTCGGGCGAAGGAATGATTACGACTCAATTGTCGTTCATGCCCGACGTTGAAGTGCAATGCCCCACGTGCAAGGGTGCCCGTTACGACAAGGAGACATTGGAAGTTCAATACAACGGCAAAAGCATTGCCGATGTGCTGGAAATGTCGATCGAAGATGCCATTGTCTTTTTCAAGGATCAGCCGGCGATCTCACGCAAAATTAGCGTGCTGCACGAACTGGGACTGGGTTATCTGAAGCTGGGACATCCGTCGACGATTCTGTCCGGTGGCGAGGCGCAGCGCGTCAAACTGGCCGCGGAACTGGGAAAGCTGAAACGCGGCAAACACAACCTGTACATTCTCGACGAGCCGACGACGGGGCTGCACTTCGCCGATATCGATCGGCTGCTGCAAAGTTTGAACCTTTTGGTGGATAAAGGTCATTCGGTCGTTGTCATCGAACACAACCTGGATGTCATCAAGACGGCGGACTACGTCATCGACCTTGGTCCCGAGGGTGGCCACAAAGGCGGCGAACTCCTGGTCTGCGGCACGCCTGAAGAAGTAGCCGCGTGCAGGAAATCGCACACGGGGCGGTTTCTTGCAGCGGTGCTGAATGGGCATGTCTCAAAGCCTGTGCAACCCGTGAAGGCGGCTCACAAGAAATAATGTGGAAGGGGCAATAATGGAAGCGGCTTCGCATAAGAGCGTCCTGCGCATCTTGATTAGCTTATTCCTCCTGTCGGCGATCGTCAGTTACGCGAAAAACCCGGATAGCCGCGATTGTCCTGCCAATGACCTGGTCAGCGACAAGGCCGAACTCCAAAGCAATTCCGTTGTCCCGTCATCGATTATCGTGGGAGCGCAACCGGCCCTTGCGACGCTGGTGGTTCTAAACGGAAATAGCGACTCGGGAAGGCAGACCATCGTAAAGATGGGCTTCGGTACTGGATTCGCAGTCAACGTCTCTCCGGAAAAGACGTCCTGGCTTTCGGCTTTCCATGTGACTGGCGGTATTGTCGATGGCGCGAAACTTCTGCTCTTCCTGCCGCACGAGCCATTTGCCTCGAAAAACAGCGACGGTGTAACGGCAGAAATCATGGTCGACGCAATCGTTCGTCATACAACTCAGGTCGATTCACTCTGGTATTCCTACGAACGTGAAAACAGTCCGCTCGGTACCTCATCGATCCGGAAAAAGACAAATCGATGTGCGCAATAACCTACGACGAGGCGAAGCGCCAATTCGGCTTCTTCACTCGTTGAATTTACGGCTTGTTTAGATTCACCCTTCTCGAAGTTCTTCCTGGACATGTTTTTCGGTATTTCGTCATTCGAGGGTAGAGACGCAGTTCAGCCGCGACACTCTGCACGATCGGAGTCGATTGAGGGTACCGAATTCATGCGCAAAAGGAGACTTCACATGCCCAGGAGAACCACTCGTAAAAATGACGTACGCGACAATAACAATTTGGCGCTGCGGGAATCCGAAAGCGTCGAATTTCCGGTTGCTAAGAATCATCCTTATGCTCGATTTCAGAGCATGCGCCGTGTCCAATCCGTAGAAGACATTTCGCAATTCCTTCAACTGTGGAACGAAATTGCAGACATCAAGAGAGAGCCGCGACCACAACCCAAAAAAGTACTGGCCGAATTGATTCAGGAGAAGGTTTCGGTGATGAGAATTGCACCTGCCAACCTTCATCTGCCGAAGGGCAGCGTTTTGGTCCTGAATAACCCGCTCAATGAAGTGGAGGTCGCCAACGCCAGCATCCTTGGAGATCTGATTTCACGCGGCGAACTCTGTCTGAAATGCAACATTCTGTCTGTCTAATCGATCAGGATTTCTGGAGGCACCATGATTATTCTCGATGGCACCGACAACACATTTACTCCTCCGGTTGGAGTTGCGACCGTTGGACCCAAACCTCCCAAGAGACCGGCCATGCCCCCGGCACCTAACGGCGCGAATCCATTCGACTGCAATGGACGGGATGGGTTCGACGGTTTAACCGGCGTTGACTCATCTCAGGTTCGTTCCCAAAACGGTCCTCAGGGTATCGATGGGCTGAACGGGTTCAACGCGACCATAACCATCTTGAACGGGTTTTCCGGCTCCACGAGTCCGGGGCAACCCAACTGGCTCAGCGGAAAAGGCGGCGGTGGCGGACCGGGCGGACCCGCATCCACTCCTGGCGGAGATGGTGGCAATGGAGGAGCCGGCGGCAACGGTGTGTGGACCGGACATGGCGGCAATGGAGGAATGGGAGGTCCCGGAGGACGGGGTGCGCGAGGCGGGAACGGAGGCAATGGCGGAAACGGCTCCAATGTCATCATCCGCGTTTTGGGTACTCCTCCTCCGGTTCTGATCGTCGATCCCGCAGCAGTTCGAGGCGGGTTGGGCGGACCCGGTGCCCAGGGTGGTCTGTTTGGCGCGGGCGGAACGGGTGCCCCCGGAGGAATCGGCGGACCGCTGTCATTCGGTGCGAACGGATTCGCGGGGTCGGCGGGAGGCCCCACTCCAGGGCTGCGAAATAACGGAACACGGGGTCGATCCGGAACGCCTGGCAAGATCACTGTTGTATAAGCGTTAGTTCAGACGGCGGCGTATGGTGACCTTCTGATCGGGAGTCTTTGTGTGTGCACGTATAACACGTCCAGAAGATGACGCGGAAGACTTCAAGTAGTATCCGATCGAATACTGTCCGCGAATATCCGCTTCCAGATTCCGCACAATTTGAGGTGCGGTGGATCGCGGAAAGAATCCGAAGAATGCGCCACCTGTCTCGGAAGCAAGTTGGGCTATGGGCAGCGTGCGGTCCAGCGGTTGCCTCCCCAGCTCGCCGAAAACGTAAATTGGAATTTCAGAATTGAAACGTTGGCCGTGGTTCAGGAGAGGACAGAAAATCCGGGAACGGATTCAGATTAAACAAGCAGCTATTCATCGCAGCAACCCAGCCGGAAAGTTTCCTTTCCAGCCCCATGGAATGGCCTTCCAATGGCGTGGCCAACGGTCCCCATACGAATTCAGCCACAAGCTTATTTAGCTCAGGATATCGGAGATAGAAAACGGCGGCATCATAGGGAGCAACTTTAATCAACTGACGGCTTGCATGTACGAAGCGTTCCTGGATTGCCGGATGCAATTAGAGATCCTCCTGCCATCGGATCTTAAGACTTTTCTCCATCTCATGGAACAGCCGACTTCAGGAACCCTAGCTGCCATTGTTGCCCCTCTCACATCAACAATTTGGAAAGTAGGGCAAGGATTCACGCAGCAGGAAACTGGTGGCTGCAGGCCCAATTGTTGTTGCTGCTGCGGTGCCGCCGAGGTTTGGGAAGTTGGTTCGAGTCCCGCTTCAAAAATCGAAACTGAAACCCGCAGCTGGCAAGAATACTTTCTCGAAGAAGCGAGTTTATCGGAAAGGAACGCCTTAAGCAGTTTGCTGCGACGGTAGCCTCGACCCGTAGCACATTGGGAGATGCCTCTGGCAGGCGCTTGCACTGGAGGATGATCAAAGAATGATTGCCTGAGGGTCGCGCTTCATTTCGCCACATATCCCTGCCACAACCATTCCAGCGCGCCGGCCAATGTCTGATTAATCACAGCGCCATCCGTATGACCGGATCCTTCCGCATAGACATACCGATATTTGTATCCCTTCGCCTTCAGCGCTGCCGCCATGTGCTGATTTGCAATCACCCAGTTATGCAGCGACGCTTCATCCCTCGTCGATCCGTTGTCGTTTTCACCGACGTGCATCCAAACGCGAATCGGTTTTGCCGGCGAATTCGGAATCAAGGACGCGTGGTATTCCCATGCGCCGCGCGAGATTTCAGGATTCCTCGGATTCTCCTGATTGACAAAAGTTCCCGAGTAACTCAGCACTCTCCGATAAAGCTCCGGATGAAACCACGCCATGGTGAACGCACAAGCTGCGCCGGAGCTTCCACCCATCGTTGCTCGTCCTTCAGGATCCTTTGTCAGAGTGACGTTGTAATCGCGCGATACTCGCGGCAGCACTTCCTGTTCAATGAACGTCGTGTAGCGGTCCGAAACGGTATCGTATTCGAGGCCGCGTTCGCTGCCGGGTCCATCGCCGCCGCCGTGGTGCACCAGGATGGCAATCATCACCGGCAGGCGCTTTTCATGAATCAGATTATCGAGAATTACGGGAACGACAGCGCGATACTTCGGGCTCGCGCCGTCCTGAACGACGATGAAAGGTGCTGAGGTTCCGGGCCGGTATTGAGCAGGCACGTAGACGGCGACAGGACGCTCGTACGGAGTCGGCGCGGTTTCGGAAGTTCGGCCGATGCCTGGATAGATTTTGCTTTCCGACGATTTCATCACAAATTCGTGGATCGTCCCTCGCGGCACGCCCTCCTTCACTGTCAGTTCCGGCGACGGATTGTACGGAGGTTTGAGAACAAACTCGCTTTGTTCCTGCTGCAGCACGGCCGCCAGGCCGGCAAGCACGAACAAACCAATCCGCAGTCTCATAGCCCCTCCAGCCTGCCCGTGCTGTCGCCGATCGAATCGGCGGTCACGCCCATGCGATCGAACATGGAAAGATAAAAATTTGTGATGGGAGTCTCGACGGGATAGCGCACGTGCCGCCCCGGGTGAATCGTGCCATGGCCTCGGCCGGCAAGTACGGTCGGCAGATTGTGATGCTGGTGAGAATTGCCGTCCGCCAGTGCAGCAGCATAGACGATCATGGAATTGTCCAGCAACGAGCCATCGCCGTCGCGGATAGATTTCATCTTATCCAGCAGCCAGGCAAACTGCCGGATGTGGTACTCGTTGATCTGTGTCACCTTCTCGATCTTTGCCTTGTCGCCCTGGTGATGCGTCAGGCCATGGTGGGCTTCGGTCAGGCCGATCTCCGGATAGTTGCGTGGACTCTGCTCGATGCCCAGCAGTACGG
>JBGPBY010000155.1:0-13728 GCA_041481485.1 Terriglobia bacterium
CGGATGTTGAATTGAAAACGATAGTATCTTCAATTTCCTCCGCCGTGACGGGACGATTGGATTGCAGAATACCCAGGTCTTCACGATTGCACGCCCAACAGTCCAGCTGCTCCGGATTATCGATGCGGATCGCCGTGCGGATTCCGTAGAACCGGCCCCTCTGTTTCTCGAAGAAGTCTGGTGCAGAGAAGTCATTCGGCAGGTCATGAAGCAGCTGAACTCTCGGTACTACAATTTGAGATGTGCGCCGTTCCAGTGCATCGGTGATGCCTTCAATCCAGTCTCCGAACGCCTGGATCTCCGGATGTATGAACACAAGAAGTTCACCTTTTGCGGCACGAACGCCGGCCTCCCAACTCCGGAGACGGCTTTCTTTCGCTTCGACCGCGACGCATTCGACTCCAGACCGGTGCGTGAGATAGCGGAGTACTTCCAAATCTGAGGCTGGGACGCATGCCAGGACTTCACAATCGTGAGGCAGCGTTGCTGCGGTGCGCTCCACAAAGGATCGAACAATGTCGAGGCCGCCGGTGGCTTCGAAGATCAGACTGCACGATGGCTTTTTATTAATGCCATCCGATGCATAGGGATGGTTTTTCAATGCGTCTGGGAGCAGCAACGGATGAATTCCCACGGCACTACGAAAGCGTTCGGGGTGGGACGGATGCAGGTGCCGGAGACCTCGTTTCCCATCCCAGGCATCCCAGATTTCTCTCATCCACCGTGCCTTTTCTGTAGGGTTTGGGAGGATCTCATCCAGACGCGACCGCATAACCGTACGTGGGCTGGCAAAGCTGAAATTGTGTCCGACGGCGACATCCCGAGGTATGGAACAGACGTGTTGTCCTGAGTAAGCCGGCATTGACTGTGGCCGTGTGAAACTAACGGCAATGGTCCGTTCCGAGGTGTCCAGCGGATCGATGCGATAACTCAGATTCTTCCAGTAGTGATGGAATCGAAGCTGAAAGGCTGCCGCCTCCGGATGAGCGGCGACAAACTGAAGAAGGTTCACCAGATCATGTCCGGAGAAAACGTCCTGTGGGTCGGGCAGAAGCGCGTGAGTCGCTCCCATTGTCATCAGCGCTTTTGCCGCGGCATTTAGAGCAGTACGACGATCCTGCCAGTCGAGCGGCAGGGTGTGCGCTTTCTTGTTTGCACAAATGATTTGGATGCGATCGGCCGTTTCGCGGTCAAGACGCAGCGATGGCTGCATTACGATCACAATCGGCGCGGTGCATGCCGACAGAGACTCGATCGATTCCTCGATGAAGTCCATGTGAGGCTGTGCCAGATAAATGGCCCCAATGTGCAGCGCTTTCAATTCATACCTCGACTCATCTCAACCCGGCGCGTCAGCGGCCCTCGAGCCGGACTTTGAATTCCTCGGCAATCGGTTCAAACGCGCTGAGTTCGGAGGTGAGCTCGTACTCGAGAATGTCGGCCAACAGAGGCCAGTCATGGTCCCGCTGGGCCGTGATGAGAGCTTCAAGCGCAGGCCTCATTTGTTCGATGGTTCGTTCAATCAGGCTGGGAGTTTGCGCTGGGGTTTCGTTAATGGAGAGTTCAACGCCGCGAAGAATGGCCAAGTAGAGCTTGATGCCTTCCAGGATCTGAGGAAGCTTTTCGTTGGAGACACTCGAATTTCCGTTGCGATAGCTCTCCGCGACGTCGACGATTGAAACCGCCAGAGTTTCCAGATGCTTCTGTGAATCCCGCAGCGCGCCGAGCGACAACTCTCTCATTTCCACGGCAGCTATTCGGATTTGTCCGACGGACCCGAGTGGCCTCTGTAGAACTCCCTCTTCTCTGAAAGATTCCACTTCGCTCCCGTCAAATTGCACCGATGAAATTACCTGATTGCTTTCGAGACAGCTCGCCTCGACATCCCGAAGCAGTTCGCGCCATGTGGATGGTTGGGCGTTGAGTGTCGTTTCGAGTCCATTGATTTGGATTTGAGCCATTTCAGTTTCCCTTCTTGTTTTCGTTATGAGTTTTTGCCTGAGGCTTGATCAGTGCCGAAAGTCGCTCAGCGTTTTGAGTAGCCAGGCGGCGGATACCCAGGTTTTGCTTCGATGCCTCTCGAAAAAGAACACGTGCATCTTCAATTCGGCCGCATTGTTCATAGAGAGTGCCGAGCTGGATGACGCATCCCACATCCGTTGGATTGGTGCGGTGTGCTGCTTCCAGTATCGGGATGGCTTCGGGCAACGGCTGAATCTTTGCGGCGATGCGGCTATAACGCCTCAAAGTCTCAGCATGGTCGGAATGTTGCTCGAGAATCCGGCGGTAAAACGTTGCCTCACTTCGATGATCGCCACGGGCCTGAGCGATGGCAGCAAGATTTATCAGCGCGTCCACGTGGCTGGGCGTGATCGCGAGGATCTTCTGATAGCTCCGCTCGGCTTCGTCGAGTTTTCCGATGCAGAATTGAGCGTTGGCCAGCGTTTCATGTGCCGCAAGGGTTTCCGGGTTCAGCTGGATCACGTTCAATGCGGACTGAATGCATGCATCGAACTTCTTCAGCCGAAACTGGATTCCTGCGAGGGTTGTCAGTACACGATCGGAGCGCGGAAACCGTTGAACGAAACACTGCAGCCTTTCGGCGGCGTCTTCCAGATAGTCTCCTTCGAGGGCAAGACGGCCAAAATGTTCATGAAAGGTTTCGTTATCCGGATTGAGCCGAATGGCCTGACGCAGCAGATTAAAGCCACGATGAATCTCGCCGAGCTGGAGATGAACGCCTCCCATGTTGAACGTGGCCAGCGCATGTTTCGGGTTAACGGTAAGGGTCTGGGTGTAGAGCTGAATGGACTTCTTCAGTTGGCCCTGGTCTCGTACAAAATTGGCGTATTCGAACAACACTTTGTCGTTGCCCGGAGCCAGCTTCAGGCATTTGCGATAGATTTTCTCCGCTTCGGACATCTTTCCGCCGAGATGGTGGGCCTTGGCGATGTAGAGCAACGCAATGTCATATGTCCGATTCAGTAAATACGCCTTTTCAAAACATGGAATGGATTCGGCGTAGGATTGAAGTTCAAAGAGTTGAATGCCCAATTCAAAATGAGCCATGGCATCGTTCGGCCGATCCTCGACTTTCCGCCTGCCGAGATCCAGATAGAGCTGCTTCTTCTTTTCGAGGTGAGCGGCGTCGCCAACCTTTCCGAAATGATGGATGACGACCGCGCTTTTTTCCGAATCGAGTTTCAGTTCAGCGATGACCGGCTCAATGAGTTCATGAACCCGGCCCACAAAGCGGATGCGCGGATCGTTGCGAAACAGCCGAAAGACAAATACTTCGACGCAATCACTGAACTCCTGGCCCTCTTCATAGTCTTTGGGGTTTGGAATCGAACAGACGAAGTTGGAATTCCACAGATAAGTGCGTTGAACGAGCGCAATGGCTGAGGACTGCGAGACTTCTGTTCTTTCCCGAATCAAGCGGATATCGCGTTCTGCCACGCATTCATCGGCATCGAGAAAGAGAATCCAGTCGCCGCTGGCTCGCTCTACGGAATGATTCTTGGCTGCGCTGAAGTCTCCGGTCCAGGGGAAGTGGAACACGCGAGCTCCGAGGCGCCGGGCAATCTCAGTAGTGCGGTCCGTGCTGCCGGTGTCGGTGACGATGATTTCGTCGACATAAGGCGCCACGCTCTGAATGCAGCGTTCGATGCAGTGTTCCTCATTACGCACGATCATGCACAGGCTGAGCCGGGGACGATCTGTCATCGCGCCGGCCCGGTAACTTTGTCAGTCTCGCCAAGGAATTGGCGGGGCGGCATTTTTATGCCCGGCAGATTTTGCCGGGTGAAATCTGAGTATGGACAGCGAACTACCTTTGCAATCAATGCTTAACTCCGGTTTTCAAGCCGTCGGCGGCTGCTTCCCGCAGAACATCAGCCGTAAACATTGGCAAATGGCCAGCCAAAGGGGGAAGGAATGCGACTCCCCAATGTAGGGGCGGTCTATGACCGCCCACAATCGTGAGGCCTGTAATCCTCCGAATCGCGGGCGGTCTGTAGAAGATGTAAAGGAATGCGACTCCCCAATGTAGGAACGGTCTATGACCGCCCACAATCGTGAGGCCTGTAATCCTCCGAATCGCGGGCGGTCTATGACCGCCCCTACATTGGGAAGTCGCATTCCCTTACAGTTTTTGCATGACTTACGGGCGCAGACCGGTGGACTAAAGTTTTGGAACGCCCGGTTCGATATAAAGACGGTTCAAGTAGCGGGGAAACCCGCTTCTGAAGACTGTCCTGGCAAGGACGCCAGGTAAATCAACTTCATGGAGAAAAATTGAAATGGGTAACTTTTCAGTTGTCAATAACCTCGGTTCGATCAACGCTCAAGCCAACCTGGCACAAACCAACCTGGGTTTGCACAAAACCCTGACACGTCTGTCCAGCGGCCTCCGCATCAACAGCTCCGGCGACGATGCAGCGGGCCTTGCCGTAGCGAACAAGTTTCGTTCGGACGTGGCCATCCTGACGGTCGGTGTGCGCAACGCAAACGACGCAGTCAATAAACTTCAAATCGCAGACAGCGCTTTGAACAACATTTCCACCCTGCTCGATCGCGCTGCCGTTCTGGCGACGCAGTCTGCCTCTGGCGCTTTCACCGGCGACCGGACAGCTCTGGATAACGAATTCCAGGATGTGCTGAGTGAAATCACACGTGAAGCTGGAGCCGCAGGCATCAGCAGTTCCACATCGTATTCGGTTTATGTCAGCAATGACGGATCCAACGGAACGGTCAGCGTGTCTTTCGGCATTGCCACGGCCAGCGCATTGGGTGTAACCGCTTCAACGGTGAACATTACCAACGCCGGTTCGGCACAGAGTGCAATCAATTCGATTTCTTCGGCAATTACCTCACTCGGTCAGGTTCAGGCCTCTGTCGGTACCGCGGAGAATCGGCTGCAATACGCCATCAATCTGGCGCAGGCTCAGATTGTGAACAAGACGTCGGCCGAAAGCGCGATTCGCGATGCCAACATCGCAGAGGAAAGCTCGAATCTGACTCGCTACAACATTCTGACTCAGAGCGGCCTTGCTGCACTGGCTCAGGCAAACCAGTCTACTTCCAGCGTCCTCTCGCTGTTGAGGTAGTTCGAAAGTTTGATGCAGTGACGATTGCCGTGGGCAGGAACGAGAGTGAAGACCTGCCCACGGCCTATTTTCGTTCTATTTGAGCGACGATGGATTCGAATAACGTTCATTTAAGCATAGAGAGACCCGTTGCCGGCGATACCGCCGGAAATGAACAGCCGCGTCCGATTCCGTCTCCACGTCCAGTCCCGCCCTCCAAAGGAAGACTGCCCGCAGCTTCCCACGATGCACTGAAAATTGAAAAGACAACCTGGCAGCTGAGTCCAGAGGTTCAGAAGGTGATTGAGTCCATGACAACGCCGAGCAGTACCGCCTCGGTCCGGCTCGATCCGGAATCGAACCGCCTGATTGTTGAAGTCCGTAATTCAAAAACCGGTGAATTGATACGTGAGATTCCACCGGAAGATCTGCATCGTCTCGCCGCAAAAGAGGGAATCCAGGTCGGCGTGACTCTGGACAAAATGATTTGATGAGGAATATCGCCAACCAATGAGCACTCCAATCACGCTAAGCGGCTTCAACAATATCGATTTCAAATCGATCATCAACCTGATCATGCAGGCTGAAAATGAGAAGGTCACCCGCGTCCAATCCGACCAGACGAAGCAGCAAACGAAGCTGACCAGTTATGGCACTTTTGCGGGCAACCTCGCATCCGTGCAGTCCGCATTCAAGGCTCTCACTTCCACAACTTTCGAATCGCTTGCAGCCAGTTCCTCGGATGAAACAGTGTTGACGGCGTCCGCGACGTCATCGTCGACTAAGGGATCCTATTCGATTGAAGTCCAGAATCTCGCGCGTGCCCAGGTCACCATCAGTGCGGTGCGTCAATTTAGCGATATCACGGCGACGTTAATCGATGGAGGTTCATTCTCGATCGCTCAGCATGGAACCACTACCGATATCGATCTTACCGGTGTTCACAGCCTGACGGAATTGCGGGACGCCATCAACAGTCAGCAGACCGGAGTCAAGGCTTCCATCATCAATGACGGTTCCACTTCCGACGTCCCTCCCAGACCGTTCCGGCTCGTATTGGCCAGCACGCAGACGGGAGCCGCCGAAGCATTTACCATAAACGATCAGACGACTCTGAACGGTACCGGCGCCGGCACGATCTTGAATCTGAGCACAGATGGGACCAATGGAACGGCCAGAGATGCTGCGCTCACCTTCAACGGAATCCAGATTCAAAGCAGCACGAACATCGTGAGTGGCGCGATCCCCGGACTTTCGATCAAACTGTTGAAACCCGGAAGTGCGGCCGTAAGCGTCGATTCCGACGACAGCAGCCTCAAGGAAAAGGTCAAAGCCGCCGTGAATGCTTTTAACGCGTTCAACGATTACGTGCAGTCTCAGTCCAAAATCACCACTGACGGCAGTGCGAGACCTCCCCTGGCCACGGATCCGCTTTTTCGCGGAGCAAACCGCCAACTGCGTTCTGCATTGATTTCCGATGTGGTTTCCGGAGGTTCCATTCACAACCTTGCGGAAATCGGAGTTCGTTTGGAGAGAAGTGGAAAGCTGACGTTTGATGAATCGGATTTCGATGCGGCGCTGGATTCCAATCGCGCCGATGTCGAGTCTTTCTTTTCGAAATCCGGTGGGCTTGTCGAAAGAATCAACGGTTTGCTGGATTCCTATGTGGGGGCAGGCGGGGCCATCGACATCGTTAAGACAAACACACAGCGGACGATCGATTCCTACACGACAAGAATTCAGGCGCTTCAGGCACAACTGGCACTTCGTGAAGATACGCTGTCGAAACAGTTTTCGGCGGCCGACACGGCAATCAGCCAACTGAATTCACAGGCCAACGCCCTCGGTGGACTGACCAATCAATATCGCCTCTTTTAATAAGGAAGTTTCATACATGAGTCACGATTCAGCGCGGTTTGCTTATCAGGAAATGGAAGCCTCCGGATCCAGCGGGGTCCAGCTTGTCGTCATGCTGTATGACGGTGCAATTCGGTTTCTCAACGATGCATCCAACAGTGTGAGACAGAAGGATCTTCAGGGAAAAATCGTTGCTGTGGATCGCGCGCTCGCCATTATCGGCGAGCTTCAGGGAACCCTTCGCATGGAAGAAGGTGGAGAGATTTCGAACTCTCTGGATCGGATTTATACCTACATGACCAATCGAATTCTGGACGGAAGTGTGAAGCTGGACCCGCGTCCTTTCGACGAAGTGGTGAAGCTTCTGACGAATCTCAACAGCGCCTGGAAAACTATCGCTCAACCGAAAAACATTCAAAATGAGATTCCTCAGAATGATTCCTCGCCACTGGAGATATTTGGATAAAGCAATGACGTTGAGCAGGAATATTTCTGCATTGCAAGAGCTCTTCGTACTGTCACAGTCCGAATCCCTCATGCTTGACGAGGGGGATATCGAGGAAGTCCGCCGAATCGCCGCCCGAAAGGCAGCGATTGTGGAAAACCTTTCCGCCGGAAAAAAGGAGCCTGTGGACCCAGCATTACAGCGCCAGGCATTGGAACTGATTTCCGGGATTACTGCCATTGACGCGAAGAATCGCACTCGGCTGGAGCGGTGGAGAAGCGAAAGCCTTTTGGGTCTGCAGCAAATCCGCGATCAGCGTCATCTGAACAGCGTGTATTCTTCTCAATAGGCAAAGGCTCTTAACTGTAGGCGTTGTCTAGTGGCTCCCTCTACGCGTTACGCCACGGCCGCGGCAAATCTCCGCGACGAATCGCAAACATTTTTCTGATGAACCGCCAGACGTGATGTTATGTCTCTTGATCTATGCCACTGCTGACAACCGCGCTCTTCTGTTCTTTTCTTTTGCAGGCACAAGGCCCGAGAGGAAATGCGAGTATCCTGCCGTCGGTTTCCGGCAGAGTCCTTGCTGGTGATTCGACCGAACCCCTGGTGTCCGCCTCGATCAAATTGGTTCCGGAAGATAACGCAAATCTTGCCACGTCGGGCCAACGAGGCGGCGTCAATCGGTTGCAAGTCAATTCAGATGAATTGGGACGGTTTATTCTTCGGGGAGTTCCGCCTGGCCGCTACGGCGTTTCGGTCGACCGGGAAGGATACGTCCACGAAGATCATTTTCAATATGGTCCCAACCAGCCCTTTCAATTCGTACTCACGATCAACAGCCAGCCCCTGGAAAACGTCACGATTCTGATGAATCCGGTTCCGACGATTTCCGGTGTCGTCTACAGTCCGCGGGGCGAGCGCCTCGCAGGCGTGACTGTGCAGGCTTTTCGTGTGACCTATACCACTTCGGGCAGAAGACTGGCGCGCGCGGCGAGTGTGTTGTCGCACGAAGGAGGGGAATACCGGCTGTTCAATCTCATTCCGGGTTACTACCTAATCGGTGCGAGTCTGAGTTCAGAGACGCGTCGCGCATGGAATTCTCTGGTCAACTTCACGCCGAATCTTTCGGCTCCGGATGAAGGTTATGCAAATGTCTTTTTCCGCAGCGAGGATGATATCTCGCACGCCCAGTTTGTTCATTTGCTCATCAACCGAAGCGCCGCAAATGTGGATATTTCGTTTCACGATGTCGCTTACTTCAACTTGTCCGTAAAAGTCATTCAGGATCCGCTGGGACATCCGCTGATCAATGCCACAGTCGCTCTTATTCCAGCCGGCATTGACTTAAATGCAGCGCGGGACTTTCAAATGAAACGGACAAGTTCGGGTTACACACTGGATCGAGTGGTCGGTGGAGATTACGTGGTTGTGGTCATTGCAGATTATGTGGACTCGTCGAATGCGCGCACTCCTGTCGTTGTTTCGCAGCCTCGGCCCATACACATCGACAGGAATTCCGAAGTTACTGTCGAAGCTGTCGAGCCTATCGATATTCCCGGCCGGCTTCAGATGGCGGGAACGATTCGGCCTCCGGTACCTGTCGTCGAGTGGGTACGTGCGGACCACTACTCCAGCCAGATCTTTACGGCAGCGCTCAATGAAAACGGTTCGTTCCTATTACCTCTGATCGGCCCGGGAGTTTACGACGTGTTCGTTTCGGGACTTCCCAATACGACCTATGTGTCCGACGCAAGGCTGACGGCAACAGACCGGCCGCTCAAACACATTGTGATCGACTCCCGGCAACCCTCGCGTTTCGTGAATCCTCAAACGTCGAACTGGACCAGCAATTTTCAGTTGTCGATCTCGGTCAGTCGCGCGGCATCTTCCATTTCCGGTTCCGTAACGAATGCGGCCACACCGGTTCCCGGCGCTGAGGTCCTCCTCGTTCCGGTTCTGGAACAGTCACGGCAGAGAAAGGACCGGTTCTTTATTACGGAATCAGACGCTTCGGGAAAATTTGTATTCCCGGGCGCTCCATCGGAGCCCTACCTGGCATTCGCTTTTGAAAGGCTCGATTCGGACGTTTACTATGACGCCGAATTCATCGCTCAGATCATGTCTCGGGCCACTTCAATAGCAGCGAATGGCAGAGATGCCGAAAACCGTCTGATGTTAATCACGCTTGACGATCTTGCCAGGATGGTCCATTGAAAGCCGCATTGCTGTTGCTGCTGTTGCAGGTGAGTTCCGCGGTTTCGCCGGCAAGCCTGTCTGGCCTCGTTACCGAAGCTCGATCCCCATATGTTCATACGCTGTTCAATGCGCGGGTGGAACTGGTGGGTGAATCGGAACCGAACCCTGTCGTGAAAACCGGTGCGGACGGCCGATTCCTCTTTTCCAATCTTCGTGGCGGCCGCTACCGTGTGCTGGTCACGGAGGACGGGTACATCCACAAGGCTCTGAATGTCGTTGTGCCTCAGGGACAGAACAATGAGGTGCGAATCGAAATGGACCCGGCTCCTACGGTAGTCGGTCACATCCGGGATCGCAACAATGTGCCGATGTCGAACATTCTGGTGGAAGCGCTGAAAGTCGGTTATGGCCCTCGCGGAGATCGGACCATCACCGCGATGGAATCCGCACTGACCGACGATCGCGGGGAGTATCACCTCTATTGGTTGGATAATGGCGAATACTACATTCGCGCCAGCCCTCTCCCCAGAAACCTGCCGATCCAGGACGCTTTGCTGTTGAATGCGGTCCCGGTTGGATCGCAACTGGGCCCCACGTACAATCCAGGAACTCGAAATCTCAAGGAAGCGGCGACAATTCGACTGCGCGCGGGCTCAACCTATGGGCCGATAGATTTTCAGATGCAGCTCAACGCCACGGCTGGTATTACCGGATTCATTTCCACAGAGGCCGGACTTGGATACGTTGGCCTTTGTCATGCCGATATTTTTGTTACCCCCGCTGGCGCGTCACCCAGCATGCAGCAGTATCGAGGCAGGTCCGCGTGCGACAATCCGGCGGGACTAGGTAATTTTAGCGTCGGCGGATTTTGGCCAGGAACTTATGTTGTGTCTTCCGAGTTCACGATCGATGGGGTCGTCTGGATGATTCATCGGAAGATGGAGGTCAAGGCTCTGGACAGGGGAATCAGTTTGACGTTGGTTGCGGGAACCATAGTTCACGGCCAGATCGTGACGGAGCCCGAAGGCGCGATCAATCTTCGATTACTCCGGTTTGCTCTGGAATCTTCCGATCCGGAGTTGCCCTCACCTCGTGTGGTTCAGGTCGATGCAAAGGGAGAAGTTTTCGCCTTTGCGGAACCTGGAGATTACTCTCCACGCGTCCTGAATCTTCCTGAAGACGCTTATGTGAAGTTTGCAAAATCCAGCGGCGGTGATGAAAGGCCAGTTCACGTAGAGTTCACACCACTGGAACTGGGACAAATCACGCTTGCAACCGATGGCGGGCATATGGATGGACTGGTGGTCGATGATTCCGGTCATCCCATTTCCAACGCCATTGTGGTTCTTGTTCCAGACGCCGGCCGGCGTAGTTCACCGCAACAATATCGAACCGCGGAATCCGATGCGGACGGCCGCTTCACGATACGCGGCATTCCTCCCGGCGATTACAAAGCGTTTGCCTGGGAAAGTGCGGAAGACAACGCCTACCTGAATGCAGACTACCTGCGAAATTACGAAGGGTTGGGAACCCCAATGAACGTCGCTCCATCGAGTGCTTTGACAGCAACGCTTCGAGTTATCTTGCAAAATTGAAACTGGAGCCGAGATCCAACATCGCGCTGCCCCGTCCCGTCGGAAAATAGCGGCCGCCTCTGGATCGTGCGTCCGATCCTGCTGCCAAACTCAAACGGAAAGTTTCTATGCGACCCTTCGACAACAGAAATACCGGGGGATTTCGCCTTCGACACCGCCGTCGCACCGTTTATACTTCTTTCCCATGGATCGCCTGAATGAACACGTTATGATCCGACCTCACATGAACCTCGTTGAGATTGACAACGTCACCAAAACCTTTGGGCAGCACGTCGCGGTGAACTCCCTGACGTTAGCCGTCCCGCAGGGATCGATTTACGGATTCATCGGGCCGAATGGTTCCGGGAAAACAACGACCTTGCGCATGATCATGCGCATCTACCATCCCGATCCCGGCGCGGGCACTATCCGCGTACTCGGGGAAATGGCATCCACCGCTGCATCCGACCGTGTGGGTTATCTTCCGGAGGAACGCGGGCTGTACAAGAAAATGAAAGTCTCGGATGTCCTCCGTTTTTATGCCCAGCTCAAGGGCCACCGAAACCCCAACCCGTTGATCCGCGCCTGGCTCGATCGGATGGGCCTCTCGGAATACAGCGACAAGAAGGTGGAGACTCTGTCAAAAGGGATGTCCCAAAAGGTTCAATTCATTTCCGCCGTGCTTACAGAACCTCAGCTTGTGATCCTGGATGAGCCCTTCTCGGGTCTGGACCCGGTCAATGCCGACGTGTTGCGCGAAGCGGTCCTCGATTTGCGCCGGAAGGGTGCGACCGTGATTTTCTCCACGCACGACATGGCCGTCGCCGAAAAAATGTGCGACTTCATTTTCATGATCTACAAGGGCAACAAAGTCCTGGACGGAACCCTGGACTCCATTCAGGACCGTTATGGACAGGACACCGTGCGGGTTCGCGTGGAAGGCGATAACTTTGACGCTCGAACGATTCCCGGCGTGGAAAAGGTCAACGATTTCGGCCGGCTGCAGGAACTGCGCATGGTTCCAAACACGAATCCACAGACGCTGCTTTCAGAGTTGATGAGGCGGGGCCGCGTGGTGCACTTCGAGCTAACACGTCCGTCCCTCCACGATATTTTTGTGAGAATCGCAAGACCCAGTGTGGAGTCCACCATCTCTCCGGAACAAGCGGGAACTGCCCATGCGTAAAACAATAATAGTGGCGATCCGTGAATACGTAGTCTCCGTCAAGACGAAAGCGTTTCTATTCGGTCTCCTGATGATGCCGCTCATGATGGGAGGCAGTTTTATCGTTGGCGCTTTTCTGGAGGGTCGAGTCGATACAAAGGACAAACGGATCGCCGTCGCCGACTATACAGGCCGGCTTTTCGAAACCGTGGATTCCGCCGCCCGCCAGCGCAACGACACGGCGATCTTCGAAGGCGAAGGCGCTGCGCGAAAGCAGATTCTTCCGCGCTTCGTTATCGAAAAAGTCGACACCGGCGCCACGGATATGCAGCGGCTATCGCTGCAACTTTCCGATCGGATTCGGAAGGGCGAACTCATGGCTTTCGTATTGATCGGTCCAAAGGTGATCGACACCAACAACAGCAACAGCGATCCCAGCCAGGCAACCCTCAACTACTATTCGAACACCCCCACCTACAACGATGCCCGTGGGTGGATTACGGGCGTATTGAACGAACGGGTACAACAACTCCGGCTCGAGAGCGCTGATTTCGACGCCGGGCTCGTCCGCCGGCTCACCCAGCGAGTCCCGGTCGGCAATCTCGGTTTGGTGGAAACGGACGCTGCAGGCAACATCATCAGCGCGGTAGAAACAAACCAGTTTGCGAACTTCCTCGTACCCTTTGCCATGATGTTCCTCATGTTCATGGTGATCATGGCGACCACGGCGCCTCTGCTGAACAGCACGCTCGAGGAAAAGACCCAGCGTATCGCCGAGGTATTGTTGTCCTCGATTCCGCCTTTTGAACTCATGGTCGGAAAACTAATCGGAATTGTGGGTGTGTCTCTGACCATGGCGACCGTGTACCTGGTCGGCGCGTACGCAGCGCTGAACCGCATGGGGTATGCCCAATTCTTTCCCTGGCAGAGTGTATGGTGGTTTGTGGGCTTCCTGAGTCTCGCCGTATTGATGTACGGGTCCATTTTTATAGCCATCGGCGCGGCGGTCAGCGACATGAAGGAAGCTCAAGGCATGATGACGCCGGTGATGCTCCTGGTCGTGTCCCCGATGTTTGTCCTGCAAAACGTCATGCGCGAACCCGGGTCGACTCTTTCGCTCGCGATGTCTCTATTCCCGCCGGCAACGCCGATGCTCATGATCATCCGGCAGACGGTGCCGCCGGGAATCCCGCTCTGGCAGCCCTTGCTGGGCGGCGCGCTCGTGGTTTTGACGTCCCTGGTGTGTGTGTTTGCTGCCGGACGAATCTTCCGCGTCGGCATCCTGATGCAGGGAAAAGGCGCGAGGATCAGCGAAATGCTCCGATGGGCGCTTCGAGGGTGACGGGTTGTTGCGAAGGTCAATTTTCAAATCGAACAGCTACTAAGTGCCCCATTTCTTAA
>JBGPBY010000156.1:0-13503 GCA_041481485.1 Terriglobia bacterium
ACTCCATTCGCAATGTGACGGCGTGCCCACTTGCCGGAATTTGCCGGACCGAAGTCTTCGATGTGATTCCCTACGCGAAAGCGACTGCGCGATTCATGTTGGGTCATCCGGACGCACAAGGCTTTGGACGAAAATTCAAAATCGCCTTCTCCGGCTGCGCGGCCGAAGCCTGCGGCCTCGTGAATATGCACGACATGGGGGCGATTGCCGTCAAGCGCATGGAAAACGGCAACGAGAAACATGGCTTCGAATTGTATGTGGGCGGTGGACTTGGCGCCGTGCCTTTCAATGCAAAACTTTTCGATCCTTTTCTCCCGGTCGAGGAGCTGCTTCCTCTGACGCAGGCGATCGCCCGTGTTTTCGCGCGCCTGGGAGAGAAGAAGAATCGCGCTCAGGCGAGAGTCAAGTTTCTGATCGCAAAACTCGGCATTGAAGAATTCAAGAGACTGGTGCTGGAAGAACGAAAGATTCTTCCGCACGATCCACGGTGGACAAGTTACCTGGCCGAAGTAGACCGAAATGCGGAAAAACCCCTGAAAGCTCCCAGCTTCCTGAATGGGCACAAAAAACCGGAAGGTTTTGATGCCTGGTATGCGACAAACGTTTATCGGCAAAAGCAGCAGGGATATGCCGCCACTTCGGTGACCCTCCCATTGGGAGATCTGACATCCTGGCAAATGCGGGAACTGGCCACTATCGCGCGCCGATTCTGCGGCGATTCCATTCGCACGACCGTAGAACAGAACATTCTGCTGCGCTGGGTCAGCGAAACGGATTTGCCGGATCTCTATAAAGAACTCCAGCGGATTGGCCTGAACGCGCCAGGCGCCGGCACGATTGTGGATGTGGTTGCCTGCCCAGGCACCGACACCTGCAAACTGGGTATTTCTTCATCCCGCGGATTGGCTGCAGAACTCAGTTCGCGTCTGGCGGAGAAATCCTACACCCACGATGAGAGTATCCGGAATCTGCGCATCAAGATCAGCGGTTGCTTCAACTCGTGCGGACAGCATCACATTTCGGATCTCGGCTTTTATGGCGTCAGCCGCAATATCGGCAACCGCAAGGTTCCGCATTTTCAAGTCGTGCTGGGCGGGCAGTGGCAAAACAATGCTGGATCTTATGGCCTGGCGTTGATATCGGTGCCATCCAAGCGGATTCCTGAAGTCGTCGACCGGATCACGGAGCGCTATGTTCGCGAGAAACAGCACAACGAGAGCTTTCAGAATTTCATCAAGCGGATTGGCAAACGAGAGATGGCGCGGATGCTGGAAGATCTCGCGCGAGTACCGTCTTTTGAAGTGGATCCATCCTTTTATTCCGATTGGGGTGACCCGCGCGTTTACACCATCGGCGATATGGGAACCGGGGAATGCGCCGGCGAAGTGATCAGTGTGGAGCAATTTGAAATGGCGGCGGCGGAACGGCTCGTTTTCGAAGGCCAGTTGAGTCTGGACGATGGCGACTTCGCGAAAGCAGATGCTCACGCCTACGACGCCATGCTGCAGGCTGCGCTGTCACTGGTGAAGACGGAGTATATGGATGTGCCGCAGGAACCGAACACTGTCGTGAAAGAATTCCGAGTCCGCTTCTACGACACCAATCTTCTTGGCGACCGGTATGCCGGAAGTAAGTTCGCCCAGTATCTATTCCGGCGCCACGAAGCGCCACCGGTCGAGTACACGCATGATCACGCTCATCGCATCGTGGAGGAAGCGCAGCTCTTCATTGAAGCGGCCCACGCCGGCCACGGCATCATCGCAGAACGGCGGAACAAGCTACCGTAATGGATCTTCAGAGAATCGGAATCAAGATTTTCGCGGAAGATTCCGCCGCGGTAGACGTTCGTGACTTCATTCCTGTGTTCCATACATGGATTCAAAAGCAGGCTGTGGACAACCACATGTTGATTGATGTCCACAACTATAGCCATATCCGCAATGGTCCGGGAATCCTGCTTGTCGCTCAGGAAGGCAACTTCAGTATCGATCTTGGCGACGGTCGTATGGGACTCCTTTACTACCGTAAAAACGGCGGAAGCAGTTTCCCTCCTGTCTTGAAAGCCGCGCTTCAGGCATGCAGCCTTCTGGAATCGGATCCAACGTTCGCCGGGAAACTTCGATTCCGGACCGACGAAATGCAGATCGTCGCCAACGATCGTTTGCTCGCACCGAATTCCGAAGAAACCCTCTCCGCGCTAAAACCGGATTTGATATCCGCACTGAAGAGCGCATTGCCGGAGTCCCAGATTTCGCTTTCGCGATCCAGCGTGAATCCAAAGGAACGATTCGCCGTTCGCGTCGAAACCAGTCCGTCAGCGGATGTGGAGACGCTGCTCGCCCGCCTGTAGGCGCGGTCTATGACCGCGCACTATTCTTCAGTTACCGATTATCATCCCCAATGTAGGGGCGGTCATAGACCGCCCGCGATCTGTGGGATTGCATTCCTCAAAATTGCGGGCGGTCATAGACCGCCCCTACATTGGGGACAAGCCAGTCGCAGATTTCAATCAGTCGAGCACGAAGGGGAACGCTTCGCTCGGCAAAAACCCGCTGACAATGTTCGTACTCTGCACGCCCTTCGACAGTCTCAACCGTAATTGGAGCAAAACCAAGGCTGCGAAGATCATAAGGGCTCGCCCGCATATCCACTTCGCGAATATCGCGCGCCAGTTCGAAACAATCGGCAATCAACTCGCTGGGTGTGAACGGAGTCAGTTTATACGCCCACTTGTAAAGATCCATATTGGCATGCAGGCAACCGCGCTGTTCAAACTCCATAGTCGCCGATCGGCTCAGGACATTCCGGTTGAGCGGGCGCGCCGGCGGCGTGAAAAATCGAAATGCGTCGAAATGCGTACAGCAGATCGAATTGGAAGCGACTACCTTTGAAATTTCGTCCTGCGGGAACCGCAGCGGATAGGCGTTGTGGCGAATTTCCTCGGGGGTCTGCCTGTAGACCATCGCCCACTCATGCATCCCATAACATCCGTAAAATGCCGGACGTTGTTGCATTGTGGCAAGTAATGCGCGAATGAAGCGGACCGATTCCCGACGATGTTCTCGCAGTCGGGAACGATCGGCAATCACGCCTTCGGGCACACGGCGATATTCAGCCCAGCGGAGAAATTCCTCGGACTCCGGACCGCACAACACAAGGTCAGGCCCGGGATGCCAGCGGCGGAACCAGGCCGGCCGGAACGAATAATAGGTGAAAAGAAAGTCGTAAACCGGATGCTTCGCTCCGCGGGCGGTGCGGGCCTGATGAGGATCTGTCCACTGGCGTACACGTCGTTCGTGAGCGCGCTGCCGGGCGCGCCATTCGTAGGACGGCAGCCGAATAGCGTCCGAAACATTCAAGAGTTGATGCAGCGGATGCATACAAGAGGTTGCGGACAAATTCGAATTGAGCAGCTGTAGGGGCGGTCTATGACCGCCCGCGATGTCTAAGGCTTTGACAATGTGGGCGGTCATAGACCGCCCCTACAGTTCAGAATTTGTCATTACCGCAAATACTTTTCGAAGAAATCCATCGTGCGCTGCCATGCCAGCTTGGCGGAATTCGCGTCAAATCGCGCATTCGTATCATTGTTGAATCCGTGATTCGCGCCTTCGTAAACGTAGCCGGTATGCACCACGCCTGCCGCAGTCAACGCCATATCGTACGCCGGCCATCGTCCCGTGATTCCGGTATCGAGGCTGCCGTATTGCAACAGTAACGGAGTCTTGATTTTCGGTATATCTGCCGCCTGCGCGGGTTGACCATAAAATGCGACGGCCGCGTTGAGTGATGGAATCCGGGTCGCGAGCGTGTTGGCTATGCCGCCGCCGTAACAGAAACCGACAACGCCAACTTTACCCGTGCTGTCCGGCATCGTTTTGACGAAGTTCGCGGCGGCAACAAAGTCTTCCGTCATTTTCATTCCGTTGACCTGCTGGAATTTCTGGGTTGCTGCCTGTTCGTCGCCGGGATATCCGCCCACCGTCGTCAATCCATCCGGAGCCACCGCGAGGAAATTCGCCAGGCCTATACGCCGTGCGATGTCTTCGATGTGAGGATTCAGGCCCCGATTCTCATGCACAACCAAAACCACCGGGAGTTTGGCAGGTGCGTTGGCCGGCTTGGCAACATAGGCTTTGATCGTTCCGTTTCCCTGTGGCGACGCAATATCGATGGACGAGATCTTGAGCCGCGCATCGTCTTTAGGTACCTGTTGTCCCAATGCAAAATTCGGCCGGAGCATTTCAAGCAGCGCAGCCGCGGTTACTCCGCCCACGGCATATTTCTGGGCGCGATCCAGGAATCCACGGCGGTCGATATGCCCGTGAATGTACAGATCAAAAATGTCGAGAACTTCCTGTTTGAAGTCACTGGCTTTCAGTCGTTCCATTTTCGAATCTCCTTTGAAGTTGCCGATTGGCGGTGTGCCGGAAGGATACCATCACGGGCCGCCGGAACTCTCGACAAGATTCTTCATGTTATGATTTTTGCTCTCACGAGTTTCTCCGCATGACAAAACCGTTGGAAGGCGTGCGCGTCGCCATCACCGAAAATCGTTTCCCCGAACAACTCACCCAGTTGCTGGAACGATATGGCGCGTCCGTTTACTCGTGCCCCCTGCTGCGCGAGACTCCCATTGAAGATATCGAGAACACGCGCCGGTTTATCCAGCTTTGTGAAACGACAGACGTCGACTACGTCATTTTCTATACCGGGGTCGGCGTTGATTTCCTCTTTCGCATGGCGAACAAGCCGGAAATCCTCGGCCGCGCAAAGACAGTCGCACGCGGACCGAAGTCGGTAAACGCTCTGCGAAAATATGGCGTAACGGTTGATTTCGTTGCCGATGCGCCGACAACTGCCGGCATTCTTCAAACATTGTCGCGTGAAGATCTCCGCAATAAGGCGGTCCTGGTACAGCTGTATGGCGAAGAGAACCTGGAGCTCCGCAGTGTTCTGGAATCGAAGGGAGCGCGGGTTACCGGTCTGTCTTTATACCGCTACGAACAGGCCTCTGATCCGGGAGCCGTTGCCGAACTGGTCCGGGCGATAACGCAGGGCGAAATCCAGGCCATCACATTTACCAGTGGCCCGCAGGCCCGCTTTCTCCTTCAGGCGGCGGCGGAGCAAGGGAATCGTGAGGCACTGCTGGATAAACTCGCAAAACATGTCGTTGTGGTTTCGATCGGAGAAGTGACTTCACGAACACTACGTACGCACGGAATCGAGCCGCATGTTGTACCGGCAGAACCGAAGATGGGACCGATGGTCAAGGCGCTGGCAGACTATTTCGACAAGAGAAACAAAGAATGTTCTATCCCATCTTCATAGAACTTCAAGACCGCCGTGTGCTGGTTATTGGAGGAGGTGCGGTCGCCGAACGCAAAGTCGATTCGCTGCTGGATGCCGGAGCGAATGTCACCATTGTCAGCCCCAGCGCGACTCATCGACTGATGGAACTCGCTCGTTCCGGCAGGGTCACCTTGCATCAGCGCCGATTTGAGCCATCCGATCTGGCAGGGGCCTCTCTCGCAATTTCGGCAACCGACGATCCTTCGACCCAAAAGGAAGTGGCCGCTGCCGCGGCCTCAAAGAACATTCTCGTCAACACTGTGGATAAGCCCGATCTCTGCGACTTCATCGTTCCATCGATTCTGCGGCGCGGGGAGATCACGGTTGCGATTTCAACATCGGGAAATAGTCCGGCTCTTGCAGCGGAGTTGCGAAAACGGTTCGACGGCGTTTTGACGGATGCGATGGCTCGGACTGCGCGCGTGCTCGGTGCAGTCCGCAACGAAGTTCATGAACGATATCCGGACAGCGAGAAGCGCAAGCGGATTTTTGAGACGATTATCGATTCGGGAATTGTCGATTGGATCTCGAACTGTGATGATGATGCGGCAATTGCGCGAGTCCGGCAAATGATTGATGGAGATTCATGACGGCACAGGGAATGGTTTACATCGTTGGCGCGGGGCCGGGCGACCCCGACCTCATCACCGTCAAGGGTCTGCGCTGTTTGCGCGAATCGGATGTCATTCTCCACGATCGTCTGATCCCCACGGGTCTGCTCACCCAGGCCCGCGGCGATGCGATGCTGATCGATGTGGGAAAACGGTTTGGTCATGAGGACCGTCAGCAGCCTGAAATTCACAAGCTGATGATCGAATATGCTTGTCAGGGCAAAACGGTTTGCCGTCTCAAAGGCGGCGATCCATTTATTTTCGGGCGGGGCGGTGAAGAGGCAGAGGCTTTGATTGCAGCGTCCGTCCCATTCGCCATCGTCCCCGGCGTCAGCAGCGTTACGGCAGCAGCCGTTGCTGCGGGTTTTCCGCTGACGCATCGGGAACACAACCATGGATTCCTCGTCATCACCGGATCGCGTTCTGCCCGATTCGACGCGGCCGAATGGTCTGCGGCGCGCGTCATGCTGAAATCCGGCGGGACGGTTGTGGTCTTTATGGGACTTGTCCGATTGGAGGCCATTGTTGCCAATCTGCTCGAAAATGGGTGCGCGCCGGATCTTCCTGTAGCCTTGATCTCACGCGCCACATGGCCCACGGAAGAAACGCGGGCGGGCACCATTCGAGACATTGTTCATAAATCCGCTGGACTGAGTCCTCCAGCACTTTTGATACTGGGTGACGTGGTGGCCCTGTCGCATGAAAAACGAAATTCTTGAGTTTGCACTTTCCCTCGCCCGCGCGGCAGAGGCGGAAATCCTGCCGGTTTTTCGAAAGTGCACGATCAGTTTCAAGTCCGATGGCACGGAAGTTACCGAAGCCGATCGGCGGGCTGAAGAAGCGATGCGTGCGAGGATCGAAAAACATTTTCCACAACATCGGATTCTCGGCGAAGAATTCGGCGGATCGAAGGAACCCATGAACGACCCGCTTTGGGTGTTGGATCCGATCGACGGTACAACATCGTTCGCAATTGGCCTGCCGATCTTCGGAACGTTGATCGCTTATCTGGAAAAAGGCGAACCCCAGGTTGGAGTCATTCACTTTCCGGCTATGGGTGAAACCGTCTACGCTGCGAAGGGGTTGGGGTGCTGGGCACAGGTTCATCCGGACCCTCCGCAGCGCGTGCAAACTTCCCGGGTTTCCAACATTGCAGATGCGTTTATTTCAGCCGGCGGCTCCACGCCCACCGATATCCATCCGGCTGGTGACCCGCCGTCGTTCAAACTCAGTAGTCTGATTCCCAAGCCGCGCAAGTTTCGCTTCATCAGCGACTGTGTTCAACATGCACTCGTCGCGCAGGGACGAATTGATGCGGCCATCGATCCGGTGATGAATCCGTGGGACATTGCCGCGCTGATTCCCTGCGTGGAGGAAGCCGGCGGCGTCGTCACGGATCTGTATGGAAGCCGCGAGAATCTGACCTGGCGGGAAAGCCTGCTGAGCAGTGCCAGCCCGGTGCTTCATTCTCAGATTCTGAAGGTGCTTCAGGGAATCCATCTGTAGGGAGGAATTCACAACGATTTCCCTTGCGGCCCCGATTTCCGAAAGTGGAAAATGAACTCACTATGACCCGGACGCGGACGGCAGTTTCCTTCATCGCATTTCTGCTACTTTCCTGCATCCCTCCGGTTGCCTTCGCTCAAAGCGATGGCACCGATCAGAATCGTACGGATGCCCAACGGGCAGCGGCACAGGCGAAGCAAGATCAGGAAATGCGGGAAAAGGGGCAGGCCCAGCTTCGCGAATTGATCAATGGGCAAAGTGCTCTGCGTAATCGCGCACCGTCGACAGAAGCCGCGCAGAAGGTGAACTTCTTCAATTTCCGTGTGGCGATACCCAAGTTTCGAGAGGCTACCGACGATCTGCGCTGGGCATTGGGCCTGGATAGCAAACTCGAAAAGCCACTAAAGGAAATTGGAAATCAAACCGACGTCCTGCTTCGTTACCTGGAGAGCGTCAAACTCAAGAATCCACGGCTGGACACTTCCGAATTCAAGGACTACTCTCAGGCGGAACTCGCGTGGGAGACTCTGAATTCTGCCGAACGCATCGGCGCCTTTCTCGATTTTGCCGTGCAGGCGGAACAGCTTCCTGTCGTGACGCCGAACACCCTGGAGTTCATGTACAAGCTGAACGGCGAACTCCTGCGGCTGAAGTGGCTAGCCAGCCACGTGCGGTAAAACTTCAACAGCGGTGATGACTGCGATTCCACTGTAGGGGCGGTCTATGACCGCCCGCAATCTGTGGGATTGCATTCCTCAAAATTGTGGGCGGTCATAGCGGCCCCTACAGTGGAATCGCAGCTTAGGATTTACTTCATTTCTCCCCAGAAGTCAGCACCGCAGGCATCGGCAGTTCAATCTGATCGCCTTGGCGGAAGGCCTCAACCCGTCTCGCGATTTCCTGTTCAATTGCGCTCGCCGCAGAATCGGTCTGCAATCTCAATAAGGCTGCGGTGCGCACGGCTGCGCGGCGCATCGTATTGACAAGCATCTCTGCGGATTCCACCACCCAGACCTGTGGCACGACGATGCTCCTGACATTGGAAAAGCCTGCCGCGGCAAGGGATCTCGCACACTCAACCGGATCACTGAAACGGAAAAATGGCGGACCTTCGGGAAGAGGAACATCCATGTTTCCGAATTTTCGGACGGCGCTCAAAACGATATCGAATGCGGCAGTCTTCGGCGGAGCATCCCAAACGGTAAAGGCAAATCGGCCAGACGGCCGCAATACACGATGGGCTTCCGCGATTGCCCGGTCCGGATCGGCCAGGTGGAGCATTCCGAAATTCATGACGACAGCATCGAACGATGCTTCCTCAAATTCCAGGTTCTCGGCGTCGCCTTCGCGAAAATCCAAACTGGGATTGGCGTCACGGGCGGAGGCGATCATTGAAGAAGAGAAATCAATGCCCACGGGAACGCAGCCTCGGCGATGTGCCAAAACGGCAGCATAACCCGGGCCGCATGCCACATCGAGCAGCCGCATTCCTGGCTTGGCGCCGACAGCCTCCAGCAGTGGTTCAACGGCCTGGATGGTAACGCCGCCAAAGCCGGGCCCATATTGTGCGGCTGCATTCTGCCATCCCTGATGTTCGAAATCGTGAAATACTTTGGCAGTGGGGTTCATTTCAGCCTTCGGGTACAAAACAACAAAGTGGTTTCGATTCGTTGAAATCGTTCTGTCAAAGCGGTAATATGACCCCACATGGCTAAAGCTTCAACCTCAAAAATCCCGGCTCGATAACCCCTGTGAAATTTTCAATATTCAACATCTGCAAATGAGAGTTTCCACGAGGTAAGAATGTCTGTTCGTCTTTTTGTTGGGAACCTTCCCTACGAAGCAACTGAAGCGGATATCCGTGCTCACTTTTCGGGTGCGGGAAATGTTTTGAACGTGTTCCTGCCACTGGATCGTGAGACCGGCAGAAAACGCGGCTTTGCTTTCGTCGAGTACAGCGACGATGCGCAGGCACAGGAAGCGATCCGGCTTTACAATAATCAGAGTTTTCAAGGCCGGCCTCTTGCTGTGAATGAAGCCAGGGCCAGGGAAGCCCGTCCACCAGGTGGAGCGCCGTTTCGGCCAAGTGGCCCGCCGGGGTCATTCCGTCCGGCCGGTGGTCCCGGGCGGCCTGCGACTTCCGGACCTCGTCCGATGGGCGGAGGGCATTCCGGCGGCCGCGATTTTAGCCGTCCAGATTCAGCCCCGATGGAACCACCGGGCCGCGGCGATCGGATCAATCGAAAGTTTGGTCCGGACGCCAAACCATTCCGGGCACGAAATCAAAAGCCGTTCAAGCCTGAAGGCGGCAAAAAGTCACAGAAGGAAAAACTCGGAGGACAGCTCTACAGCGTCGACGACATGGACGAGAGCACTGCGGACGTCGAACTCGACGATTTCGCCACCGGGGTCGAAAACCCTTCCGAAGATAGCGAATAAACCCGCCGCCCCACTTTACGGTCTATAGGGAGCATGAGGCCCAAATTCATGCGCTCTATTTTATTGCTATTGCTGGTGTTGCCCGTGGTGAGCGCCAGCTCTGCCCCTCGCGAACTCACTGAGGAACAAAAGGCTACCCACGCACTAAACCGCCTTGGATATGGCCCGCGTCCCGGCGATGTAGCCCGTGTCGAGAGCATGGGAATCCGGGAATACATCGAGCAGCAGCTCCATCCCGAGCAGATCGGCGATAACGCAACCGACAGCCGGCTGGCCATGTTCCCATCGATCCACATGAACGCTGATGAGCTCCTGGAACGCTATCCCCAGCCTCAGCAGGCGGCTCGACAGGCAGGACTGCAGAAAGCAAAGGCAGGAGACAACCTCAAGGCAGATCGGGCTCAGCTTCAAAATGCCATGCAGCAAAACGGACAGCAACGTCCGCAGCTTCTACTGCAGGAATTGGAGTCTCAGAGAATTATTCGCGCCGTTTACAGCGAACGTCAGCTTCAGGAAGTGATGACTGGCTTCTGGTTCAACCACTTCAACGTGGACTGGAAAAAGGGACAGGATAAGTGGTTCACCACGGAATACGAGATGAACGCCATTCGTCCACATGTCATGGGTAAATTCAAGGACCTTCTCATGGCGACAGCAAAAAGCCCCGCGATGTTGTTCTACCTGGACAATCACCTCTCATCGGCGCCAAACACCAACACGTCGTTAAACGCGGCGGCGGCCGCCCGGCGAGTCAATCCGAAGAATCCACTGGCACCGCTGATTCAGGCTCGTACCGCTGCAGCCGCCAACGTGAATAAGGGCAAAGCAAGGAATCCCGGTATCAACGAGAACTACGGCCGCGAACTGATGGAACTCCACACGATGGGTGTAGATGGCGGCTACACACAAAAGGACGTGCAGGAAGTCGCGCGCTCGTTCACGGGGTGGACCATCGATCAGCCGCGGCAAAGCGCCGAATTCATCTTTCGTCCGGCCATGCATGACCGTGGAGAAAAAGTTGTTCTTGGACACACGATCCGCGCAGGCGGCGGCATTGAAGATGGCGAACAGGTCATCGATATTCTGGCGCATCACCCGAGCACTGCACGGTTCATTTCAACCAAGCTGGTGCGCTATTTCGTCAGCGACAATCCTCCCCAGTCTCTCATCGACAAGGTTGCCGCGACCTACATGAAAACCGATGGTGACATTCGCGAAATGTTGCGAACGATTTTCTATTCGGAAGAATTCATGTCGCCGGATGCGTACCAGGAAAAGTCCAAGTCCGCTCTGGAATATGTAGCTTCCGCAATTCGCGCGGTGAACGGCGAAACGAATGGCGGACCCAGGCTCGCGCAACTGCTGGGGAAAATGGGTCAGCCTCTTTATCAGTACGTCGCGCCGACCGGATTTCCGGATCGCGCGGACTATTGGATCAGCGACGGTTCGCTGGTCGAACGTATTAATTTTGCAGTGAACCTCACACTGAATAAAATTCCCGACACCAGGGTTCAACTGACAACTTTCAGGGATCCCAATAGTGCTGCGCTCTATCTGGGTTCACCTGAGTTTCAAAAAAGGTAGGTACCTATGCTGTCTCGCCGCTTTTTCCTGAAATCCGCGGGCGTCGCCGCCGCCAGTTTTGGAGCCGTGCCTTCGTTTCTGCTTCGTACCGCTTATGCTCAGAACCCGGCAGGAGCTTCCGGCAAGGACCGGCCGATTCTGATTGCCATTTTTCAGCGCGGTGCGGCCGATGGAATCTCGATGGTTGTACCTTTTGGGGATCCGAACTACGCGGTCTTGCGCCCGCAGATTGGCATACCATCGCCTCAGCAGGGCAGCGCGGAGACGGCTCTCGATCTCGATGGGTTCTTCGGACTGCATCCGGCCCTTGGCTCTCTGAAACCGATCTATGATTCAGGCCATTTGGCCATGGTGCATGCGGTGGGCTCTCCCGATAACAGCCGATCGCACTTCGACGCGCAGGACTATATGGAATCGGGAGCTCCGGGAAACAAGAGCATCTCCGATGGCTGGTTAAATCGCTACATGCAGGCCGATCCCAGAGCGAAAGGAACGAGCCCATTCCGAGCCATCGCCTTGAGTTCCAACATGCCACGCTCCCTGCTGGGAGTGGCTCCGGCGCTCGCCATGACCAAAATTCAGGACTTCGACGTTCGCGGCAATGGCCGCGGCGGTTCCAGCGGCGATCTATATGCCGCGTTCGAATCGATGTGGCATAACGAAACTTTCGATGCCATAAAAATGCTGAAGGATGCAAATCCCACGCGGTTTCAGCCCGAAAATGGCGCAGTCTATCCCAATCAGCCTTTTTCACAGTCGCTGCAGCAAATTGCGCAGATCATCAAAGCGGATGTCGGACTCGAAGTCGCATTTGCCGATCTCTCCGGCTGGGATACGCATGCCAACCAGGGAGCCGCTACCGGACAGCTCAGCCAACGGCTGCGGGAGTTCGGTGATGGAATCTCAGCGTTGTATCGCGATCTTGGCGATCGCATGCGCAACGTCGTCGTTCTGACCATGACAGAATTCGGAAGAGCCATGAAACAGAATGGTTCCGGCGGCACCGACCACGGCCATGCCAGCGCGCTGTTCGTGGCAGGCGGTCCCATCAAGGGAGGCAAGGTTTACGGCAAATGGCCAGGCCTCGCTCAGGACAAATTGTTCGAAGGTCGTGATCTGGCGCTGACGACGGATTTTCGTGACGTGTTTTCGGAGATTCTGACAAAACATTTGCACACTGCAGACGTTTCAAAGATTTTCCCAGGATATAAACCAGGCCAGACCCTGGGGATCCTGTAAGGAAACGCAGCTCGAGCAGCGCACAGTCCTGTCATTCCATTCGTGACATCTCTGTTATCGTTTCGGAATGAAACTACATCTTGGCTGTGGTGAGCGATACTTTCCAGGTTATGTCAACCTGGACTTTCCACTCATCGAACACAGTGTCCAGAGAAAGTCCGTCGCCGATCAATTTGCCAACCTGCTGGACCTGAAGTACGCCGCGCAGACGATCGATGAAGTGAGGCTGCACCACGTTTTTGAACACTTCTCCCGGCCGCATGCCTGTGCCCTTCTATCGGGCTGGAACTCCTGGCTTAAGACAGGAGGGATTTTGCACATTGAAGTTCCGGACTTCGAAGAAACGGCTAAGGCGGTTTTGAGTTCTTTTGCTTCGAATCAGGCCCAGGCGGTAGGCTTGCGCCATATTTTCGGATCTCAGGAGGCGTACTGGGCGTATCACCTTGAAGGATACACGGCTGGCCGGCTGAAGAATTATGTGGAACGATTCGGATTTGAAGTGAAGGCCGTTCGGCAGGAAAAGTATCTCGATACGTACAATCTGGAAGTCATCGCTGGAAAGAAAACCTCCGCGACCAAAGATGAGTTCCGCAGAATCGCCAGAAGCTATCTGGAAGGCTTCCTTGTCGCCGATGTAGAAAGCGAACGAACTCTGCTGGAAATCTGGATGAGAGATTTCGAAGCTCAACTGGCCAAGTCGTTCGCGTAAGCAGGATTGCATGTCCCCAGCCGCAGCGCGGCGGCAGTTCCTTAGCCCCCGGCGTGAGCCGGG
>JBGPBY010000157.1:0-13495 GCA_041481485.1 Terriglobia bacterium
TCACCGGCCGCTGCGCGGCCCCCTCTCCCGTTGGGAGAGGGATTTCTTGATCGCATTCCCTCACATCGTCACAAAGACTGTTTTCATTGTCCACCGGCCTACGCCGGTGGCTAACGGACTGCCGCCGCTAGCGCGGCTGGGAACGCGACTACTTCACTACCCATCCACGTTCCGCAAAATCTCCAGCGGCTTTTGGCTCAGTACGCCATAACTGGCAACCCATCCCGCAGCGATGGTTAACAGCGCAGTAAGGACCGTAGCCACTGCGGAAGGCATCCAGGCAAAGCGGTACGGCGTGTCGAGCAATTTTGAAATCAGCAGGACTGAAAGGCCGGTGCCCAGGCTGGATCCGACCAGTCCGGCGGCGATACCGATTGCCGCAAACTCGGTGGAAAAAATCCGGACCAGAGTTCGACGATTGGCACCCACCGTTTTCAGAATGGCCACTTCGCGCGTACGGCGATAGCGCGTGCCCGCCACACTGGATGCCAGCACGATGAGTCCGCCGAAAATGGCGAATCCCGCAACGAAGCGAACGGCCAGACTGGCGCGGTCCACAATGTCCTGAATGAGTTGAAGAATTTCAGCGCCATTAACGACGGTGACCGTTGGAAAAGCCTGCAGCATCCTGGTCTGAAGCTTCCCGATCTCGCTCGGAATCACCCGGATCGAACCAAAATATATTGAAGGAATTCCATCCAGCGAGCCCGGCGACACGATGAACTGGCCATTGTTTCCGAACCGTACCCCTTCGGTCTTGCGGATATTCGTCACGTGTGCGCGGATCTGTTTGGATGTCCCGATAATGGTGTTCCACTCCAATATGCTTCCCACGTGAATGCCAAGTGATTCGGCGGTCGATTCAAGGACCGACACCTCAGGATCTTTCGGTTTGCCGCTCCACCAGACTCCCTTCACAATTTTGGTGGCTTTGGGCTGGTCGGGGTTCACAGTCAGCGTTGTCGGCGAATCCAGGAATCGGCGCGCCCGGTCCGTTGACGGCAGTTCTTCAATGGGCTTCCCATCGATGGTCGCGAGTTGCGCGGTGGTCGAATCCGAGAGCGAATTGCGTTCCACGATTGCCGGATCTGTCTGTATGAAATGTTCCAGAGCCTCGTATTCCTGTTGAGTAATGTTGACTAGAAATACATTCGGAGCGTCTGGCGGCGCTGTCGACTGAATCTCATCGAGAATGGAGTGCTGCACCGAATAGACGCTAAGGGTGAACATCACTCCGATGGCGATGCTTGCCAGGATGGCAACCGAATGTGCTCCAGGCCGGTACAGGTTTGCAATGCCGTGCCGCAACGCAGGAGAACGTTTGACGAATGTTTGAGTCGATAGTGTTTTCAAAAAGCGAAGCAACCCCGCACCGATGCCTCCGATAATGAGAATTGCAGCGATAAGACTGCCGGCGAAGACGCTGGCATACATCACCGAATCGCTGATCCACACTGCAATCGCCCACAATCCCGCAATCGTTCCACCGGCTGCAGCCAAACTTGCAATATCCAATCCCGTCGGCGACTCGCTGGAGAAGTCCTTGCGGAGCAAAAACGACGGACGGACACTTCGCACCGAAATCAATGCCGGAAGCGCAAACAGTACGGTCGTCAAGAGTCCCGCCGTGACACCTTTAGACATTGATGCCCACGGCAGTACCAGAGTGACCCTGAGATCGAAATACTTGGAAAGCAAACTTGCGAAAGCCGATTGCGCAAACGCGCCAAAAACCGCTCCCGTGACGCTGCCCAGCAGGCCGAGCCAGACTGCCTGGAAAAAGTAAGTTCGCAAAATGTCCGGCGACCTTCCGCCAATGCATTTCATGAACGCGATGCTGGTCATCTTTTGCCGTATATGGCTCTGCATCGTCGCGGCTACGCCGAGTCCTCCCACAATCAAGGCAATCAAACTGACCATACTGAGAAATCGAGTCGCGCGATCCAGCGCGCGAGTCAGAGATGGGTTGGTTTCGGTGTAATCCGAGATTCGGGCGCGCCGCCCAAAATCATTCTCCAATCCGGAGCGAATCGGATTGATATCCCGCTGATCCGGCAGTTTCAGCAGAACCCGCTCCGTGGCCCGGCTGACATCGCTCACAACGCCGGTGCTCTGAAGCGCCTCTCTTGTGAGGAGTACGCGGGGACCAAGGGTAAACCCTGTGGTCATGCGGTCGGGTTCACGTACGATTCTGGCCGCAATCCTGAAGTCGTGCTGACCGATTCTCAGGGAGTCCGAGATTGTGAGATGGAGGCGCTGCAATAGTTCGTCGGAAGCTGCGAGGTCATCCGCACCCAGATGGACATTGGCCGGATTGAGTTCGACTCGTCCATAGTAGGGATACTGACTGAAGTCCGCTGCCTTGACGGAAATCAAAACCGGAAGCTGCCCTTGGGCGCTTGCCATACTGACGGTTTCAGTGACGCGCGTTGTGCGAATGCCCTGGGTTTCAAGCTTGTGAATGATTTCGAAGTCCGCCTCCGTCGGACGATTTGGAAGCCGCACGGCAATGTCCGCGGCCATCAGGCTGCGCGCCTCGTTGCGAAGTGTGTACTGGACGGACTCATTAAAGCCGGTGACGGCGGTCAGGGCGCCGGTCCCCAGCGCGATGGCAAGAACGAGAAACGCGAATTTTCCGGAAGCGGCGCGGGTTTCTCTCCAGGACATCCGGGCAGCGAACCGCAGCTTCTTCAGTTTCTTCAATGACGTATTCCAACGGTTTCTGAAACCACTTTGCCGTCAGCCAGAAAAACATGGCGGTCGGCGTGACTCGCGAGAGCCTGATCGTGTGTGACCATCACCAGCGTGGCGCCCTCTTCCTTATTTAAACGGATCAGAAGTTCGAGAATGTGCTGGCCGTTGGAACTGTCGAGATTTCCCGTGGGCTCGTCGGCAAACAAAACCGACGGTTTCATCATGAATGCGCGGGCCAGCGCCACCCGCTGCTGTTCCCCGCCGGAGAGTTGAGTGGGGTAGTGTGTCTGCCGATCGATCAGCCCGACGCTTTCCAGCAGATACTCGGCGCGAGGACGTGCGGCATCAATGTCGTCCCCGAGCATCTCCATGGGCAGCATGACATTCTCAAGCGCGGTAAGTGTCGGGACAAGATGGTATGCCTGGAAAACGAAGCCCAATTTCCGGCCGCGCAGTATTGCCATTTTGTCTTCACTGAGGCGGGTGATATCGACACCGTCGATTTCGATGCTTCCCGATGTGGGCCAGTCCAGGCCGGCAATCAGGCCGAGCAACGTGCTTTTACCGCTGCCGGATGGACCCATGATCGCAACAAACTGCCGGTTTGGAATTTCCAGGTTGATGCCGCGAATGATTTCCACGGAGTGGGAACCGTTGCGGATGGTCTTGACCAGGTCACGAACCACAATCATGGTTCGATTCTAACAGGCGAACCGGACTGTAGGCGCGGTCTATGACCGCGCACATTGTTACAGGTTAGGAAATTGAGGAATGAAATTGCCTAAACGAATGGATTCCCCACTGCAGGGGCGGTCTATGACCGCCCGCAATCTGTGGGATTGCATTCCACAAAATTGTGGGCGGTCATAGACCGCCCCTACAGTGGGGTGACCGACCCCGCTGCTCCGGATGGACCTACGGCAGCTTCGGTTTTTCGAATGGTTTTTGTTCCGGCGTCAGCGACCGGATGAACGCCAACAACTGGTCATATTCCTTGAGATTGATCTTTCTCTTTTTCAATTTCGGATCCAGATTGTCATTGGCGATACCGCCACCCAGCATCAGCAAAACAGCATCTTCGAGTTTTGCTTTGCTGCCATCATGAAAATAAGGCCCTTCGTCGGCAATTCCGCGAAGCGTCGGGGTTTTGAACGCGCCTATCATCTCCGCTGCTTTTTCATCCTTTTTCCCGGCGGTTTTGGCGGCATCCTCGAGAATTTTCCCGCGTCCGGGATCTTTCGTTTTCTTGTCGGATCCCACTCCGATGTTATGGAACAACGTGTCCGTGAAGAGCGGCGGCAAATGGCAGAGCGTGCAGTTCGCCTTGTTAATATGACTGAATACGTCGAAGCCCTTCGCGAGCTCTTCGCAGACGGGCGACTTTTCGCCTCCCTGGTCACAGCGATCCCACTGCGAGTTATCCGACTTAATCGTACGCATGAACGTAGCTAGTGACTTTGCGATAGAGTCAGGCGTTGCCGGACCGCCAGTAGCTTTCTGGAATGCGTCTTTGTAGCCCGCAATTTCATTCAGGTTTTTCGCAATCTGTTCCGGATCTGCACCCATCTGGCCTTTCCATGCCGACAGGGCGACACCTTCAAGGGACTTGCCTCGTCCGTCCCAATACCATTCCCGGAAATAGCCCACATTGTTGAGACTTGGCGCCATTCTCGTGTTCATGCTGCCGTCAAATTTCGCGGTCAGTGCCTTTCCGGCGGTCCATCCGTTTTCGGGGTGATGACATGACTCGCAGGCCATCTTCCTGGTTTTCGAAAGCCGCGTGTCGAAAAACAACATTTTGCCCAGCTCCACTTTTTCCGGAGTACTGGGGTTGTCTGCAGGAATGTTCATTGGCTCGTTTTGAAGTCCGCCGCGGTCCGGCGGTTTTGCAACGGCGGGAACCGGCGCAGGCTTAGGCTCTTCGGGTTTGCTTCCGCATCCGGAAATCGTGAGGACAAACGACAGAATGAGCAAATTTCGAGGCAGTGAAGTGTTCATACGCGATTCCTTGGTGTTTGCGCAGCCGTTAAACGCCGCGCGCATTCCGGAAAGCATTGAGGCCCGGCCCCCAGTTGCTGTCCCATGTTTTAGTCTGCGGTTTCGAGCCGCGCCTGCTGGAGGCTGAGTTTATTCCAGCACCTGAACCTGCAAATCTAATATTTTCTGAATATTTCGTCAGAAAGAATGCGCTGCATCTCCGAGCGATATAAGATCTCGCCTGCATATGCGTGGGTGCGCCGCCATTTTCGGAGCTGCTTCAATATTGATGGGACTGTTGTTCAGTCCGTTTATACACGTTCATGTGGAAGGTGACGACTCACATGGACACCATCAAGCGGCTGTAGTACACGCCCACTTTTTGGAATCGGAACAAGGCCGTCATTCTTCCTCAGGCCTTGAAATGCTTGAAATCGGCGATGAGCACCATCATCATCAGGGCTCCGCCGTGACTGCACTGGCCGCGAGTTCGCGCAGAATCGAGCCGCTCTTCGCGATCGCCCAGGGTGCAAACGTTTTAATTGTAAGTTTGGGATTGTCCGGACACGCGGTGGAGTTGACAGTACGGGCTCACGATCCTCCGCCGTTTACAATCTCCAGACCACGTTCGCCTCCATCCTGCTGAAATCGCTATTCTGCTTCGAAGAAGTGCGTCTCGAAGTGTGTTCAACTTCAATTTTGAACTGGATTATTTATGCCGAATTTTCATAGATGGATTGTTTGTTTCCTGGTCCTGATTGTTTTTTCGTTGTCGTTGCCTGCAGCAGCACACGCCCACAACGTGTCGAAGCGCGACGCCTCGTTTGTCGAATCGAATAAAGGGTCAGCCGTTCCGGCCTTCATGTACCTCGGCGCCAAGCACATGGTGACCGGCTACGATCACCTTCTGTTCCTCGTGGGAGTGATTTTCTTTCTCTATCGCTTGAGAGATGTTGTGGCGTACGTCAGCTTGTTTACGATCGGCCATAGCCTGACGCTGCTGGCCGGCGTATTCGGGCACCTGCACGCCAATGCCTACGTCGTGGATGCGATCATCGGATTCTCGGTCGTCTACAAGGCCTTCGACAATATGGATGGGTTCAGGCGTCTCGTCGGGTTTCAGCCCAACACCAAACTGGCCGTATTGATTTTTGGACTGTTTCACGGTTTTGGCCTTGCAACGAAATTACAGGAGTTCGCTTTGTCCAAGGAAGGTCTTGTCGCCAATATCATCGGTTTCAACGTCGGAGTCGAGATCGGTCAATGTCTGGCGTTGACCGCGGTGCTCATCGGATTGAGTGTGTGGCGGACACGTCCCGGATTCATTCAGCATGCGTTTTTGACGAACACGTTGCTGATGGTAGGCGGATTCACTCTTGTCGGTTACCAGCTTACGGGATATTGGGTGGCACAATGAAGAAATTTGAAAATACTCCTCGAATCGAAGCTCCTTCGGTCGCAAAAATATTGATTGCAACCGTCATCGCGTTGATTGTCGCATCGATCATTCTGGTCGTTGCGGTTCTTCCTGCGGAATATGGTATCGATCCGCTGCATACCGGCAAGGCTCTGGGATTGCTGGACCTCGCGAATTCGGAAGCAAAGAAACCAACTAAGGCGACTTCTGCAGATCCTGCATCCACGGCGATCATGCCAGTGGTGTCGGGTGAGACCCCCAGCGGCGCTCCAAGTTTGAAGGGAACATTTATTTCCCAGAAGCAGCGGTATAAAACCGATTCCAGAGAAATTCAGTTGCTGCCCGGAGAAGGTATGGAGATCAAGTACCACATGCCGAAAGGCGGGGGATTGGTCTACTCATGGACGGCGACCGCAAAGGTTGCTTACGAATTTCACGGCGAACCGGATCGGAATCCTCCCGGAACCCGAATCGGTTATTACGAGAGTTACGATCTCGACGACCAGGAAGGAATGGGAAAGGATCAGTATCACGGAACGTTCATTGCACCCAGTCAAGGCGTGCAAGGGTGGTTCTGGCAAAACAATAACAGCACGCCTGTAACGCTGAGCCTGGTCTCGTCCGGTTTCTACGACTGGATTTTTCAGAATCGTAACGATAAGGAAACCATCCTTCAGCCGACGGACCCGAAGTAGTTTGTATGTAACGACCCGGCGATCATTGCTAGACTTCAGCGATGAATCTGGCAATTGAAACCAGGAACCTGAGCCGCTATTTCGGGACCGGGAAGTCTGAGCTCTTTTGTGCCGTAGATCAGGTGAACCTGAGCGTCGAGCGCGGTACCTTTTACGGCTTCCTCGGCCCCAATGGGGCCGGAAAATCCACGACAATCAAAATGCTCACGGGTCTCCTTGCGCCGTCGCGAGGAGAGATATTTGTTCTTGGCAAGAACATGGCGAACCCCCAGGGTTCGCTCGAAGCCAAGAGCCGAATCGGAGTCCTTCCCGAAGATCTTGCGCTCTTTGACAACCTCACGGCGCGCGAGCAGCTCACCTTTGTGGGGCGCATGCACCTGCTCCCGCCGGACACCATACGCGAACGCATCGATCAACTGTTGTTGCTGCTTAGCCTGGAGGGTGAAGAGAAGAAGCTGACTCTGGAATATTCCCACGGCATGAAAAAGAAATTGTCGCTGGCAGCTGCGCTGTTGCCGAATCCGGATTTGCTGTTTCTCGATGAGCCGTTCGAAGGTGTGGATGCGGTAACGTCACGGACGATTCGCGACACGCTGAAGGGATTCGTGGAGCGTGGATCGACAGTATTTCTGACCTCGCATGTTCTCGATCTCGTCGAGAAGCTATGTACGCATGTGGGAATCATTGTCAAAGGGCAACTGGTCGAACAGGCGTCTCTGGATGAGATTCGCCAGGGCAGTTCGCTCGAGGAGCGCTTCCTGGAAAAAGTCGGGGCGGATGCGGAAGCGGGGCACAAATTGTCCTGGCTCGAGGATGCGACGCCATGAACTGGGAACACGTCCGCGCATTCCTCTGGTTGCAATCGAGGATTCGCCGAAACAAGGCAAAGCGAAGCGGGGAACTGAGCCGGGTTGTTCATTTGCTTGCCCGGGTGGTTGCCGTGGCGCTGGCGATCATTTCGTTTTCAGGTCTGTTTGCTGTCGGCTACTTCGCGCTGAAGTCGCAGCCGCCGAATGTCATTCTCTATGTGTGGGACGGAGTCGTTGGCGTGTTTCTCATGGGATGGCTGATGCTGCTGTCCATTGAACTGCAACGGTCCGAACTTCTTCCGATCGAGAAGTTCATGCACTTTCCGATTTCGGTTTCCGGGTTATTCCTGATCAACTACGTCTCTTCCATATTGGGAGAAGCCGTAGCGATGTGTTTTTTCTTCCCCGCGATGCTGGGGCTCGCAACCGGACTCCTGTTCAGCAAAGGGGCCGCCATGTTGTGGCTATTTCCTCTCATTGCCGCATTCATCCTCATGGTAACGGCCGTGACGTATCAGTTTAGAGGATGGCTGGCCGTATTGATGATGAACAAGCGGCATCGTCGAAACATTTTGATGATGGTCACGTTCGTCACGATGATCGCTTTTCAATTTCCCAATCTCTCCATGCGGTTCCTGGGGCGGCAGCGGGTTTCGTCCGCGTTTTCCCATTTTTCGCAGCCGGAGAATCTGGTTCGAAACATCAGCATGGTCGTTCCGCTGGGTTGGGTTGGATATGGCGCCATGAGTTCGGCCGAGGGCCGATTTCTGCCTCCGCTGCTGGGCATCGCCGGCCTGGCGCTCATTTCCGCGCTCAGCCTCCGCCGGTCCTATCGCACGACGATACGTCTATATACAGGGGACTACGGTTTCGGAAAAAAGCGGTCCGGCGGACCGCCCCTGACTCCGGTATCGCCAGCGGCAAAGGCGGCATCATTGCCAAAACGCTCACTCCTGGAATGGAGGCCCCCGTGGATTTCGGAGCAGACTGCCGCCGTGGCTCTCGCCAACTTCCGATCCATCACGCGGGCACCCGAATCAAAAATGATGCTGATCTCACCTGTCATACTGACTCTCTTTTTTGGCGCGTCCATTTCAAGATGGTCGTCAAATCCGTCGGAATTCACGCGCCCATTGATTGCCTCTGGTGTGCTCATGATGCTGTTTCTGAGCCTCAGCCAACTGTGGATGAATCAATTTGGTTTCGATCGCAATGCGTTTCGGAACTATGTTCTTTCCGCCGCTTCGCGCCGCGACATACTGCTCGGCAAGAATCTTTCGGGTGCGCCACTGACTCTTGGAATTGCAACAGCGGCTATGGCGCTGCTGGAATGGGTTTTTCCAATGCAGATCGATCACTTTATCGGAGTACTGTTTCAGTCGGTTACCATGTTTCTGCTGCTTGCCATTTTCGCGAATTTCGTTTCGATCCTGAATCCCAGCGCCATTACGTCCGGATCGTTGAGGCCGGCGGTCCGGCCTTCCGGAAAGACCCTGTTGTTCGGAATGCTGTTTCTGATTCTGTACCCCATCGCCATGGCGCCGTCCATGATTCCGCTGGGACTGGAAGTTGCATTTCACTGGCTGGACTGGCATGCCCGGTTTCCGGTTTTTCTGGTCCTGAGTGCAGTGGAAGTCGTGGCGGCTGCGGGCCTGTATCTTTGGGTGCTGGGATATCAGGGCCGGCTCCTGCAGTCCCGCGAGATTTCGATTCTGGAAGTCGTCGCCGGCAGAACGGCAGAGGATTAAACGAACCGGGAAAGTGCGCCCGAGACGAGTCGAACGTCCGACCTTTGGTTTCGGAGTAGAGAATAATGATTGCCTGTGCTGCTTTTCCAACCGTTTACGTTGGCATTGTTCCCCGGTTTTATCCCGTTCTTGGGAATTGTTGCCCACTAATCTGCCCACCAACTTGCCCACCAAATAAGGAGGAACTTGGATCTTGAAGGTGCAGCAATTAGTCTGTCACACGAATAGTGGGTGGGAGTGGATCGATCTGCACTGACTCAGTTTTCGAGCCGGAAATCAGAATGCGCAAGGTGGCATGGATAGCAGATTCTGAGTGACGCATTGACGCCTTTGAAACGGACAAGCTAGGGAGAGCAGGACACAATTCAAGTCCGTGTCGGGCAGGCGCGGCGTGCCGAGGCCAGTGAGTTCGAAACAACTAAAATCGGTGTGCGTTCGGAAGTCCCATTTCGGTTGTTTCGCAAATTGCGTCTTGTATAATTCGCGCCGTGATTCACTCCCATGTGCACGGCGGTTCGTCCACCCCTTTACTTGAAGAGACCATCGGAACGTGCTTCGATCGGATTTGTGAACGCTTCGCGAACAGCGAAGCGCTCATTTCCCGGCATCAGGGCCTTCGCTACACGTACGGGCAACTGAAGCAGGAAGTCGAGAACGCCGCACGTGGACTGATCTCGATCGGCGTGGGTAACGGAGACCGTGTCGGCGTTTGGAGTCCGAATTCAACGGAATGGTTGATTGCCCAGTACGCGCTCGCAAAAATCGGCGCGATCATGGTCAACATTAATCCCGCTTACGGGCTTCGTGAACTGGAACACGCTTTGACGCAGTCCGGCGTCTCCGTCATTGTTGCGGCGAGGGGATTTCGGAACTCCAATTTTGGCGCAATGCTTGATGAGTTGGCGCCCAGGTTGCCCGCATTGAAACAAACTGTCTATCTCGGTAAGCAGCGACTGGGTTCCACGATGACGTGGGACGATCTCATCGAAGAGAGCAAGAGAGTGCCCGAGCGGGAACTGCGCGAACGTGAGGCTGCGATACGATGCAGCGATCCGGTCAACATTCAATACACTTCAGGAACGACAGGCACGCCGAAAGGCGCGACGTTGACCCATCACAATATTCTGAACAACGGCTTCTTTGTCGGCGAGCGGCTTCAATACACTTCGGCGGATCGCATCTGCCTGCCTGTGCCGTTTTACCATTGCTTCGGTTGCGTGCTGGGAAGTCTTGCAGCGTTAACGCATGGCAGCGCTATTGTTCTTCCTTCAGAATCGTTCGATGCGCAGGCCTGCCTGGCGGGAATTCAGGAAGAGCGCTGCACCTCGCTCTACGGTGTGCCGACAATGTTCATCGCCCAACTCGATCATCCGGCGTTTCCCACTTACCGGCTCGATTCGCTCAGGACAGGAATAATGGCAGGAGCGCCATGTCCGGTTGAGGTCATGCGACAGGTTATTGAACAAATGCACCTGCGCGAGGTGACGATCGCTTACGGTATGACGGAAACATCGCCGGTATCGTTTCAATCTTGCATCGATGATCCTCTTGAGGCGCGGGTGTCGACGGTTGGCAGCGTTCTTTCCCATGTCGAGGTGAAGATTATCGATCCGCAGACAGGCATTATGCTTCCACGCGGTCGCGCGGGGGAGTTGTGCACGCGAGGGTACGTCGTGATGCGTGGCTACTGGAACGATTCCGAAGCGACGGACGCCGCGATCGACGCGGAGCGTTGGATGCACAGCGGCGATCTTGCCGTGATGCGTGAAGATGGCCGCGTGAGTATTGTCGGCCGCCTGAAACACCTGATCATCCGAGGCGGCGAGAATATCTATCCTCGCGAGATTGAAGAATTTCTGCACACCCATCCCAGGATCAGCGATGTACAGGTCATCGGAGTTCCCGATAAAAAGTACGGAGAAGAAGTCTGCGCCTGGATTCGCCTGCGGCCGGGTCACGCCCCAACTGAGGACGAAATCCGAGACTTCTGCCGCGGACAGATCGCGACGTTCAAAATTCCACGGTACATCCGCTTCGTCGATGAATTTCCGATGACGGTCACCGGGAAAATTCAGAAATTCCGAATGCAGGAATTGATGCTGAGCGAACTCGGTCTCAGGGTCGAGCAAACAGTTTGAGGAGGCTTCTGGTGTCGAATCGAATACTTCCATTTGCAGTCGTCATTACTTTAGCGATGTCCGTTTCGCCCGTTTTCGCTCAGCAATCATGTGAAAGCCTCTCTAGTTTGCAGTTATCCGGTGCGACGGTCACGTCTGCAGCGACGGTGGCGGCAGCGCCGGCTCACTGTGAGGTTAAATTGACGATTCGTCCGAGCAAGGATTCCGAAATCAAGTCCGCCGTATGGCTTCCCATGGCCGGATGGAACGGGAAGTATCAGCAGGTCGGAAACGGTGGTTGGGCCGGAAGCATTTCGTATCGCGCGATGGCCGATCCTTTGGCTAAAGGCTATGCCACAGCTGCAACCGATGACGGTCACGATGGTGGGGTCGGCGCAACCTGGGCCGTAGGTCATCCCGAAAAGCTCATCGATTTCGGCTATCGTGCCGTACATGAAACGAGCGTTCAAGCCAAAGCCGTCATCCGAGCATTCTATGGCCGCGACTCTTCGCTGAACTATTTTGCCGGATGTTCCGATGGAGGACGCGAGGCTTTGATGGAAGCGCAACGGTATCCGGAAGACTTCAACGGCATCCTTGCCGGTGCTCCCGCAAGCGATTGGTCTCATCTGTTCACCGGCTTTGTTTGGAATGAGCAGGCGCTGTTGAATAGTCCGGGCAGTAGCATCCCTCCGGCGAAGTTGCCGGTGATTCAAAATGCCGTTCTTGCCGCCTGCGACAGCCAGGATGGTCTGAAAGACGGCCTTCTCAGCGATCCGCGGACATGCCGGTTCGATCCGGCGGTCTTGCTGTGCAAAGACACGGACGGCCCGAACTGTCTCACCGCCGCGCAGGTCGATACGCTGAAGAAAATCTACGGCGGCGCGAAGAATCCCCGCACGGGCGAACAAATCTTTCCTGGATGGCCCCCCGGCGCTGAAGCGGCTCCCGGCACGTGGGCCACGTGGATTACTCCGGCGAATCCGGCAGCCTCCGCTCAAGCGAGTTTTGGCAATACGTATTATGGACAAGCGGTTTTTGAAGATCCCAAGTGGGACTTTCGCAGCCTGGACTTCGACCGCGACGTTCGATTTGGCGATACAAAGGCCGGTCCGGTTCTCAACGCCACGAATCCGGATCTTCGATCATTTCGCGCGGAAGGCGGAAAACTTCTTCAGTATCATGGCTGGGGCGATCCAGCCATCTCTCCAGTGAGTTCCATCGAGTACTACGACAGCGTGCAGACATTCCTGTCAAAGTTTCCTGATGCCAGAAGCGCTTCCAGCCGCCCGATCGCGGATTTCTACCGGCTATTCATGGTTCCCGGAATGGGCCATTGCGGGGGTGGCAACGGTCCCAACAATTTCGATGCATTTTCCGCGTTGGAAAGCTGGGTTGAAAAAGGCATGCCTCCAGCCCAGTTGATCGGCACAGGAACCGTGGTGGGCGATTCCACAAAGAAGATGACGCGCCCGATCTGCTCTTATCCACAAGTCTCACAGTACAAGGGAACAGGCGATCCGAACGAGGCTGCGAATTTTGTGTGCGCCGCGCCGTCGAGGTAAGACCGCCGATAAACACGGGCCCCAGTGAAGGAATCCTGCGCTTAAAGCAATTGACGGGCGATGCCGATCATCGGCAATTCTGCAGTGCAACATATCGCATACTTGCGCCTGCCTTCTCCGTTACCTTCGTTTTCCCAACGTGGATCTCCTCCAAGTGGGAAATGTTCTTTCCGCGACCTGATTCTCCAAGAAACCGATCCGATTTACATTGGGTTCAAGACCCAACGGCGGAGGTCTGAAAAACACGTTCTATCTATTGATGTAACGAGAGTTATTTGTGCAGGTGAGGTATTTAGTGGTGGGCAATTCCAGCGTGAACGGCCTCTAATTGCCCACCAAACTCGGAGGCCGGCTTTGTAACCCATAGAAAAAGCGCCGGTTGGTTTCGGCGCCGAATGCGCCCGAGACGAGTCGAACGTCCGACCTTTGGTTTCGGAGACCAACGCTCTATCCAGCTGAGCTACGGGCGCGCA
>JBGPBY010000158.1:0-13411 GCA_041481485.1 Terriglobia bacterium
AAATGTTCATTGTTCAATGTTCACTGTTCAATTGTCATGTTTGGGAAAGTCGCGCCTTGATAATTCGGGGCCCGTCCCGGAATTTCGCATTGCTTGACCAAACTCCGGCTCACGATGCATTCTGATGGTGCTAAAAACCTAACTCTCTTTGGAGTGTCACGTGGGAAGGACAAAACTTTCGGCAATTGCGGGCCTATCCATTGCGGTGATGTGGCACTCCTTCTCGCTCCTGTCTCAATCCCCAACCGGATCCATTAGCGGAACCGTTCGCTTCACCGATGGAACGCCGGTTGCCGGAATGCGTGTGGCTGTAACGGAAGTTAATCCTGCGGACACTTCAAGGTTCTATGCATCAATAAATACGGACAGCTCGGGAATCTATCGGCTGGACAAACTTCCGCCGGGCTCTTACTACATTAAAGCAACCGGTTGCGACAGATCCTGGCTGGAGTGCCCGATTGACGCTCCGATCTTCGTGTACCACCCGGGCACTGCTTCGAAGGAGTTCGCAACAGTGGTGGTTCTCGCGCCCGCTGTGGAAATTAAGGATGCGAATTTTGAATTCACGATCGACGAGGTGAACTCGTTGCGCGAGAAGTCATCCGTATTGCAGAAGCAAGCTCAGGAGCTGTGGGGCATCAAGTCCAGTTCGTCGAGCCGCGAAGTTTCAGGGTGGGATTCTTTCGACGCAATGCATGACGACTTTATAGCTAAGTTTATCGCCACACCCGGCATGGGATCCGGACGCATGGCAGCAGTGAGCATGCGCATGGACCCCAGCAAGCGCATTCGGATTTCAAAAGCCCTGGATGATGGAAGGTCTGCCGGCGTCTGGGCCGTGGCGAGTCTCGATCTTATCGGTATCGCAAAGCATGAAAGTCCGGTCCTGTTCTCGCAGGTGGCACACGGAACCTACAGCCTCAATCCACGCAAGCTCACCGACTTCGAGAACCGCGCACTTTCTGAACTACGACAGGGAAAAGAAACGGCCTACCGCAAGGACGGTGATGGCATCCTCCTCGTCGGAGCTATCCGCGCCGAAGCGTCTTGTCTGAGCTGTCACGCCAGCGCTCGCGTCGGCGACCTGCTCGGAGCACTCCGGTACACGCTTCAAGCTCCACGGTCATAGGTCATGCGTCATTTGAAATGGATTGCAGTATTGATTCCTGTGGTGATGTTTCAATCGGCGATTTCCGGACAATCCGAAATCCAGCTCGAAGGCGTTGTACTGGAAGCGGTGACGGAACGTCCGATCGGCGGCGTGCTGGTCACTGCAGTTGCAGGTGAGATCAAAAAGGAGGCGATGACCGACCCTCAAGGCCGCTTTTCGATCGATCTTCCGGGAGCCGAACGTTACCGATTGACGCCTGCGCGCGAAGGAATGGTCGATGCGCGGCCGAATCGCTTGCAGACTCCGCACGAAGCCGGGATTTGGGTACAGGTTTCCGGCGGCACGAAAATCCCAGCAGTAACGCTTTACATGCAGCCGGCTGGAGTCATCAGCGGCCAGGCGCTCGACGCGGACGGCAAAGCGTATCCGGGGACTCGCGGCTCGGTGAGCCCGATGCGGTACACGTATGACGACAACGGTAAAAAAATTCTGAGATTGGTTCCGGGGCTCCGCTATGGGAATTCGCCCAACGGACGAATGGATGAGAAGGGGAACTATCGACTCTACGGACTTCAACCCGGGGACTATTACATTTCAGCCAGTGGCGGCAGCAACGCGAGTATGTTTTACCCGAACACACCGGACGAAGCTTCGGCAACGCTCATTCATGTCGATGCGGGTCAGGAAGTAAATTTGCCGCTGATCACTTTGCCGGCGGCAAAAACGATTCCGGTACACTTCCATGTCACCGACTCCGATGGGAAGCCGATCGCTAATTCCGGGGACCTGCGCGCGCTGGAGTTCCATTTTCCGCAAGGCCGTGTGCTCTTGAGCGGGGATTCCCTTTCCCTGTTCGCTCCACCGAATCCGATTCCGTTGCCGTTTGATCGAACGATTTCATTCCCACCGGGCCAGTATGATTTTCTCGTTGGACTCGTCAACGGATCGAATGTGTATTACACATCGCTGCAACTCAATGTCAGCATCGAAAGCGATCAAGATTTACATCTGTCGCCGGGACTTCGAGTGACGGGGAACATCAAAGTCCAGGACGATCAGGGACGAAGCAAAGAAGCACCCGGCTTGTACTGTAAGCTCAGCACCGATGCCCGCTATGTTCAGTCTCCGAGCGCTTCTTCTGCGTTGAAGGGTTGTCTCGGTTCGTCATTCTCACCAGGCCTGTATCGATTGGATTTGGGGGGAATGCCAGCGGATGCATATGTTGCCTCTGCAGAATCCGGCGGCAAGGACATTCTTGCCGATGGCCTTTCCCTGACGGCCGACGCCGACCTTCAGATTGTCGTCAAGACGGGAGGGGCTGGGTTGAATGGAAGCGTGAAGAATTCCGCAGGAGAACGGATCACAAACGCGATCGTCGCTTTGGTTCCCGATGCGCCGCTTCGAGGAGCGGGCGTTTTCTATCGATCCGTCGTCAGTGACGTGAACGGCAGCTATCAACTGCGCGGAATCGCGCCTGGCTCCTATCATCTCTTTGCCTGGAGCGAACTCGAAGGGGCTGCCTACCGGAATGCAGAGTTCATGAAGGATTTCAATGACAGGGGCCTTCCCGTTCAGATTCAGGGGGCAAATGCCTCTCTCGACGTAACTGTCCTCAACTGAAATTGCCAAACGAATCGATTCCATTTTGGAGCCGCGTTGGTGGCAGTTCATTAGTCAGCGTTGCTCCCATCATCCTGCCTCTAGCCGACCGCGGACCGCATGGCAAGCCGCGTTCTCAGCCGCGTTAGCGGCGGCAGGTCCGTTAGCCACCGGCGTCAGCCGGTGGGATAGCAATCCACGAAGAATAGAGTGCCGTAAGGCACGACAGATCCAGCAATTTTCTTGATCTGTCGCCGCTACGCGGCTTATTTGGTTTTTGAGTCAAATTCCACCGGCTTACGCCGGTGGCTAAGGGATCAGCCGCGGCTACGCGGCTGGGAACATCTCCCTCAGTCGTCGTGGTTTGTCTTCGGCAATGCCGCGACGATGCGGAAGCCCACCTGATCGCTGTGATCGCCGGCACCGCGGCTGGCGCGGCGGGAAGACAAGATTTCCTCTTCGTTGTCGGCCCAGCTGCCGCCCTTCACGGTGCGTTTCGATCCACTGGCCGGCCCAGCGGGATTGCGAATGGGCGAAGTTGCATAGTAGTCCCTGGAGTAATAGTCCAGGACCCACTCGGCAACATTGCCATTCATGTTGTACAGGCCGAACTTGTTCGGAGGAAACGCATCCTTCGAAACGACAGCCATTTCTCCGCGCGGAGTGTTGGCTTTGTAGCGCGCCATGCTTTTGGAATCGAGAGTACCCCAGGCAAACGGGGAGTCCTCTTTTCCGGCCATGGCGGCATATTCCCACTCGGCTTCGGTTGGCAGCCGGATGATCGCGTCGAATTTTTTGCTAGCCCACGCGCAAAAAGCCAGTGCGTCTTCGTAGCTCACATTGAGGACCGGCAGATCCGGATAGTTCCGGAGATAGTCTTTTGCAAACCCGGGATCCTTCGGGCGTGGATAGCTCGAGGCATCGAGAAACGCCAGATACTGCTGATTGGTAATTTCCGTCCGGCTCATGTTGAACGCATCGAGCTTTACCTGATGCCGGGGCCTTTCGTCCTTCGGGCCGTTATCGCTTCCCATCATGAAAACGCCGGCGGGGATCGAAGCCGTGTCAATCAGCGTCGTCCAACCGGGTCGCCGATTGGGTGAGGGCGGCGCCGGCGTTGCGGCAACTTCCGGGGCCACGGGCGGCTTCACCGGATTATCCGGAATGGCTCGCCGTTTATCCACAGGTACGGAAACCACTGCCTTTGCCTGTTGCAGCGGAACTGGGGCTGCAGGTGCCTGCGCCTGCGGTTCATCTATTATTTCAGCCGGAGGCGCAGGTGGCGTCGGGGCTGGGGGTTCCACACTCACAACCTCAGGGCTTGCCTGAACGACCGGCGGATTGGTGCCTGCGCGGCTCAGAATCACGATTACAGCAACGATTACAATCGTCACCAGCGCAAGGGCACTTCTGGCGACCTTCTTTTCTTTCAGTGTGCCAATCCAATTCTTTTCATGCCCGGCCATGGCATCGTTTGTCTGAGACTCGTTCGCTGCGCCAGGAACTGAATTCGCAGGATCTGCACAGAGAGCCGCACGAAGTTCCTCGACAGATTGAAACCGTTTCGCAGGATCTTTTTCCAGGCAGCGGACAATTGCACGAGCGATGTGTTCTGGAATCGGATGTTCAACAGGACTGCCGCCGGGAACAACTTCGTATTGCTGTTTAAGTGCATGCACCAGCGGCGTGCTGCCCGCAAAAATCGCTGTGCCGGTGAAGACCTCATACAGAACCAGGCCCAGAGAATAAATGTCGGCCCGTTGATCGATGTGCCTGCCTTTCGCCTGCTCGGGTGCCATATATGACGGAGTTCCCGCAGCCGCGATGGAACGCTCATCGACAACGTGTGCCAAACCGAAATCCATGAGCTTGACGTCTCCGCGTTCGTCAATCATCAGATTCTGCGGCTTGACGTCACGATGGACGATGCCCTGCGTGTGAACTTCGTGAAGCGCATCGCATATTTCCAGAGCGATCTTGATTCCGTTGCGTGTGGTCAATGCATCGAATCGGTCCAGCACACGCCGCAATGTTTCACCCTGAACAAATTCCATGGAAATGAACGCGGTTTCATCGGTGCGCGTGAAATCGTAAATACGGCACACGTTCTTATGTGTGATTTTGCGGGCGACGCGAATCTCGTTTCGGAACAATTCCATGAGCGGTGTGCTGTCGGCAATTTCCGGATTCAGAACTTTGAGAGCTACGGTTTCACCCATCTCCCGGTCCCGCGCCTTGTAAACGACGCCCGATCCACCGGCGCCCAGGCGGCCAATGACTTCGTATCGTTCGGTCAGTGATGGCGGCAATGCCACCTTCGCTGCGTCGGCTTCGAGTTCGGAAATACTGGGCGTCTTTCGTACGAATTCCTCGAGCCGTGCGCCGTGGGAACTTTTCTCTCGCTGCTTCGCCAGAGATGCCAGGCTGGCCAGCAGAGTCTCGTATGTCTCGGCGTCGGACCAAATCACTTCGAACAGTTCTTCGGTGTCGGCTTTGCCGTCCAGATTCACGCTGCCAATGGTTTTGAAAGTGATGTCGGCGTCCGTTAACGACTCGGTCACCGATCGAGAGATCAGAATTTGCGCCGCTCCGCTGCGCTTGGTGATTCTGGCCGCGACGTTGACGACATCGCCAAACAAATCGTTAGCCCGGCGGAAACCAAAGCCGGCATTGATACCGATTCGGATCAGCAGCCGTTCTTCCCGGGTCTGATTCTGGTTGTGCTCATGCAGCCGCCGCTGGATCGCGATGGCAGCCTGAACCGCAGACAGTGGATTGGCGAACTCCGCCATGACGGAATCTCCAATCGTCTTGACTACGTTTCCCTTGAATTCCTCAACGGCTCCCATGACCAGACTGTCATGGCGGTACAAAAGAAGCAGGCCTGCGGTATCGCCGAAACGATCGAAGTACGTCGTTGAACCAACGATATCCGTAAACAGGACGGTTTGACTCGTTTTGAAACGCTGCAGTTCTGCGTCAATCTCGGAACGGGCCTGCAGGAGTTGGTCGATATCTTCCCTGATCTCCATATTCTCAATCCTTGAGAATGCGCCTCATAGGTTCCACAAGTTGAGCTGAGAAGGCGCGAATTCAACTGTTATAGGATGAGGACATCCCAAAGCCAAGGACTTAAATGTACAAATTTGTATTAACGGGCAAGAGCTTCCAGGTGGGCAAAATCTCCGTCGGGGTTGAAAAGCTTTGCCCTTAGAAAGACTTCAAAATAATTCCGGTCCAGCTTTCCAGCTCTGACTTCCGTTTCAATGATTTCGAGTGCAGTCTCGGACGGCATCGAGGGTTTGTAGGGCCTGTCATTGGCGATCAGGGCATCGTAAATGTCGCAAATCGTCATGATACGGGTTTGAGGCAGGATGGATTCCCTGGTAATTCGATTGGGGTACCCGGACCCATCGAGGTGCTCATGATGCCGATAAGCGATTTCCGGCACCTGTTCCAGTCCCTTGCTCCAGGGAATCATTTTGAGAATCTCATACGTCTTGTTCACGTGACTTTCAATCTCGATGCGTTCGGACTCCGACAGGGAACCGATGGGTATGCAAAGCTTCTGGCATTCATCCTCGGTAAGTGCCGTAATCAGTTCTCCAGTATCGAGAAACACGGAAAGAGACCGCAAATCCTTCACGAGACCCGATGTTGCCCGGTTCAGAACGGAAGGTTCGTTGGCTTCCAGTACGCGCAGCCAGGCATCATCGAGCTGCTGAATGGCTTCTGTGCAGTCCTTCCTGCCTTCGTGCTCCAGCACAAGCAGTTGTGTACGCATGAGTCGCAGGCGCAGTGCCACGGTTTCGAGTTCGTGGGGATGAAGTTTCTTTTCCTTTTGCAGGACGCCTTCTCTGACGCCGATCTTACCGACATCATGGAGCATGGCGGCGAACCGCAATTCGCGCAGCTGAGTGAAATTGAAAGAGACGTTCCGCAATGGCCCCCAATCCGTACGATTGACGGCCTCGGCCAGTCCGATGGAATAGTTGGAAACGCGCAGGCTGTGACCGGACGTCGATGGATCGCGTGCTTCGATTGCCGTTATGCAGGCGTTGACAATGCCTTCCATCAGCCGTTCCTGCTCGTCGAGCAGCAGGCTGTTTTCAATGGCAAGCGCAGCCTGCTCCGAAATAATCGAGAAGAGACGCTCGTCCTTTTCATCAAATTCCGGAAGGGGCGAGAAATCGTGGGGATCGAATGCAGAGCCATCACGCGGAAGCTTGTTGATCAGTTGCACGACGCCGACCAGATCGCCGCGGGGAGTGACGAGAGGGCCGGAAAACATATTCCTGGTGACGTAATTCAGTGTCTCGCCGACAGCGCGTGCTGACTGATTGTCCGTTGTTGCTTCATTGAGGAGCATCGGCTTCCGGAAAACTGCCGTTTTGCCCACAATGCTGGTGTCGTCGATTTCAAATTTCAAATGACGAAGAGGCTCCGGGACACCACGAACGCGAATGCTGCGCGTGATCATGGCCTCAAACGTCAGGATCGGGTCGCCGCTGGAGTTTTTCCTTACGGTGTAGACCGATCCCGCGTCGCAACCGACGAGATCCAGGAATGACCCCAGCGTCGTGTCGAGAATCTTCTGGAGGTTGTTCAGCGTCTCGGCGGACATCGCTTGCATTATCGGGTTGTGTCATGGATTCGCAACGAAGTTATTCGCGGCCTCTGAAGTCCTTGAAGATGCGTAGGTGCGGTGTATCAAGAAATCCCTCTCCCAACGGGAGAGGGTCGGGTGAGGGGTACCGCAAGTAGCAATTTTTACTAGTGGTACCCTCACCCGTTAGGGAAATCACATACTTGACGAATCAAGCTTCCGAAAATCAGCACTCGCCGATTTTGAACATCCCTTTGCACTATCCTTGTAGATAAGGTCTGCTTACAGGCTATTTATGGCGCTGTTGCAAAAGGATGTTCCAAATCGGCGAGTGCTGATTGCTAAGTGCTGATTTTCGAAAGCTTGATTCGTCAAGTATGTTGTTCCCTCCCATTGGGAGAGGGATTTCTCGAACGAAAGGTACAACATGACAACCATCGTCGGCATTGCGGGAAGCCTGAGAACTGGCTCATACAACATGGCTCTTCTTCGTGCAGCCGCGGAGTTCCTCTCGTCAGAGACAACGCTGGAGATTGCGTCGATTCGCGAAATTCCGCTCTACGACGCCGACCTCGAAGCCAAGGGTATTCCCGATGCTGTCCAAAAACTGAAAGATCGCATTGCCACATCCAATGGACTGCTGCTCGCCACCCCCGAGTACAACAATTCCATCCCCGGTGTGTTCAAAAATGCTGTCGACTGGCTGACGCGGCCGGCGAAAGACATCGCCCGTGTTTTCGGCAACCGGCCGGTGGCGATCATGGGTGCAACGCCGGGCGGAGGCGGGACGATTCTCGCGCAGAATGCGTGGTTGCCGGTGTTGCGCACTTTGGGGACACGGCCCTGGTTCGGCTCACGGTTGATTGTCTCCGGCGCGAACAAGCTATTCGACGAAACCGGAAAGCTGACGGATGAACCGACTCGGGAAAAACTGAAAGGATTCATGGCGGGATTTGAGGCATTTGTAAAGTCCGCGTGAACATTTGCAGGAGCGGTCTATCCAGACAAGATAAGGGGACAGACACTTAATTATTGGGAGCGTGACGAAGGTCAGGGTCCCAATAATTAAGTGTCTGTCCCCTTATCTTGTCTGGATAGACCGCTCCTGCAATTCGGATTTCCATTCTGCCCCCAATTTCACAGTAGGATTGAGGGAGTGAAAATATTTTCAGGACGTCATCTCCTGTACGGTCTCAGCTGGAAAACACTCCTTCGCGGAGCCTGGCGCGAATTCGTGAATGACGACGTTCTGGATCAATCCGCGATGCTCTCATTTTATTTCCTGCTGGCGCTGTTTCCTCTCCTGTTGCTGCTCATTCCGGTGGTCGGCTTTTTTCTAAACTCGCGCGCGGCACTTCAGGACGCGTTGCATCACTACATTCAAACCGTAGTTCCGCCTCCGGCAACTGTGCTGATTGACCGCACGCTGGAGGAAACGCGCCAGCAGCCGGGCCCCTTCCGATATCCGTTCGCCTTTGCCTTCCTGTGGTGGTCGGCATCGCAGGGAGTTCTCGCTACCATTCAGGGATTGAATAGGGCATATGGCGTGCGCGAACGGCGATCCTGGTGGAAGAAGTACGTCATGGCTTCCCTGCTGACCATTATCTCGATGCTTCTAATCACTTTCGGTCTGGTTCTGCTGACTTATGGAGGACAACTCAGCCTGCTAATCGCAGGCCGCTTCGGTTTCAGCACGTTTATCGGAATCGCATGGCAAGCCGTGGAATGGGTGATCTTTCTTGCTCTCGCCTTTATTGTTTTCAATATTTTTTATGTCTATGCGCCGAATCTGAAGCATCAACAATGGAATTGGCTGATGCCGGGAACGGTGGTTGCTGTGGTCATGTGGCTGGCCGTGTCCTTCGGTTTCAAACTGTATTTGCTCTATTTCAACGGCTACTCGATGATTTATGGATCCATCGATGCGGTGATCATTCTGTTGCTGTGGTTTTATTTTCTCGGTATTTCGATTCTGTTCGGCGCCGAAATCAATTCCGAAATTGAAAAGGCCGCAGGAAACATCGATCGCTCCGGACAGCCGTAAAATCCTCGCTCCCCGGAAATAATGTCCGACGGTACCCTGCTGCCACTCCTCTGTTAATCGCCCGATACCCAAGCAGTTAATCTCCTCATTCGAGTTTTGGCCGCTTTCGTGCCACAACCTTGTTATTCGAGGTGCGACATGAAAATCTATAAATTCGCTTTCGCAACCGTATCATTGATGCTTCTTGTTCTTCCCGGGAACATCACAGCACATCAGGGCGTAAATTCTGCGCCGCAAATTCAAACTCAAAAAACTGACGACAACCCGCTTTACAGAATCACCGTCAACGTCGTCGCGAAATCGACAGTGGCTATCAATTACCGCAACCGCAGCGGAGCCACAAACATCGATTTCAAGGGCACGCCACTTTTCCCAAAGGCCAAAGGTGAAGCCAAAGTGGAAGCAAAGAAGGGATACACCGAAATTGACGTGAAGTTCAGCGACCTGCAGCCGGCGACCCGGTTCGGGCCTGAATATCTCACGTACGTGCTATGGGCCATCAGCCCCGAAGGACGGGCCGCAAATCTGGGCGAAATTCTTCTGGATGGCAATAACGGTCAACTCGAGGTCACCAGCGATCTTCAGGCATTCGGACTGATCGTGACTGCCGAACCCTATTTTGCAGTGACCCAGCCCAGCGACGTCGTGGTGATGGAAAACCAGGTGCGCTCCAACACTCGCGGGAACATTGAAACCGTCAATGCAAAATACGAGTTGCTACAGAGGGGGCAATACGCCACGAATGTGCCGCCGGCAGACCTCAAACCGCTGCCGCTCGATAAGAAGACACCGCTAGACCTCTATCAAGCGCAGAATGCCGTCCGCATTGCGCGGTGGGCTGGAGCGGACAAATACGCTGCAGACACATTCGACAAAGCTCAGAAACTGCTCGTGCAAGCCGAAGAAGACAAGAAGTTGAAAGAGACCAAACCCTTGATCATGTCCGCGCGGCAAGCAGCACAGACGGCCGAAGATGCTCGAATCATCACGCTGAAGCGGCAGGAGGATAATCGGATTTCCGAAGAACGGGCAGCGGCAGCAGCCCGCGAGGCCGACGCAAGAACGCGTGCCGAACAGGCCGCCTTGCAACAGCAGGTGGAAGCTCAACGGCGCGCATTAGCAGAATCCGACGAAGTTGCAGCCAGGGCCGCGGCGGATGCTGCCGAGCGGAATCGAGTTCAGGCACAAGTGGAAGCACAACGCTCGGCACAGGACGCTCAACGCGCAGCCATCGAACGGCAGAATGCCGAGGCGGCAGCCAATCAGGCACGGCAGCAGGCGTCTAAAGCTGAACATGAAAAGCAGGAGCTTCGCCAGCAGCTCAATCAGCAACTGAATGCCGTTCTCCAGACGCACGATACTCCGAGAGGACTTGTGGTGAATATGTCCGACGTCGTGTTCGACACGGGCGCTTACACGCTGAAGCCCGCAGCGAAGGAGAAGCTTGCGAAGATTTCGGGAATTGTTCAGGCTCATCAGGGCCTGAGGCTCGAGGTCGAAGGATTCACGGATAATGTCGGCAGTGAAGAAACCAACCGGGTACTTTCGGAAAAGCGAGCTGAAGCGGTTCGGCAATATCTGATGCAACAGGGTGTCAATCCATCCACAATTACCGCTCATGGATTCGGAGAAGATCGGCCTGTTGCGTCAAACGATACTTCGTCCGGCCGTCAGATGAATCGACGGGTGGAGATGATCGTTTCCGGCGATATCATCGGAGGTAGGATCAGCCTGACCTCGGAACTGCAGAGGTAGGCTCCCGTCCTCCGTTGTGGGTTGTTAAATGATTTGCTGTCCGTTGATTAATGGACCTGGTGACATTGATCCATTGGGTCATTCGGTAATGTCACCAGGTCCATTAATCAACGGACAACAAAACATTTGACAGCTCACATTTGCGGACTCAATTGATCCCGAAGGCAAGAACCACATTGCCAGCCGATGCGCCGCTGCTGATTCCGTACCCGGAACTGATGAACACCATTCCTCCCGCCACGGATGCACCGGACACGCTAATCGCTCCGCCGTGCGCAGGGACCTTGTTTACCGTTTCAAATTCCTGACTGGTATTGAATTCCCAGAGCAGCTTTCCTTCGCTTGCAGAAACTGCATAAAGCCTGCCACCCGACGAGGCTTCAAACACGACGCCCGGGATGACGGTCGGTGCAGCACCGAGATTCCCTCCTCCGGCTGGAGCTTTGAAATTCCAAATTGGCTTGCCGGTTTCCGGACTCAGCGCGGAAAGGCCGGCGCCACCCAGTCCGTAATAGGCGTTCTGTGAATCGGCCGCACCGCCCCACACAATTCCAGCGGCACCGCCACCACCTCGGCCTCCCGGCGGCGCATTTGCGGGGATGGGATCACCTGTTCCCGCATTGACGCGGAACAACAATTCGCCTTTCTTGTCGGGATCCAGCGCGAAGAAGTGCCCACGCTTTGTTCCCGCCAATAGAACCTGTTTCCCGTTTGGAAGTTTCGTCAGGACTGGGGCATTGCCGATATCCAAATCCGGCCCGTTGGGAGTTGGGCAGGCCAGACTGCGTTGCGCACCGCCGCAGCCTCCCATAAAGACATCGTTCTCATCGGCCTGGAACGTCCACAGGAACTTTCCGGTTTTGAGGTCGACGGCAACAATCGCATCGGTTGTTTTCGGGGAGGGAGCTGTCGTTGCATCACCGGTTCCGAAATAGACCGCGTTCCGCGCCGTATCGATTGTCGGCGAATTCCAAATGCCGCCGCCACCGGGAGCGTAAACAGTCACACCGTTGGGGTTCTTCGCCACAGGCTTGGGATCGCCTTCCACGACCCAGTATTTCCAGATTTGCTTGCCGGTGTTGGCATCCAGCGCCACCACGCTTCCGCGCGATGTGCAGCAGGGGTATTCGATATTTCCGCTGGCGAACTCCTCGGACGACGAAACAGGAACGATCACCACGCCGGCATTGACCTTGAGACCTGCCGTGATTCGCGCGACAACATGGTTATCGACTTTGGTTTTCCAAAGCATCTTGCCGGACAGCGCGTCGACGGCAAAGATATCCGCCCTCCCGTCGCCAAAATAAACGGCATTGCCCGAGGCGCCCGGTGCGGTGATGGGGCCTACCGTCAGCGATCCTCGAACAATAGTTCCATTTTCGAAGGACCAGAACACACAGCCAGTCTTGGCGTCGAGAGAATAAATATATCCGTTGTCCCCGGCGACAAACACGCGGCCGTTCCAGACGGTCGGCTGGGCGCTCGTGGTCATCGAATTGGGCAGGCCAAACGCCCATTTGAGTTTCAGCTGTGGAACCTGGGCCGCGGTCAGACCTGCGGCTTGAGCTGCTTGAAATCGGGTATTGGCCAAATCGTTGCCCCAACCGTTCCATGATGGGCTGTTCGCGGGATTGCCCGCTGCGCCAGCAGGACAGCGATTCGGCATGTTCATCGCATCACCGGCAGGGGAGCTGTTCAATTGGCGCCCGCTCATGAAAATCGCGACGGCTCGCTTGGTTTCATCAGAGAGAGCGTCGGCCTGCTTCGCCATGGATCCTGTCGTCATCGACGCATAAATTCTTTCGGGAGTCATCAAGCGGATCTCCACACCCGATGGGGCTTTTTCCGTGGGAGTCAGGTGGCATAGCGCGCACCGCTGCTGAAATGTGGACCAACCCGATTCCGAGCCGGCCGCCCCGCGCGCGCCTCCTCGCTGCGCCGCTGCAGGCGCAGCGGCGCCACCCGCCTGCGGAAGGGCAGGAGTCTGACCGCGCTGCCCCTGCGCGCCGATTGCGACCACGCCAAGCAATATACCCAGAAATGCCACCACTACGATTACCAAACGCTGCAGATCACGTTTCATCAGTTCTCCCTCCGGAACAGGTCATGGAATCCGGTGACGATATCACAATGTTGCGGATGTGGGCGCGGTCTATAAAGGTGTGAATCAATATGAAATGCCGCGACATATTTTTCCTCTCATCCGGCCTCTTGTCGACAGCGGACCACACCGCCAGTCGCATTCCCAGCCGCGTTAGCGGCGGCAGGTCCCTTAGCCACCGGCGTGAGCCGGTGG
>JBGPBY010000159.1:0-13300 GCA_041481485.1 Terriglobia bacterium
GTTTTTCATGGACGGAATCTCCGCTCCATCGGGCGGTATTCCTGTTGAACAAGCGGATTTTCCGGTCCGGATACCACCCGGAATGCCGAATCCAGGCGCCCATGTAGGAGGCGATCCTCGGCATCGAACGGGAAGACGTCTCTCCGGAACCTCGTTTCCATTCCTGGATTTCGTTGGCCAGTTCAATACTCAGCCGTTCGTCGGCATCGAGACTGAGAATCCAGTCATTGCGGACCTGCGCCGCTGCGAAATTCTTCTGACGCGCAAACCCTTCCCAGGCATGAACAATCACACGGGCGCCGCACCGTTCTGCAATCTCGCAAGTCCGATCCGTACTTTCGGAATCGACAACAAGGATCTCATCGCAGCAGGCAAGGCTCGAAATGGCTTCGGCGATGTGGCGTTCCTCGTTGCGAGTGATGATGATGGCGCTGATCGGCGTCATGTTCCTCCCGGTATGCTATAACCGAAACCGATGCGGAACCTCAAGCTCACACTGGCCTACGACGGCACAGAATTTCACGGATGGCAATCCCAGCCAGATGCGCGAACGATCCAGGGTGAACTGGAATCCGCGTTCGCCAGGCTATTCAATCATGAAGTCACCGTTCACGGATCGGGACGCACCGATGCAGGGGTTCATGCGTGCGGACAGGTCGCCAACGTACTCACGACACGGACGATGGAAAGGCCCTCTGTTCTAAAGGGAAGCAACGCGCTGCTGCCGCCGGGCATTCGGGTTCTGGACGTTGAAGATGTCGATGAAAAGTTTCATGCGCGGTTTTCGAGCCGCTCGAAGACTTACGAGTACCACATCTGGCGCCATCACATCGTGAGTCCCTTCCGGTGCCGGTACGTTTATAAATATCCCTACGCCATGGACATTGCCGCGGTAGACCAGGCCGGTGCCGAACTGCTGGGGACTCACGACTTCACGTCATTCTGTGCGGCAAACACACCGATCGAGGATCACGTGCGCACCATATTCGATGTGCATTGGCGGCGATATTCGGATGAATGGATCTTCAGTATCAAGGGCAGCGGCTTTTTACAACGCATGGTTCGCACCATTGTCGGCACGCTGCTTTATGTTGGACAGGGAAAGCTTCACGCGAATGTCATTCCTGCCATACTGGAAGCGAAGAACCGGGCGGCTGCCGGACCGTCGGCTCCCGCGGAGGGGCTGCACCTGATACGTGTCGAATACTGAATATTGAAGGGATGGTAAGATTTCGGATCGATGTCTGTTAAACGTTCGGAACATTCCGACCTGCTTGGCAAAATCGATATGGCGTCGCTGCCTGCGCACATTGCCATCATCATGGACGGCAATGGCCGGTGGGCCGGCAAGAGCGGGTTGCCCCGCGTCGCAGGCCATCGCGCCGGAATCCGTGCAGTACGCGAAGTCGTGGAGGGTTCGGCCGAACTGGGCATTCCCGTCCTCACACTCTATGCATTCTCAGCGGAGAACTGGAAGCGCCCACGGGCGGAAGTTTCCACGCTGATGGCGCTTCTCAAAGAGTATTTGAACAAGGAAATCGAGAGTATTCATCGCAACAACATTCAGTTCCGTACAATCGGGCGAACCGCGGAACTGGACCCGTCGGTGCAGCGCGAACTGGAAAAGGGCATTGTCAGGACCGCGTCGAATACGGGCATGATTTTCAATGTGGCATTGAACTACGGCGGAAGGGCCGAGATTGTCGATGCGGTCAATCGTATTCTGAAGGATCGAACTGCCGAAGGCACTCCCCTGACGGAATCGGATTTTTCGAAATATCTCTATACTGCCGGACTGCCCGATCCTGACCTGTTGATTCGTACCAGTGGAGAAATGCGGATCAGCAACTTTCTTCTCTGGCAAATTGCCTACGCAGAAATTTATGTCACCGATGCCCTCTGGCCGGACTTTGGGAAGAAGGACCTTTACGGGGCGCTCATCGCCTTTCAGAAAAGAGAACGCCGATACGGCGGACTACAGCCTCAGCTGGTTCGAAGTCTGTAGCTCATGAAAAGAATCTTCACCGCATTGATTGGTGTACCCGCCGTTATAGCTGTTACGAAATTCTCACCCCACTGGCTTTTTGCGCTGATAGTCGCTGCCTTTGCCGGTGTCTGCTTCAATGAGCTTATGGCGCTCGGCGCCGCAAAATCCGGACTACGGCCAGGCGCCTGGACGGCTCTGGCTGGCGGGGCAGTGGCCGCATCGTTTGTTGGAAATGCAGTGTGGGTATTGACAGTGCTGGCCGCGGTATTTGTATTCTGCTTTATCGCGATGATCTTCGACGGACCTCTGGAAACGATGCTGCCCGGTTTGAATATGACGGCCATGGGGCTGATCTACTGTGGAGTATTACTGGGCTTCCTAGTGTGGCTGCGCAGCGAAGTTGTTTTGACGCTCCTGGGAGTGGTGTGGGTTGGAGATTCGGCCGCATTTTTTGGCGGCCGGGCTCTGGGGCGTCATAAGCTTGCCCCTGAAATCAGCCCGAATAAGACAGTGGAAGGATCTATTGCAGGATTGATCGGAAGCATTGCTGCCGGTATCGCTCTGGGGACATGGCTTCTTGGATTATCCGCCGCTTTTATGGCCGCAATCTCGCTCGCCGCTGGAATTGCCGGGCAGATTGGCGATCTTTCCGAGTCTGCGTTGAAACGGAGCGCGGGAGTCAAGGATTCCTCGACACTTCTGCCCGGGCATGGTGGAATGCTGGATCGTCTGGATAGTCTGATGTTTGCCGCTCCGGTTTTTTATTGGTTTTTCCGAACATGACGCAACTCACCATTGTGGGCTCAACGGGCTCGATTGGACGCAATACCCTGAAAGTTGTCGAGCATCTGCCGAATCGCTTTCAGGTGTTTGCACTTTCCGCCCACTCCGCAACAGCATTACTTGCCGAGCAAGTCGCAGCATTTCATCCGCGTGTGGTTGCCCTTTCAGACGAGTCGCGTATTGATGAATTCGAAGCGCAGTGCAGAGAACGCGGCGTAACGATTCCGGAAATTGTACTGGGTGAAAGCGGGCTTCGGGAGATTGCCTCCGCATCCGAGGTGGAAACTGTCGTTTCGGCAGCGGTGGGAGCTGCCGGACTCGTGCCGACATACGCTGCGGTCCGCTCCGGAAAAAGAGTGGCGCTTGCCAACAAGGAAGCAATGGTACTCGCAGGGGAGCTGCTCAGCCGTACTGCGGAACAAACAGGCGCGCGCATTATTCCAGTCGACAGTGAGCACAGCGCTCTGGATCAATGCCTGAGATCTGGTCAGAAAAGGGAAGTGCAACGGCTTATCCTGACCGCTTCCGGCGGCCCATTTCGCAACACGCCGGCCGACCGGTTGCATCATGTGACTCCGGATGAGGCTCTGAATCATCCCACGTGGAAAATGGGAAGACGCATCACGATCGACTCCGCGACGCTGATGAACAAAGGCCTGGAAGTGATCGAAGCACGCTGGCTTTTTGACATTGCTCCAGAACGCGTCGACATTATGGTGCATCCGCAATCGATCGTTCACTCGATGGTGGAATTTACCGACGGTTCGACCATTGCCCAACTTGGCACGGCGGACATGCGGCAACCGATCCAATATGCACTGACCTGGCCCGACCGGCTGGAATCCTGCGTTCCTCGCCTGGATTGGAATGATGTAAGTAGGCTGGATTTCATGGCGCCGGATACGGAAAAATTCCCCTGCGTGGAACTCGCATACCGTGCGATTCAGCTCGGTGGCCTGGCTCCCACCCATTTGAATGCCGCCGACGAGATTGGAGTTGCAGCTTTCCTCAACCGCGAGATTCCTTTTACGGGAATTCCACGTCTAATTGAGTCGGTCCTGGAATCGGGGAAATCTTCTGCGAAGGCGGATTCTATTGAATCGATTCTTGAGGCCGATGCCTGGGCGCGTAAAGCGGCGCGGGATTTGCTGCAGCAGTACGTAGGCTGACAGAAAAATATTTCGGTGCTTGTCCCCATTTCATTCCAGTTAGAATAGAAATAAGGTTATGGGTATTCTTTCTAGTTTCCTTCCTGCAGCCATTGTGCTCGGCATCATTATTATTCTGCACGAACTGGGGCATTTCCTCGTTGCACGCTATTTCAAGATCCGTATTGAAACGTTTTCAGTTGGTTTTGGTCCGCGATTGATCGGTTTTCGACGCGGCGATACCGATTACCGGATCAGCGCGCTGCCATTGGGCGGATATGTGAAGATGGCAGGCGATACGCCTTCGGAAAACCTGACTGGTGCGCCGGATGAGTTTCTTTCCAAACCCAAGTGGCAGCGCTTTCTGGTCGCTGCAGCCGGGCCGCTGATGAATGTCATCCTCGCAGTGGTGCTGCTGACCGGACTGTACATGTATGGGCTCAGGGTTCCGGAGTATCTGGTGTCGCAGGCCCGAGTGGGAGTGGTGGAGCCTGGATCGCCGGCAGCTCTCGCAGGTGTTCGAGAAGGCGACCTGCTGGCCTCTCTTGATGGGACGGAAAAACCCAACTGGCAGGACGTCGAAAACCAGGTTGTGATTAATGCCGGAAAAATACTTCCGTTGATTCTGGAACGGAACGGGCAACGAATCGACACCTCGATTTCGCCGATCAAGAAAGCTCCTTCGGAGTTTGGCTATGTGGGAATGGGGCCATACATTCCCGTCGTCGTGAAAGGCGTTAATGAACCGACAGCCGAAAAAGCAGGTTTGATGCCCGGCGATGAAATCACAATCGTCAATGGGATTAATCTGAAAGAGTCGAGTCAGTCGATTCAGTCCATTCTTCAGAAAGTGGAGACACCGGATTTTCCAATTACGGTTGTTCGCAACGGACAGCCCCACGAACTGCGAGTAACTCCTGTGGTGCGGGAGGGAAAAAAGCTCATTGGAATCGATCTCGTTCGCGAGCCCGGACCGACCGTGATGGTTCAATACGGATTTAGCGAGTCTCTTTCCAAATCCATCAGTAAGAACGCTGAATACGGGAAAACGATTCTTACTATCATTGGCATGCTGTTCAAACGCGAGGCATCGCTGAAACAGCTCGACGGACCGATTGGAATCATGCGCGCGTCGGGACAGGCATTGAACGAAGGTATTCCAACGCTCATCAACCTCATGGCGTTGATCAGCCTGAACCTGGGTCTCCTCAATATTCTTCCGATTCCGGTTCTCGACGGTGGATTGATGCTGATGCTTATCGTCGAGTCTCTGATGGGCCGCGACTTGAGCCTCAAGCTCAAGGAGAGAATTGTTCAGGTGAGCGTGGTCGCACTTCTGATGCTGACAGTACTTGTTCTCTATAACGACGTCATCAAACTGCTGCCCACCAATCAATCCGCTCCGTGAAGGTTCTGACTCCGGAAATGCAGGTATTCGTCGATTACCTGCAGAAGAACAAGCTCAAGCTGACTCCCCACCGCGAACTGATTTTTGAAACTTTTCTGGGAAACGAAGGGCACCGGAGTGTGGAGGATATCTATCACACGGTTAAAGCCATCGATCCCCGTATCGGCTACACGACGGTCTATCGGACGATGAAGATTCTTTTGAGTTGTGGACTGGCCCGGGAAATCGAACTGGCCGATGGTATCACTCGTTACGAACATCTTTTCAACCACGAACATCACGATCACATGATCTGCATGGAATGCGGAGAATCGATTGAATTTTACAATCCCGAAATCGAAGCTCTGCAGGACGCAGCATCGGAACAACTGGGATTCAAAGTCATGGATCACAAACTGCAGATATACGGCGTCTGTGGCGACTGCCGGCGAAGTATGACGGAGTGAACATTCGTGTTTGTCATCTCTTCATGACAAACAATGAGGATTGTCCACTATCGAACGCGTTCGCACGTCGCAAAGGATAACTTCCCCTACATTGGAGGTGTGAGCTGTGGCTCGGATTCTGACCTTATTTGTGATTACGCTCGCCTTCTATGCGCAAGCCCCTTTGACTATTGAAGGCGTGGTGCGAGACTCCACCACCGGCGTGCCGATGGAGGGTGTGACGATCTACCTTTCACAAGGTCGCATCGACAGTGTCTTTGCTATGAGCGATTCGCAAGGGAAGTTCACTCTGGAGACGAAAGAGACCGGACGCCTCCGTGTGTATCCCTCAAAGAATGGATACATCTATGCGCGCCCGGGCCAGAAACGCGCTCCTGCCCGGCCTGGCGTGTGGGTGCAGTTGTCCGTTGGCGACCATGTCAAAGGCCTGGAATTGAGTATGGCGAAGTCCGCCGTGATCAGCGGGCGCATTTTGGATGCTAACGGCAACCCAATCGCTGGAACTGCCGGTAACGTTGGATTGATGCGCTATACGTATCGGGATGATGGCAACCGCGAACTTGGCTGGGTGCCTGGAATCGTATTTCCCGGTGCTGCTGGCTCTTTCGTGCGCATGAACGATCGGGGAGAGTTTCGGTTGTACGAAGTGTTGAAGCCCGTAGCCAGGGTCAGCGGCAGTGTGCTGATCGAAGACGAAACGGGCCATCGCTTGCCCGCGCCACGGACGATACCCTGCAGAATTCGTTCACGTTATGGGTCGGAGAACTGTGTGGGCTCGCAGGTCGTTCCGGGCCTTCATCAATTCGATCTCCAGGGACTACCTCCGGATATGTATCTGCAGTCTGCGAAGATCGGTGATCGCGATGTCTTAGCCGGAGAATTGAACATCACGAGCGATACCACGCTCGACATCGTACTGGCTACTCCGGGCGCTATCCTGGATGGAATCGTTCGAACCGCAGACGGAAATGTACTCGCGGATTCCGCTGTCGTGTTGGTTCCCGAATCACCTTACGACAAGGTTCTGGCGCGTTATCGAAGCGTGATCACCGATTCGAATGGTAAATACGAAATACATGGAGTCGCGCCCGGATCGTACAAGCTCTATGCGTGGCCGGAGCTCGAGGGCTTTGCATATCGTAATGCGGAGTTCATGAAGGAGTTTGAAGGCCGCGGCAAAATTATTCGCATCGAAAAGAAAGACCATGTTTCCGTGGATCTGACCGCTCTTTGAGAGAACCTTTCTCCTCATTGATTGAATCTTCAATATTGACACGACGCTACGATTTCTTCATGATCTGAGAATAAATGCCGAATCCTGGGGATCTGCCCAAACTACAAGGCGGCAACGCGTGAAGTTCCGGGAACCACCGAGACTCGCTACGTGGATACTTATTGTCTTTGGCTGCTATTCTGACTATGAAGCGATTCTGGGAGACCTCTGCGAGCGCTACCAGGTTCGACCGAGTTCAATTTGGTACTGGCGACAAACCTTCAATGTAATAGCGAACACACTTATGAGAAACGGCGCGATATTCCGAATTGCTCTGTGGGCGAGTGCGGGTTTTCTCGTTTCGGTCGGCTGGGGAGTCTATTTCACAAGTGCCGATAAGGCCGACCCGATTCCATCGATTGTGTACACTCTAGCCCTTTTAACTCAGCCGATTGCTGGTGCGGTAACCGTCTTGTATCCGAACCTCCCAGTTGGATTTTGGCCTCTACTTCTTGCGAATGTCGCTACCTATGCTCTGGTTGGCTTCACCGTCGAAACAATCCGGCAGCACTATCGTCTTCTCCAAATTTCGAAATGAGTCAATACCGGCCGTCGAAACGGCCTCCATTTTTTCCAACATGGCTTCTAAAGCAATTAGGATGCAGTTCCAACAATGATGCAGTGCTGGGGGACCTTGTTGAACGCTATCAACAAGGCAAGACGGCGGCGTGGTACTGGAAACAATCGCTGGTCGCGGTCATCGTCAGCGCGTTCAACGAGGTACGTGGCCACAAGTGGCTTGCGGCTCGAGCCGTGTTGGTTGGATGGATTTTGTTTTGGTATGTCCTGGTTCCTCCTGCCAGCTTCATTTTCAGAGGCATTTTGGACAACTATCGAGAGTTTGTGGCCGACTCATGGAACAGCGCGGCGGACACAGCGTTCTCGTATGCCATCATTGGAATCTTCGTTTCGTCTGGCTTTGCAATCGGAATGATGACCGGGTGGATCGTTTCACGCCTGCATAGCCAGCGACGAGCGCCAATCCTTCTTCTCGCAACAACAATCCCGACAAGTTTCATCAGTAGCAACCTGCAGGGCATCGATTCCTTTGTTTTCTGGATGGCCGTCGCAGCATTAATTGGCGGCATTTTGTTCGGAGGATTGTTCATCGCGGGATTACGCACTTCGGTGAAGGCACGCCAATCGCGACCACAGCAGTCTGACGGTCAATAAAGCTGAGCAATTTCGAGCCAAGTCACTCTTGACGGTGCTCGCTGCAGCGAACGAGGGCTCGTTCACTCCTATTGGCGCGAAAATGTGGTGCAGTTTGGCCGCCGACTTGTCGAAAGAAACTATCTGCGTCTGCCACCTCCGCCAAAACCTCCTCCGCCAGAACGCTCACCGCCCCCTCCAGAGCCGCCACCTCCCCTCGATTGCTCGAAGCGCTGGCTCTGCTGTGCTCCCCGCTGGCGGTTTTCCTCTTCTTGCTGCATGCTTTGGGATTGAGAAGATGATGCTCCAGCGGATGCCGGCCGCGGCTGTTCGGACTTTTCCTGCTGAGCGGCGGGTTGAGTGGGCTTATCCACGGAATTCCAGTTTCCATTGCTGTCATACGACTGCCAACCCGATCCGGTCTTCTTGTAGACATTTCCGTCGTGTGTGGCATACATGTTCCCATCGGACGACTTTGCGACTGTTGAGCTTCCGAGGGCGGTGCTGGTGCCTGCGGCTTTGGCGCCCGACGATGTCTGCGCGGAGGCAACGGTTCCTTTGTCCGTTGAATAGTGTTGCGCGGTAGCGCTCTGGTTTCCGTTTGATACCACGGAACTGCCCCACTGCGCCTTGGGACTGGAACCCTGACTCGTTGCTGCATAGTTTCCGGTGTAAGGGTTATACGCCTGCCCAACACTTCTGCTGCCATAAGGTGTGGAGGCAGTAGCGCCTCGTGCGGAAGTGCCGGTGTATGGATTGTATGCGGCTCCGCGCGTCGCAGTTCCGTATGGGCCGGAAACAGTCTGAGAAACCCCGTAGGCTCCGGTCGCGGCGTTGTAGTGGGCTGAAGTCCCGTAGGCGCCATATGCTCCGTACGTCGCTGGATACGGGTAGTACATTGGGTACCCATAAGGTGGGTGATAGATATATGCCGGATAGTAGTATCCGGTGCCGTTGGCAATGATGGCTCCCGCTCCGACACCGACAACGAATGCTCCCAGGTATCCCGCTGTATAGCTGGACTGCACCGTGCCACTGTTGACACTGACCTGCGTGACATAGGTCACGTTGTAAACCGGTGAGGTCGCCGGGATCGTATAGATCACCTGCGGCACGGAACTCGCGACGGTCCACGGTCCCACGGGCATTGTGGACATGAACCACACGCCCTGAAAACAGAGATAGTACACATCCCCTACTTTGATTACTTTATCCTGAGTGTTGGTGGCGTAAGAAAGAGTTGTCCCGGTGATCGGCTCGAAATTAGGTTCCCCGCCATACGTGACTTTGATGGCCGCGGCAGCGGTGGACGTGTTGACGAGCATGGCCGTGGGAATCCGTGCGAGAAGTACCGAGTCCTTCGCCTCCTCAGTGCCTGGCACGGAAGAAAGTACGATAGACGCCGGATCGATTGAAGGAATGCGTGCAAAATCAGCGGGCAGGTCATTCGTCGCGTAGTTCCATGGCCCCTGCAGCGAGCCAGCCCGAAACCATCGGCCGCCAGTCAGGTAGTAATACTGGTTCGTCATCGCGTCAAGAAAAAGATAGCTCGCTGTGTTCGTTGCATAGAGCAACTGGGTCCCGGGAATCTTCGAATAGACAGGCTTTCCATCGAACAGAATGATTTCTGCCGGTTTGCTGCTTTGGAAGATCTGCGGGAGAGTGGCGTTGGGAACTATTGGGGGCGGAATGACTTTCCTGAGTGCCGTCCATTCGGAGTCCTCTGCCACCTTGGCCATGTCACTGGGCAGTTTCGCAGCGGGAGACCAGGGGCCATCAAGGCTATTCGCAGTTGCCCACTGCTGATCGATCAGCAGGTAATACGTACTCTTGGACTTGTCGAAGAAGAGCGGCCAGGTTGTATTGACCACAAATTCCATATCTGTTTTCGGAATCGCGGCCAATGCAGGCATCCCGTCGATCGTAACGAGGATCGCCGGACCGAAGCTGGTGACAATCTCCGGCGGATCATTATTCACTGGCACACCAGCTGACGTCTCCGGTTTCGGAACACAGGCAACCAAACGCTGCAGAGACATCACGACAGTCGATGAAAGGAAAGTCCTCACCATCGAATCCATTTGCGCAGCGGCCCCAGCATCCAGGGCAGGAAAATAGGTCTTCGTGACCTTCAAGCCAGTGATGGTCACCATTTTATTCTCATTGTCGACGTCGGTGTGGCCTTGCATTTCAAGTACACCGACTACCTGCTTCCCATTCGTGGGAGTTAACGAAAAAGCCATTCGTCCCGAGATATCTGTAAAAGCTTTCCATTCGTCAACCTGTGGCTGGTAATAAACGAGAGTGCCACTGGCTGTCTTGATTTGACGAGGCCAGCCCGGGTCTTGAGCCATCGCCACCGTCACGAAAATCAGAATTGACAACGAAGCAGTCAGCAAGCGTTTCATGGTGTCTCTCCTTGCGTGTTTTTGTCCTGTCCGTCGGGCGACATAAGCATCAGTGTCCGGAAAGACTCTGATAATCGGAATTTGTCGTAGTCACCACGAGCTGCTTGGCAGCGACGCTAAGAACGGAATGCCGCTCATAGCTGGCGCCATCGAGGAGCGTCGCCATTTCAACCTTCAGCGTCACAGTATCCTTTGCGTCGCCCATGTAGGAATCGACGTTCAGGGATGTAATTTTCTTTGCGGCAGGATCAAAGGTGAGAACCATACGATCCCCCGGAACAGCGTAGTCCGCGAAGATTACATTTGTCCCGGCGGCTGTGGGGTTCAACGAAACCTTGCCGGCCTTGAAGGCCTGATCCATTCTTCCAGGGTCGGGCGGCAGGTACATTCCCAACAGGATTTTCACCTGCCCCATGTACTGCTGCATCTCTTCTGTCTTGTCCTCGATTATTCTTTCCTTTAGCCTCCTACCACTCGGTGGGGGCGGCGGCGGACTCATCAGTGTCTTTTGCACCGTCCCTCCAGGTCCATATTGGCAACTGTTTTGAGTTGAAGGCTTCACATTTCCCTTCAATATAGGCTGAGTTGTCTCGACCCATCGGTACTGCTGGAGTTTCTGCTTGTTCTCGGCAGCCGCCTGCTTCACAGCCGCAAGCTTTTCCTGAAGTTCGCTCTGTACGGATTGTGCGGAAACCAGAAGGGCCGCCGCAAGTAACACCCCACCGATAAGGGAAAAGCGTTTAAGGAGTCCAACAGCCGTGGCTCTGGCAGAAGGATTCCCGCATGGACTTGCAGCACTTGTATTCATTGGAAATCTCCTTAGCCAATGCGAAATTATGGGAAACGACATAAATAAGTGAGCCTTTGCGGAGTTCTGGAATTCGCCTTAGGATGATGATAATTGCGGGGGAACAAGCGGAAACACTGTCAAGATTGACAGCGACTGCTCGACAGGCTGGCGCTCGGTGGTCGGCCGCTCCACCGTGAATGGCCTAAGCACATCACATTGTCGAAACATAGCAGGTTGTTTCCGGCCTGCCGGGTCTTACAGTTTTTCAACTTCGGAAATATCGCCAGATCGCGCTACATAGACGTCAACGTTAAGCCATCTATTTCCCAACGAGCAGATCCCAGTGTTCTCCTGCGCGCTGGACTATTGCCTGAAGGTCTTCGTTTAGCAGATAGCGATCCGTCACCAGTTTTGTGCCGGACTTCTCAACCAACTGCAAATACATGTCGCGCGACGTATAGCGTTCCGCAATGGATGGACGTGGATCCTGAACGGCTGCGCGTTTCTCGGCTGTGCTGGCAAATGGAATGTAAGAACCCATCAAAGGGAACAACTGATTCTTTCCGCCGACCGAACTGTTTCGCAAATTCCAGCCCGTGTATGTCGCCAGAGGAACCGCAATATCCGGCAAGCGGATGCCGGCTTTTTCGATACCATCTTTGTCGGTTTGCGGCACGAGGAATGGCATCGGAGTTCCCGGAGCCCCGTCATTCTCGAGCAGGGGATTGGGCCCGCGAACCGCCGCTGGCAGCGTGCGGGGCGAGGTCACTCCGGGGATGGCCGGGAACGCAATGTCCGAGGAGCGAACCAGGGTTCCATCTTTCAGGTTTGGATACTGGCTCGGCGGCGGAGCTTTGCCCTGTCGCATCCATTGGTCCATTGCCACAAAAAGCGCGCGCATGATGTACCAGTAGGCATTGGGATTCTCCCGCTGCTCGCCGTTACCGGCTTGCGCCGGTGGAAATCGCGAAGGCCCGTGCTGGGAGCCCGTAAGGAAGTAGACGCGTTCGTTGTCTGGAAGCGAGAGATCCTTCGATCCGTCGGGGGTCGTGTGAATCAAAGCCGCCTGGCGGCCTCCGCCCCAGTATTCCACTCCGGTATTGGTGTAGAAAATTTTAGGCTTGAAGTCACGGGCGCGGGAATTATCGAGCGCTCCATCCTGAATTCCAGTTATTGGATCCCTCAGGCTGATGTCGGCGAACGGAAATGACGTCGCTGTGAATTGTCCTTGAGTCGTCGGAGTGGCGCCTCGAAAATTCAAATCGATGCGGGACGCGCCGGCAATGTGAGCCATCACCCCATCAAATACCTGGCGGTTTTTCTCATCGCCATTGAATCCAAGATAGAGAAAATTGCGCAGGAATCTGCCGCTTTGCGAAGCGCCGAATGCCAGCGCGTATCTGGCGGAAACAATCGCATCGGGAGTGTATTTGATCCAGGATGCCGTGTCGCGCACGGCAGCGAATCCCAATCCGGCGATCGGGGCATTCGATGCCACGTATGAAAGCTCGTAGGTGCGACCGGCTTCAAATCCATCGTCCAGAGTGACCGTCGTGCCGTTCAATGTCCACTTCGATCGCGCAATCGTGACAGGTTTACCCAAGGCGCCGTCTCGGACTGTCAGTGTGTTTTGAGCCGACGTCGGATCGGCAGGAACATAGTTTGCAAGATCGGTGAATTGTGCTGTGGCGCTTCGGGCGTTCGGAGTAGTCATCGCATGAACCGAAGCCGGGACCCCCTGTGCGGTGGGTATATCGATTCGCATGGATCCGTTTCGTTGCGGCGCATCGAATTCCCAGCCAACCCAAACAATGGTGTACCCCAGCCGCATCAGGAATCCGTCGCCCACGTTATTGGCAGTGCCGCGATTGAAACCGGAATTCACCGTATCTGTTCCGCGATTCA
>JBGPBY010000160.1:0-13268 GCA_041481485.1 Terriglobia bacterium
CCTCGTCGGGAATATAGATTTCGGAAAGAAAAAGATTGTTGCTGCTGCTCTGCTGAACTTCCTGAGGGAGATCATTTGGAAGGACTACCGTCCTGTTGCCCATTAACGCAATGGCCCGTTCGACGACGTTTTCCAACTCGCGTACGTTGCCCAGCCAGTTGCAGTTCATCATTATCTTCATCGCTTCCTGAGTGATTGTCTTGTGTTCAATCGAGGCCTCATCGCAGTACTTGGCGACGAAGTGCCTGGCAAGATATGGAATATCCTGACGCCGTTCGCGCAGCGCGGGCATTTCGATTTGAATCACATTGAGACGGTAATACAGATCCAGCCGGAACTCGTTGCGCTCTACCATCTCGCGGAGCTTTGAGCTCGTCGCTGCGATAATGCGAACATCGACTTTGATCTTTTCGGAGCCACCGACGCGTTCGAACTCCCGTTCCTGAAGAACGCGCAGAAGTTTGACCTGAAGGCTCGGGCTCATGTTCCCGATCTCATCAAGAAAAAGTGTGCCCTTGTTGGCCTGTTCGAAACGGCCAATCCGCGTTTGATGGGCGCCCGTGAATGCCCCTTTCGTGTGCCCGAAGAATTCACTTTCCAGCAGGTTGTCCGGAATCGCCCCGCAGTTGACGCTGACCATTCGTTGCTCTCTACGGTTGCTGTTGGCATGAATCGCTTGTGCGATCATTTCTTTTCCGGTTCCGGTCTCGCCGGTGATGAGCACGGAGCTGTTCGATTTGGAGACACTCTCTATCAGCTGGAAGATGTCCTGCATTGCAGCACTGCCGCCGATAATATTTCCAAACAGATTGCCTGCATTGGATGTCGCAGCTTTCGCGGGTCTGATGGCCGCGCGAAAAATAGCCTTGCGGACAATCCGGCAAAGCTCCTCGTTCTCAGTTGGTAAAACGATACAGTCCGCAGCGCCGCTCCGGACCGCACGAACAATGCCGTGCGGACTTTCACCCTTGGTAATGGCAATGGGAATAATGTTGGAGTACAGAGAGACGGCTTCGTGGATCAGTTCCAATCCGTCAGTGCGCGGAGAATCAATGTCCACGATGAGGACATCCATGGGACTCTCCCGAAGCAACAGCATTGCTTCTTCGCCAGTCGATACGCTAATTACTCTGAAGCCATCCTGATGGAGAACATCGGCCATACTTGCGCTGTCGTTGTTCTCAACAATCAGGATCTGCTTTTCCGAAACATCCATCGTGTCATCTCCTCCGTGCGGGCCTTTTACGCGGGTTTGGACGTCTTTGCGACGCGATAATTTCTCAGTTTTCCCCGCAGTTCGGACATGGCTTTCGAATGAATCTGCGAGACGCGGGATTCGTTGATCCGGAGTATCAGGCCAATTTCCTTCATGGTGAGTTCTTCATAGTAGTAGAGCGAAACAACCAGTTTTTCCTTCGCGTTCAATCGGTCAATCGCGTGCGCCAGAACTTTGCGGAGCTCCTGACGCTCGAACTGCTGGTGCGGGCCGTTGGCGTCATGATCGGGATAGAAATCAATGAAGTCCTCGCCATTCGCTCCCTGAGTGAAACTGCCAATGTTCTTGTGAAGCTGTTGATTCAGATCGTGAAACTCTTCCAGACTGATTCCCAGCTCGTTGCAGATCTCTTCCTGCTCGACTTCGGTTTCGCGTCCCCGGCGAAGTTTCTCCGTGGCAGCCTGAAGTCGCTTGCCTTTTTGCCGAAGACCCGCCGGCAACCAGTCCAGGGCACGAAGACTGTCCAGCATTGCGCCACGGATTCGAAGATCTGCAAAGGTTCCGAACTTCACTCCCCGTGACCAGTCGAATCGCTCGATGGCATCCATCAATCCGAGAACACCGGCATTGATCAGGTCGCCCAGTTCGACCGATGGTATGGAATGCGAAGCGATTCGAAGTGCGTGATATTTGATGGAAGGAAGATGGGTCAGGATCAGTTCTTCCCGATTCACCTGTCCAGCGTCAACCCGATCCAGCGTGGTTGTTTGTAGCATCTTGCCCGAAGGTCCCCTACTCCTTATGAGCCACGAGCATTCATATGCGCCGCGGCGGATAACTCAAAAGCAATCCTGCCGCCAATGCGAATAAGTCCTGTCCGCATACAGAGTGGTACTACATTACCTTCTGATACGCTTTAGCGATGATCGACTATCCTGTTGAAAAAGAATTTGATGAAACGATAGATGTCATCATATTGACTTTTTAGGGGGTCGGATCGGTTTACGGTGGATCTATCAACTTCGTGTTGCAATAGCCAACAAGATGGAAGGATCTTTTCAATCCTTTGACTCTGCAGCAGCTTCGGGGTTCTTAGGATTCAGTTGTGGAGGTTCCTGTTTTCCGGCTTCGTCACCGAGGATTACCAGATCGACTCTCCGGTTGGACGCGCGGCCTTCCGCAGTGTCGTTGGCTGCGATCGGATGGTACTCGGCATAGCCGGCCAGCGACAAGCGAGGGGCAGCAAAGTCATAGTGACCGATGATGTACGAGAGAACGTAGGTGGCGCGGGCTGTGGAGAGTTCCCAGTTGGACGGGAATCGGCTGGTTTTGATGGGAATGTTGTCGGTGTGTCCTTCAATCCTCAATTCAAACGGCACGGTCCGCAGCGCTTCCGCAACGGCGTCAAGGACGACAAGCGAAGACTCCCGCAGTTCAGCCTGGCCGGGTTCAAAAAATCCGGCTTCTGTGAGGCTGACGACCAGCCCGCGCTTTTCCTTGCGGAATCGGACAATACCTCCGGCAGTCTGTTTGGTGAGTTTTGCGCGGATACGCGCTTCTATGGCCTGCATGGCTGGCGATGCCGTGACGGCAGGAGAAATCGGTTCGACTAATGTTTGTTGCTGGACGCCTTTGGAACGTCCGTCGGAAAGGCTGAGTTTTGGACTGCCGGGATCGAAGGCTTTTGTATCAAAGGCGGCCTGCATGGATTCCATGAGTTTTCCAAGCTTCTTGGCATCAACCTGCGAGATGGCATAGAGAGTCACGAAGAATGCGAACAGCAGGGTGATGAAATCGGCATACGAAACCAACCAGCGTTCGTGATTGACGTGTTCTTCGTGCTTTTTCTTTCTCGCCATGACTTCCTTGATGTTTGGGTCAGGTAGTGGATTGCGCGGCTTCGGTCTGAACCTTGCCGCCAGCGGGATGCTCTGCTTTGCGGTCACTATGGGAAACGTAACCGTTCAGCTTCTCTTCGATGATTCTTGGATTGACGCCTTCAAGAATTCCGAGCACTCCTTCCAGCATCATCTCTTTTACCGAAACGGCTGTTTCGTGATGATGTTTGAGTTTCGACGCCATCGGCAGAAAGAACAGATTCGCCATCGACACACCATATACCGTTGCCACGAATGCGACGGCAATTCCCGAGCCGAGCTTGCTGGGGTCCGAAAGGTTTTCCATCACGTGAATCAGGCCGAGCACTGCACCGATGATTCCGATAGTGGGAGAAAATCCGCCGGCGGTTTCAAAGACTTTGGCCTCCTGTGCCCCTTCGTGTTCGAAGTGGGCAATTTCGATTTCCATGGTGTCGCGCAGGAGCTTCGTATCCGTGCCGTCCACGGCCAGTGACAGTGCCTTTTTCAGGAAGTCATCCGATGCGGTCGGTAGATCGCTTTCGAGCGATATCAGGCCTTCGCGGCGCGCTTTGTTCGCAAAGCGCAGAATCTCGGCCACGACCGCGGTTGTCTTGAGTTTCGGTTCAATAATGACTTTCGCCGCGCCCTTCGCGGCTGCAATGATGGACTTCAGAGGAAACGACAGCATTGTTGCGCCAATCGTTCCGCCAAGGACGATGACCGCCGCCGTGGGCTGAGTGATTGAGCCAAGATGAAGGCCTTCGAGTGCAGCGCCGCCCACGACGGCGCCGATTCCGAGAAGAAGACCAATCAGAGACGCTATATCCAAGATCGAATCCTTTTACTACCCGACGTCGTCACTGTGAAACCCAGCCGGGCATACGAAGCACTTGCGCTTGAATTGAATAATGCGGTCCTGGATATCGTCAGAACTCTCCCGAACGACAAAGGACCTCCCATTCGTCAACGAAATAACGGAATCCGTATTGAGTTCGATGTGTTCGATGAGATCTGGATTGATCAATATGTCGCTGTTGTCGAGCCGGGTTAGTTTGATCATCTTTCTTCTCAGACACACTTGACCCTATGCCGGGTCATTACTCATATCGAATTGACGTTAAATAAGTTTAGGGAATTCACTGTAAGGACAGGCGGTCAAGAAATCCCTCTCCCAACGGGAGAGGGTGGCCGAAGGCCGGGTGAGGGGTACCTCACGTAAATATTGTTTCTTGCGGTACCCCTCACCGGCCGCTGCGCGGCCCCCTCTCCCGTTGGGAGAGGGATTTCTTGATCGACCGCCTCCTTTACACTTTCATCGACCCCGCCTGCTCCTTGCCCCCGCCTCGGCCACCGGCCCGACCCTCATTTCCAGCCCCTTGCGGTAGAGTGCCTGCGCCTCGATCAGTGCGGCCCGGCCACTCACGACAGAGCGATAGCGCTTATAAATAATGTCCAGCGTTCTCAGAAAGTCCGGCTGGCTATGGCTGCTCATTGTTGCGCCGTCCGTGCGCCAGGAGAATTCGCAGGTCACACGAGGGATGTGGGCAAAGCGGAACAGTTGAGAAAAACGGATCCACAGATCCCAGTCTTCGTGTGTAGTGAGAGTGGGATCGAAGGTTCCGCCTTTTTCGAAACACCGACGTTCATGCATGACGCAAAGTACCGGTATGAAATTCCCGATGAGCATGCGGTCTTTGTCAAAATCGCAGGAATAGGGAATATCGCGATGCACAGTCACCAGTTCGCCGCTCCGCATCTGCTGATGCGCTCGACAGGCGTCGGTGTAAGCCATTTCGCAGCGTTCCTTCTCGAGAGTCTTTACCAGTGTTTCGAGATGTTCGGGATAGTAAATATCGTCATCGTCAAGATAGGAGATGTACCGGCAGCGTGCCTGCCGGATTGCCGTATTGCGGCTTGCGGCGAGACCCCGGTTTCGATCGTGACGGATATACGTAATTCTTCCGCCATCGTTCAGTTTGCGGACTACCGGTTCGACATCACATCCGGCGTCATTGACCACAACGATTTCGAAATTCGTGTATGTCTGGTTCAGGACGCTCTCGATGGCCCTCTGCAGCATTTCCGGACGATTGAACGTTGGCAGAATAACAGTGACTCCGTCGCCGGATTTCTCCGTAACTGAAACGGCCTTCCTGCCTGTTTCGAGTTGCAGAAGGGGAGTTGGCCGTTTCTCCACAAACTTCGAGTAGAAGTATTCCTTCCAGCTCTCATCGACCGAATAGACTTGGCCGGGAATGGTCAACCGCAAATCATTCGCTCTGGATTTCAGGTCTTCCAGCACGGCCGGATCCTGGTCCCGGCACGCCAATGCGGCGAGCAATTCCAGGGCTTCCGGCATGCGCAGGTTTATTTCCAGCGCATCTTCGGAATGACTCGCTGCCGAACGGAAATCCCCGGCGTAGACATGCGCAATGGCCAGCAGGAAATGAGCTTCGGCATGGCCGGGCTGAAGATCGAGCAATCTGCGGAAAGTTTCAATCGCGTCACTAAACTGCCGAACCTGCATCCGAGCGATGCCCAGCAGGAACAGAACGCCTGCATTATTGGCGGTGGAAAGCTTTTGAAGGTGGGGAATTGCCTCTTTCCAATGATTGCGTGAAACGTAGAAGCCGGAGAGGATTCGGTGAATACCAATGTGTTTGGGAAACTTCGAGCAGCGGAAAAAGGCCGCTGCCCATCGTTCGGTGTCTTCGCTGTACAGCCCGGGATGATTTATAACGATCTGAGCCTGAAGCTCAGTGGCGTGGGCTGTTGCGGACGTGAACATCGAATCTCCTCGTTTTCGATATAGAAAAAGATGTTCCGGCACAACCGCAATTTGAGCGCCGGCCTGAAGGCAGGAGATCCAGAAGTCCCAGTCTTCAAACCCATAGCGCATTGCGCTCTTGTACCCACCCACTTTATTCCAGAGGTACTTCGGAAACAGCGAGCAGTAATTGATCTGGTTGGCGATGGCGAGCTGTTCCAGAGCCGGTTTTCCGCAGTCAATGGTTCGTGTAGTTTCTCCGAACTCCTGCAGGTGGGTCGACACAATTGCGACCTTTGGATCGCTTTGGATTTTTCGGATACAGGCTTCCATAAACGTTTCTCGAAGCCGGTCATCCGCATCGAGAGGAAGAATGTATTCGCCTGCCGCTTCACGAATGGCGTTGTTTCGGCTGGCCGACAGGCCCTGATTCGGTTGTGCCAGCAAACGAATCTTCCGTTCCGGATGCTGCGCAATCATCCTCTCGACCACACTGCGAACGTCGTCCGGACTTCCGTCATCCACCACAATGATTTCAAAGTTCCGGTAGGTCTGTGCGAGGACGCTTTCGATGGCTTCGGTCACGAAATGCGCCTGCTTGTAGCAGGGAATTACGACGGAGACCATGGGTCCATCCGGAAACAATTGGGGACAGAGAGCAATTTCCTGAGAAGCCTTATGAATATTCCTGGGTTGTACCGAGAAATTGCTCTCTGTCCCCAATTGTTTCACGCCCGCAGTTTGGACCAGCGAGAGATAGAGTTCTTCGTACTGATCGACAATGTGTTTCCAGGTATAGCGGCTGTTCCATTCATCGAAACCGGTGTCGCCGAGCCGTCGGGTCAGGGATTTCGAATTCAGGAGCATGTTGGCTTTTCGTGCCATGTGATCCGGTGCCGCGACAATCCCTCCCGGGAGCTCCGAAAGATTTCCGACATTGGTGGATAGCCATGGAGTTTTCGATGCCATCGCCTCAAGGATCACCAGCGGAAAACACTCGATTTCAGAACCGAACCAAAACAGATCGGCGTCCTTGTATGCAGCAACGACGTCCTTTCGGGGCAGATCTGGAAGCAGCATCACATTGGTTAGCAAGCTTGCAGCGTGGGAGCATTCGTCCCAGCATCCGCCCGGCGCCTTGTTTCCGATTATGGCCAGAGTGACGTCCGGCCGGCCGAGTTCGCGAAACCATTGCAGCACGCGATCGTGTCCCTTACCCGCATAGTGATTCGCAACGGTGATGACGAGATGCTGCGACTTTATACCGTATTTTTCGCGGAAGCTTTCCGACGGCGAGAGAAACTCGTCTTCATCTGCGGCGTTGCCGATAACGACGGAGTTCGCAAGTCCGTGATGCTGACTGAAGACGGCGTCGCGATAGCCGGAGGATAGATGGATTACCTTGTCGTAACTGGCCAGAACCCCGGGCAGTTTCTCGAAGTAACCGGAAAATGCCGGATCGAACAACGCCGAATAGCCGCAGGGTACAAAAACCTTCGCGCCTGATAATTTTTCCAGAACAGGAAAGACCAGGTCGGACGACCAGATCTGTGCGGCGTAATTCATCGTCACATCAAACCGGGAAGACGTCAGAAATTCCTGATAGCGGCGGGAATCTCCGCGTATTCCGTGAACTGGATTTCCGGAGATGTCAAACTGCCGTACGTCAACTCCATTGAGGCTGGAATAATTACGATCGGGGGCATACCCGGTCGCAACCGTGACATTGTGGCCGCGCTTCACAAGCCGTTCGGAAATCTGGCGGACCACTTCTTCGCTGCCGCCGACCCTTGGGTGATACATCTGAACGGTATGAAGGATCCGAAGCCCCTTGGCCGCTCGAGCTGGAATTGAATTCGGATTCTCCACGGTGGAAGGCCTGACGTTTGAGACTGGCCGGAAATACCGGGACAATTGTAGCGGCGAGTGAATGATTTGCGGTTCCGACGCGTCGCGATACCGGAGATATGTCTCCCGGATTTCTTTTGCGAGTTCCTGCTGACGGCCAGAGCGGGTTGTCCCGATGCTTCCGCCATGGAGTCGAATTCGGTGAAGGATCCGAGGAAGATTCTCCATTCGATATCCCGCAAGCAGAGCACGCATGAAAAAATCGTAATCGTCCACGCTGCGAAAGTCCTGCCGATAGCCTCCTATTGCGGCGAACACGTCACGCCGGATCATGCTGGCGCTGTTGATCATGGAGTTCACTTCATGAAAGGTCGCGCGGATGCGTTCGGGCGTGAGTTCAATTGGCGGACTGCCCAGATCGTCTCCGCGATCATTGAAATAGGCCGCCTGCGTCCCCAGAACCGCAATATCGGAATGGCCCTCGAGATGACCAATCAGCGCTTCGAGCTTTTCGGGTAATGAAATATCGTCGGAATCATGATTGAGAAAGTAGCGGCTGGCAGGATTCGAGGCCGCAAGCGCCTTGTTCCGTGCCGCGACCTCGCCGGCGTGAGTTCCCCGAATCAGCCGAATTCGCTGGTCGCCCTGGCACAGGTTCTTTGCGAGAGCCACAGTTCCGTCGGTGGATCCGTCGTCCACGATCAGCAATTCGAAATCTCTGAACGATTGTTCCAGCAGGCTTTCCACAGCCTGGGACAAGTACGATCTCCCATTGAATACCGGAATAAATATTGTCAGCAACGGCGAGATTGTCATTGGCGTGAAACCGGTTGGATTCGCGATGACGAGCGGCCACACTGATTCAGGATGTCATTCCATCGGCGTTCCCAGGTGTGTTCCCGAACGGTTCGTTCGTATCCGGCCTTCGCAATTGTTTCGCGTTCGACGTCATTGCGCAGGTAATAGTGAATGAGTTCGAGCAGTTCCTCTTCGGACCGGAAGATGACGATCTCTTTTTTGTCGACGTAGTATTCCTCGAGGTTGTCGGCCTCGCTTGTCAGCATGAATCCGCCGGTACCCGGAATTTCGAAATTCCTGCCCTTGATTTGCTGGCGATATCCAGGCTGCGACGAATTGGACAGATTTAAGTTGATCCGGCTTCGATTGAACGTTCGGACCATTTCATGGAACGGCAGACGCTGGGCGTTGTCCCAGCCGTGGCCAAAGACGTGTAATCCGATTCCATGATTCGTCAGCCGCCGGACAATCTCCACGCGATTTCCGTGGGGTTGGCCCACGAACGTCACGTCAAAATCTCTGGCGCAAGAGACGGGATGATATTGCCTGTGATTGCATGCCCACTGGCTCTTAATGACCTGTTCGGACATGCCAATGGAGCGATATTTAGCGACCGAATGGGAATCCGTCGTCACCACGTAATTGAAATGCGGGGCGACATGGCGGGAATAATTTTCAAATCGCCAGTGATCGTCGCAGAACCAGTTGATGGTGGTCGTATTGGTCTCCTGGCTGATTCGACCGATCACTTCCATCGACGGATCGTGCTGGGGATCGAAGAGAATCGAGATCAGGGCCTCCGGCTTTTCTTTGCTCACCGCATCCCACAACATTTCCGACATCCGTTCACGCCCAAATTGTTTTCCGATTTGCATGAAATCGAAGCGGCGCATTCTCCAGTGCCGTTCTCTTCCGAGACGCTCAAGAGGCTGGTAGAAATTTCTTTCCTCGAAACTCCAGCCACGCGACGGATCGCCGTAGTCGTAGAGCATGCCGAGGTAAAACACCGTTATGGGTCTGGATGCGGTTCCTGTTATGCCTGGCACGGAATTTCCTCCCTGGAAGTGACTTGCTGTTCCGATTCATGAAAACGGTACGGTTGGTCAACATATGTATCCCGGACCAGGTATGTCCTGGCCCCTCTGTTCTGCAGATCCAGGTACCACTCGCCGCTGGATCTGCTTCGGCATCCAGAACCAAGGCATTCGGCGTTCACAATTGCGCACACGAAGTCTCTTGCAGGGATTTCCTCGAACTGCTCTCTATTGCTGCGCCACAGACGGCGTGCATATTTTTGAAAGTCATGTTCATCGGCCGTCGACGGTTCGGGCGCAACTTCGGTGGTACCCATTCCTTTGAATGCGGGTACGAGAATCCGGCTGCCCGTTCCAGCGAGCGATGCCACCTTTGCGACTTGTTCGAGCCACTGTCTGGAGAAACGCAACGGGCCGGTAAGGACGACAAGATAGGGAATCCGAACTTTTTGACGAATCGATTCGATCGACTTGTCGAATGAATCGTCTAGCATCGTCACATTGGATCGCGTTGAGATTCGTTGGAGCTCATCGGTTCGCTCAGTGGCGCGAATGAAGATTTCCAATCTGGCATAAGCATTTCGTTCCAGTGATTCGAGAGTCGCCGCAATGTGGCCGTTCCATGGTTCGTTGGTGACATCCAACAGGATAGCGGCATCTGCGGTTTTCTGAAATCGATAGATGGGGCATTTCATCAGAGCGTCGATACGCGCGAGCGCCTTCTCTGCGGCGTGTGCCCATGTCCAACTTCCGGTTACTTTTTGCAGTGCTCGAAGGCCAAGCTGCTTCGCGCGCTGGGGTTCGCGGTAGAGCTGTAGCATGGCCTGTGCAAGCCTGGACTCGTCCGGTTCGAGAAGCCAAAGGTCTCCGGCCGTGTGGTAATGGCCGATCGTTCGATTTCCGAACACCTGCTTTGTTGCCGGGATTCGAACAGCGCTTTCGTCATCGACGAAATCGTCGGTAGAGCCGCCGGCCGTAAGAATCACGGGCAGGCCGCAAGCCATGGCTTCAAGTACAGGAAGGCCAAATCCTTCGCCTCGATAAGGGTGCACCAGACAATCGCATGCGTTGTACAGCCGGGCGACTTCAGCGTCCGTAAGATCTTGTTCGAGGTAGACGACTGCCGGCGATGTGGTATCGCGCTGCATTTGGCGAATGGTTTCGCCGATACCCTGACCCTGGTAAATATCGCGGGCTCCGACATCCTTGATAACGAGAACGACGTCGTCATCCGGCCCGAAGGACGCGCGGTAAGACTTGAGCAGGATATCGATTCCCTTGCGATGAATCGTTCCACCGACAAAAAGGAATTTAAAAGACCTGGCTGTTGGAAGATCGAAGGGTTGCAATCCAGGTTTGAAGACATCGACGTCGACACCATTGGGCACCACATGGACTTTGCCGGCGGAGACACCGCTTTCGATATACAGGTCGCGGACAAATGTCGATGGCGCCCAAACCTCGTCCACGAATCGCTCCACGTTTTCAACCCACTCGCCTGGCAGACAGCCGTATTCCCACGGCTGGATCAGCACCCACCGGCCGTCGGCAGGTGCATTCCAGTTTGGAGGCCATTGATGCCGGATATGGATGTCCGCTCTTTCTGTGCCGCGGCAGTAATGCGCTTGAATTGATCGCACACGGTCATTCAATGAGAGAGCGAAACTGTCCGGCCGGTCGGGAATCACGTTCAGTTGAATGCGCCGCGACTCCATCAGCGCCAATTCAAGTTCACGGTTGACCAGGGCAAGGCTGTGCTGAACCAATTGTGGGCCTTCCCACTCCACGACAGGAAGGATGGACGGACGGTGAGATTCTTCCATCAGCTTCAGATAAAGACTCTGATGAGCACCCCCTGCCGCTTCCCACGAATGTGCCTGCGCGAAAAGACGCGCGCGCTTTCGAAGTTCATTTGCAAAAATAGGATCGGACCATACCGCTTCGAGAGCATCCTGAAGAGAGACACTTCCGATATTGAACACCGCATCTCCGAGTGCCATCGACGACGACGCAATGACAGGCAGGTCTGCGGAAACTGCCATTGCAGCGTTCTCAATGGATCCTGGGTTAGCCTGTGAACTCGGCAAGGTAACGACACTGGCGCACGCCAGATATTCCTGCAATCGTTCGAGTTCCTGCGGTCCGTCCACGAACATCGCGGATCCTTCAAGGCCGAGTTTTCGGATTTCTACATCGCAAAGCTGGCGGTATGAGTCATCCTGCACTCCCGCGGAATCGAGAATGATGCATCCCGCATCGACTTTGTTTCGCAATGCAGCGATGACCGGCAGTGTTTCGAGAATTCCACCGCCGGGTTCGATGGGAGCGAGAATCGCTACAAGATACGGATTCCGAGGGACACAAAGCTTTTGACGCGCGTGTTGACGAGAAGCGGCAGCGGAAGGAACACCGTATGGAATTGTGTGAATTCGTGCCGGGTCGCCACCAGCGATTAGGACTTCATCGTAGACTATGCGGGAATGCACGATAACCGCATGAACCAGGCTGCAGGCTTTTTGAAGATACGTTCGGTCCAGCCCGGATTCATGGATCGTAAGCACAATCGTCTTGCCTTCGTTTCGAACGGCGGAGAGAAATTCCAGGAAAGCCGGCGGAAACAGCGCTGCATCGAAATTCACATGAACGATGTCGAAATCCAGGACGGATACTTACCGCAGCAGTGGGTAATACCAGACTCCCGTGCGGTCCCATGCCCGGATGACGCTGGGAGAATCGCTTGAGGAATCCGCATCACGGGGTGCGATTTCACTCAGAACGGTGAATGTACCATTGGGAAATGTGGACAACAGTTGATTGGCATAGCGTGCGGACTGGCGACGCTGATTGAACGCCGAAATAAAACCAATGCGAGAAGTGGTCTGCAATTCGGTATCCGAAAGGAGCCCTGCCGCGCGGAACGCGTCAACGTCGGTAACCTTAATTCGATCCGCCCACTCCCTGCGGAATAACGCATGATTGTCGGCATCGCGGTCAAAGCGGCTTTCGCTGCTCGAAACAAAATGAACGATCTTGCTGGCGGGTGTATAAACCACACGAAATCCGAGATTGCGGACTCGCAGGCATAGATCCACATCCTCAAAACCATTCTGGTAGCGCGCGTCAAACCCGCCCAGCTGCTGAAACTGTTCCCGGCGAATGAGCATGCAGCACCCGCTCACGGCTTGATAATCCATCTGACGGTTGACGAGAGGATGATCCGGAGAATAGCCATAAAATACGTGCCAGGGATTTTTGTCGTTGCCGAATGCGATTCCCGCGTGCCAGACACGACCGGGACATACCGCATGATTGTCCGGAAACAGCTGCTGGTTGCCGACTATTCCGACACCACTATGGTTCGATACCGTTTCGAGCAGCGCGTCAAGCCAGCCGGTCTTCACCTGTGTGTCATTGTTGAGAAAGACAATGTTGTCTGCGCGAGCTGCCCACCCGCCACGATTGGATCCTCGGGCAAAAAACAGGTTCTTTCGATTGCGGATGTAACGAACTTCTGGAAGGCTTTGAAGGTACTTGGCAGTTCCATCGGTCGAACCATTGTCGACCACGATCAGTTCGTACAGATCGGGTGGCGTGTTTTGAAAAATGGATTCGATGCAGGATTTAGTGAAACTCAGGTTGTTGAATACCGGAATGACGATGCTCGCCTGGATACCGGATTTCGATGGAGGCTCAACACCCGGGAAGGGAATCGGTCGAGGGAGCCGTGCGGATGTTGAATTGAAAAC
>JBGPBY010000161.1:0-13251 GCA_041481485.1 Terriglobia bacterium
AGATCATGGTGAAAATCTGCATTGCGGTACACCACGCGCATCAACGCGGCCTGATTCACCGCGATCTCAAACCGGGCAATATCCTGGTCGATGAAACGGGCCAGCCGAAGATCCTCGATTTCGGTGTCGCGAGAGTGACCGACAGTGATACGCGGACAACGCTACAGACCGATATAGGGCAACTGATAGGAACACTGGCATACATGAGTCCCGAGCAGGCGCTGGCCGATCCGCTCGATATCGACACGCGCAGCGACGTCTATACGCTGGGCGTGATTCTTTACGAATTGCTGACGGGACGCTTGCCGTACACCATCAGTAAAAAGCTTCACGAAGCCATCCATGCAATTCGTGAGGAGGATCCCGTACGGCTCAGCGCGGTGAACCGGGCTTACCGGGGAGACATTGAAACCATCGTCGGCAAGGCGCTGGAAAAAGACAGGACGATGCGGTACGCGTCGGCGGCGGGAATGGCTGCGGATCTTCAGCGCTATCTGAAGGACGAACCGATTGCGGCGCGGCCGCCGAGTTCGAGCTATCAGTTACGAAAGTTCATGCGGCGCCACAAAGCTTTGATGAGCGGAGTCGCGGCCGTCTTCGCCGTACTGGTGGCTGCAATTGTTGTAAGCAGAGCGGAAATGATCCGAGCGCAACACGCCGAACGTGCGGCTGTGCTGGAAAAGAACCGGGCCGAAGGTGCAGAACGAACCGCAACCGCTGCCGAAGCACAAGCGCGACAAGATCGCGACACGGCTTTCGCCGAACAACAGAGAGCGGACACCGAGGCAGCACGCACGAAGGATCTGCGTCTCATGACCATTTGGCAGTCACTGGCTCGCGAGTCCGTCCGCCAATCCGCGAATCGGATCGACGACGAGCGCGCCGCTCTTCTGGCTCGGCAAGCGATGCTCATCCATTCGCGCACTTCCAATCAAGCTTACTATCTTGTGGAAGACGCCTTGCAGCTGGCTGTGCGTCTTACGCCGTGGAGCCGGAATTTGCAGGGGCACCAGGGAACAGTGAACGCAGTGGCGTTTTCACCGGATGGATCTCGACTGGCTTCCGCAAGTTCGGACCAGACTGTGCTCATATGGGATTTGCGGACTCCCGGTGTTTCGCCGGTAATACTTAAAGGTCATGACGGCCCTGTCTTTACAGTGGCCTTTTCGCCCGACAGTACGCGAATCGCCTCCGGGGGCCTGGACCATATCGTGCGGATCTGGGACGTCGGCGCTCCGGGCGCTCATCCTTTATTGCTCAAAGCGCATGACGGCGTTGTCAATTCAGTGGCTTTTTCACGCGACGGCACGCGACTCGCTTCCGGAGGCCAGGACGGTACCGTGCGGATCTGGAATATCCGAGATGGCGGCGCCGTCTCCCTGTTGATACGAGACGCCGGCATTGTCCGATCCCTGGCATTTTCGCCCGATGGTTTGCATCTGGCCTCCGGGAGTCAGGATGGTCTGGTACGGATTTGGGACTTGGGCAATCTCACTGCTCGGGGCGTTGAATTCGTTCCGCTCCAGAGCCATACGGGTCCTGTTTTTGCCGTAGCGTTTTCGCCCGACGGCGCTCGCCTGGCCTCTGCCGGTATGGCGATCGGAGAAGGCGGTGTGCGTAGCGAGGGGCGCGGTAACGGGAGAGGGGGCGGTGACGGGCGAGGCGGCCGCGCCGGAGCACTCGGTGGACGTGCCGGACAAGTCGCGTCAACCACGCCGCCCGATCACAGTGTAAGGATATGGGACCTTCGCAACCCTGGTTCGCTGCCCAGGTTGCTCTCCGATCACCTGGAGAACGTCAATTCCGTTGCATTCTCGCCGGACGGCGCACACCTGGCTACTGCCAGCGCAGACAAGACTGTACGGATTTGGGATCTACGCGACCCCAATGCCAAAGCGGTTGTGCTCCAAAGCAATGAGGGTGCAGTGATATCGGTTGCGTTTTCACCGGATGGTGCGCGGTTGGCCTCCACGGGCAGCGAGCACAGCGTACGGTTGTGGGACCTGCGCAATCCCGACGTCTCGGTGTTGCTCCGAGACAATCCGAATCCGCCGGAGTTCCTTACGTTTTCACGCAATGGCCGACAGCTGTTCTTCTACGCCGGCCCGACTGGTATCCCCTCGCTTCGTGCTACAAATGACTCCAACGTGAAGGTTTGGGACCCGCACAACCCCAGCGCTTCACCTGTCCTGTTCAAAGTCCCAGAAGACGCCAACGGCGGATCCCGAGCGCTTTCACCCGATGGTGCACGAGTGGCTTCCACCGGCAACAATATGGTCCGCATTTGGAACCTCCGCAGTCCGGGTTCCGCTCCGGTCGTTCTCTTAGCTCAGCGCCCAGTTACATTGGCGTTCTCCCGCGACGGAACCCAACTGGCTTCAGGTAGCATCGACGGTTCCATTCTTGTTTGGAACCTGCTAATTCCCGGAGCGGCGCCAATTCTGCTTGCAGGCGATGGCGTGAGAATCGGCTCCCTGGAATTTTCACCCGATGGATCGCAACTGGCCGGCACTGGTCCGGACTTCATCATACGAGTATGGAACTTGAGCAAGCCCAGCGCCGCGCCCACGGCGTTTCGAGGACACCAACAAAACATCACATCTCTGGCGTTCTCGCCCGACGGTGCGCACCTGGCTTCAGGCAGCTTTGATCTTTCGGTGCGAGTGTGGGACCTGCATCATCCAGGCGCTACGCCGGTGATACTCCAGGGCGACGGGGGCGTTATCGACTCCGTTAGTTTCTCACCCAATGGCTTGCGCTTGGTTTCTGGCAGCAGGGATGGAAGCCTGCGAGTTTGGGACTTGCATCATCCGAGCTCGCCGCCGACGTTGCTGCAGGGACACGAGGGTGCTGTCCGACTCGTGGCGTTTGCGCCCGATAGCGTTCATCTAGCCTCCGCCGGGACGGACGGCACGGTGCGGTTGTGGAGCATCTGGTCGGCGATGGCCGATTATCTCTGTACCCGTGTGTCGCGCAATCTTTCCCCCAACGAATGGCTTCAATACGTGGGTGAAGGCATCCCCTACGAACGCACCTGCCCGGCGTTGCCGTTAGGCGTTGGAGCGTCCGCCTCCCCCCAATAAACCCTGAATTCGGGAGTGACGAACAGGCGGTTTTCCTCGGTAGGAATTGACACCGATGGATTCACGTCTTACCTGTGCGAGTCCTGCTTGTTATTGCGATCGCGCAACCACCGCATGGAGAAAAGGTCCTGCAGCATCGTTCCGCAGTCCGACCTGTTGGTTCTCGACCCTGTCGGGACGAAGGTAGGTGTCACTACTCGATGTGGTGCATCGATCTAAGATCCTTTGTTGAAAACCCTGCGTCGCATCAGCAAGAGACCCGACGCTACGCCAACGAACAACGAAACTAAAAGGGAGGGCATGAAGAGAGTTTCGCTCCGATGCCAGCCGTTCTCCACGAAGTGAAGCGGCGCGGCAAATGCATGGATCGCGACGAGAGCGATTGTAATGAAAACTCCGGCAAAAGCCGCTCCAATCGCGAAGGAACGGGCAATAACCGCCAGCCTGTCACTTCCAGCGAGTTGGGCTACCGAAACCGCGATGCACGGCAGGAATCCGACGAAGCTCGCAATGAAGGCTCCATTCAACAGGATCGCACCCCGGATTCCAACGCCGGGGTTTGGTCCTGCGGACAACGCGTAGAGCAACAGCGCCGCAATCAAAAACAGGATCGCACTGACACCGAGACCGAGCATGCCAGTAACCCATTGGATAGAACGTGAGGCGCCTGCGCTCATCGCGCGCTAAGTGTAACTCACCCTAATTGAATTGGCTGTTCCCGGAAAAGGCCGCATCGCGCCAGTGCCGCCCGGCTTGACAGCCGCCGAACGAACCGCTTTCAACCGAGTCGTGTCTGAGAATTTAATGCTGGAACAGGAAAGGCTTCCCCATGAGGTTTGCCGGAAGGAACTTGATGGTATGATACCGGTATGACAACTACGAAAATCGCCATTACGTTGCCAGAGGAACAGCTCGCGAGAGTTAACCGCGCGGTGCGTGCAGGACGGGCGGATTCGGTGTCCGGCTACATTACCCAGGCCCTTGCCGAACAGGAGCGCGAGGAATCCCTCCGAACGCTTGTTCGTGATTTGATTGCACAACATGGTATGCCAACTCAGCAGGACAAAAAGTGGGCAAAACGCGTACTTCGAACTCGACGACGGGCGTAACTCTGGATACGGGAGCTCTGATCGCTTTGGATCGCGGTGAGCGGCGGATGATTACCTTGCTCGATCAGGCGTTGACGGCACGCAAGGTCTTTCGGATACCGGCGGGCGTCGTGGGGCAAGTCTGGCGCGACGGCCGTATCCAGGCAACATTGGCGCGCTTTCTGAAAGCACCAGAGGTCGAGATTGTACCGCTTGATGAGCACCTCTCCCGATCGTGCGGAGAACTTTGCGGCGCCACCGGGACATCCGATTTCATCGACGCCTCGGTCGTGATTGTTGCCAAAGAACGTAACGACGTTATCGTAACAAGCGACGACGATGACCTGCGACGGCTGGATCCAACGGCCCCGATCTTCCACATCTGAGCGAAAACGTGCCGGTGGGGAAGCCGAAAGTTGCCCGAAAAGGAAATAACAAGAAACGAGAAATTTCAGGCCCCGCCTGACGCAGAGCCTGTAAGGGGTCTAAAAAATTATTCAGGACCGGATGCGATCTTGCTGTTTCGCAGCCAGAAAGCATATTCCCGCGAGCCCGAATGCCATCAGATAGAGGGCGGCCGGTTCCGGAGTCGCGACAACGGGGGAGGTCGAGTTCATTGCACCGACCAGACTGAGAGACGGCACGGTGAGACTGCCGGGGTTAATAGTGTCCAATCCTACAACTACGGATGATAGGGATGCGCCCGTTCCGACGCCAAAGTCGTCAAGATTGATTAGAGCATCATTTAGTTGAAATACACCCGCCAAGAAGCCCGTGCTGCTTGACGCGTAGGTGTGAGTCGTGCCGCCGAGGGTCAGGGAAACTACAAAACTATCCGGCACGCCTAATTCGAAAATCGCCAAGTCGGCTCCCGTTCCGTTAACCAGGGTGTTATCCGTAAATCCCAGCTGCACGTAAGCGCCAGGTGAGTTGGAAAAAGCGTAGGTGCTGGCGTCAATGTCCGTAAGGACGCTGGATAACGAGCCTCCAGAGGTGGTGTAAGACCCCGACGACGAGATCAATGTGTCGGCGAAGGCATTGTCGTTGAACGTAATTCCACCAACAATAGTGCTGGCGCTCGCAGGCATCGCCGCAAGCAGGGCCCAGGTGACAGGCCATTCCCAGTGGAAACGGAGCAACTTCCTCTCTGTCCACAATTTCTCAGTTGTTTGATTCCGATGTTCTTGTCTTTTTCTTTGCGGGCCGAGAGGATCGCTGCGCAGGAATCCCCGGCTCCTTGCTCTTATGGGCTGCTGGCTTTCGCGGTTTCGGTTTTTTCCGGGTTGGCGTGCGAGGGGCCACGCTCTGTGCAGGCGGCTTCACCTTCTCCGTAGCGGCCGGCTCCTCCGCGATGTCGATTCCAAACATTGCGGAGAGGTCTTCTGTGTCGAGGACTCTCTTCGATCCAGGACCTTTCTTACCGCGAGGGATGTCTCTGCCGGCGCGGGCAATCAATTCCAGGTGGTCTACGGCACGGAGGACGAAGAGAAGCTCGGGATTGGTGTCCAGGCGCGCGCCGATTCCGTACAGAACCGCGGCGATGTGTTTGCACATCGAGGCATAGTCGGGGCAACTGCAAGTGAACTGAATCTCCTTCGGCGAGGGAAAGAGGCCGGTCTTTTCCTGGCAGATGCGCGTCATGACGGCCTTCGAAAATCGGCCCTGCAGCAATTCCACCAGCGAATCGATGGCGCCGGAGCAGTCGCTGCATACCGCCGACCACTGGGAATGGGGAACCGCGGCGATCTTGACCTCGACATTGTAGAGGGAAGAACCGCTCACCAATGCATGGACTGAGCCGTTGGCGATTCGCAGGTCGACAACGGAGCCGTTGCGGACGTAGGTGCGGCCCCGGGGCAGGCGATTGGAATAATCGCTGTACCGCTCAAGATTGTCGCACCACGACTTGCCCCAAAACGAAGCTGCGATCGTGCGGCTCTCGATCACAATTGGAGCCGCGCTCTGCCCTTTCTTCATCCGCTTTGCCAACTCCCGCTCCGCATTGGCCCGCCGTTCCGCCACGGGAACATAACGCGGCCAACGATCGTAACGATCCCAACGCGCCATTAGTCTCTATCCTCCCCGGCCGCGGCATGGAGATCCAGCGCGACCAGCTTCAGCAATTCGTCGTCTTTCATTTCCGTGATCTGCAGTTCTCCGCCGCCCTCAAGCAGATCCTGCGACAATTGTTTCTTCGAATCCAGGAGAGCGTCTATCTTCTCTTCAATGGTTCCGCGGCACAAGAACTTGTGAACGAGCACGTTCTTTGTCTGACCGATGCGGAAGGCGCGATCCGTGGCCTGATTCTCGACAGCCGGGTTCCACCAGCGGTCGAAGTGAACCACGTGCGAGGCCGCGGTCAGGTTCAAGCCGAATCCGCCGGCCTTGAGCGAGATGACAAAAAACGGCGAATCATCGTCCTGCTGGAATCGTTCGACCATCGCGCGGCGTTGCTTCACCGGAGTCTCGCCATGAAGGATGAGTCCGGAACGTCCGAATACTGTCCCCAGAAATGACGCCAGTGGGTTCGTTGTCTCGCGAAATTGCGTGAAGACCAGCATCTTCTCCTGGCGGGCGGCGGCCACTTCCGCAATGTCGCGCAGCCGTGAGAGTTTACCGCTGCCGGACTCGCTCCAGTCGCCGTCGCCGAGCCACTGTGAGGGATGATTGCAGATCTGCTTGAAGCGCATCAGGAAAGCCAGGATCAAGCCGCGGCGCTGAATGCCTTCGTCCTTGCGATCGAGTTCGCGTTCGAGTTCGTCCACGGCCTCCTGATAGAGGGCCGCTTGTTTGCGAGTCAAATGACAATAGGCCTTCACTTCGGTCTTGTCCGGCAGATCGGAGATCACTGTCTTGTCGGTCTTCAGCCGCCGCAGGATGTAAGGACGCAACAATTCGCGCAACGGTCCATAAGGATTGCGCTCGCGGGTAGCCAGACGCTTCGTGAACCGGCCGAACTCCTTCGCGGACCCGAGTAATCCGGGATTGATGAAATCGAAAATCGACCACAGATCGCCGAGCCGGTTTTCGACGGGAGTGCCCGTGAGGGCGATCCTCGCCTTCGCATCGATCTGCTTGGCAGCGCGGGTCTGCCGCGCACCCGGATTCTTGATGGCCTGAGCTTCGTCCACGATCGCAAGCTGGAACGGAATTTTCAAAAGGCCGGGAAGCCGCAACAGCGTTCCGTAGGTGGTGAGGACCACATCCACATTGGCCAGCGCGTCCGCGCCGATCTCTTTCAACTCGCGAGCAGGCATCGCCGAAGGATGCGCAACGAGAGTTTTGAGGCCGGGCGCGAAGTGTTCGATTTCGGCCTGCCAGTTCGCCAACACGGAGGCCGGCGCCACAAGCAAGCTCGAGCGCCGCGCCGCACCGTCTTTGCCTTGTTTGGATGACCGGCGCAGAACAAGCAGCAGCGCCAGCACCTGCATGGTTTTTCCGAGACCCATATCGTCGGCGAGGCAGGCGCCCAGGCCCAATGACGAAAGCAGATGCAGCCAACGCAGACCGGTCTGCTGATAGGGACGCAAAACCGCCTTCAGCTCGCTTCCGGGATCGATCGCGGCAAGAGCCTCCGGACGCCGAAGACCTTCGAGGGTCCTGGCCAGCCACGGGCCCGCGGTAATGCGCGACCATTCCGCTGCCTCGCCAGCCGTGGCGGCTCCATCGCCATCCGCGCCGGCGAGGAGCCGTGCGGCTTCTGCGAAACTAAGGCCATTGTCCAACGCGGCGGACTGAATCTTCCGGAAGCGGTCGAGCATATCTCCGAGCTTGTCACGATCGACCTCGACCCAGCGGCCGCGAATCAGATGGAGCCCCGTGGAGCCTGAAAGTAACTGGGCGACTTCGGTGTCCGTGAGCGGACCGTCTTCCCCGTCGAGCGTGACTTCCATCCGGAAATCCAGCAACGCATCCTGGCCAATTCCCGCAGGTTTTGCGCCGCCCACGGCCGCCGTGACGCGCGGCCGTGGCGGTCGATTCGCTCTCCAGCCGCCAGGCACGCGCACGATGACGCCGCAAGCTTCGAGGCGCGGCAGGTCCGACAATAATTGGAAGGCTTCAGCAGGCGTCCATCGCAACGGGTGATAGATCTCACCTGTATCGACTATGGTCTTCAGCCAGGCGCATTGCTCGGCCGCCCGCTGTACGGGAAGAAGCAGCGAGAGCAGCCGCTGCTTGTTGGCGCTTCCCGCGTATTCGCCAAGCGCCCTGGCCAGGGGCAGGTGCTGCGCCTTTGCACCGGCAGACAATCGCGTGGTGTAGGTCGCCAGGAAGGCAAACGGTGCGGCGTCATCCCGGCGGTTTTCGGCAAGATTGAAATGGACGCGTCCCACCAAATTCCAGGCGGGATTCTTTTCCTTCAGAAAATCCTGGACTGAAGCCTTCGATTCGGCGACTTCCACGCGGAAGGCAGCATCGAGCGCGTCCCACAATCCTTGAAGGACATCGGACGTAAGATATTCCGCGCCTGTCATCGGCGGAGCGGCAGCGGCGATTGATTCGAGTTCCAGAACCGGCAGTCGCGGGACGGCCAAAATGCGCCAATCTTCGAGATCCGGGAGATCCGGAAGCGTGCAGATCGCGGTGACATAACGCGCGCCGAATTCCCGCCAGTAGCCAAACACGGGAGGCAACTCTGTCGTCACTTCTCCGGCGCCGAGCTGCAGAAGACCATGACCATGCCCGCGCGCGAAAGCGGCTTCCAGCCTGCTTGAAAGGTTCTCGGGAATGGCCGGCGATTCTTCGTCCGGGTGCAGCAGCAGACGGCCCTGCGGCGTGAGCATCGGAGCAATCGCGTTCATCTTTCCATCGGACATTGCACTATGATGCTTAACGCCGGTCCAATTCGGGACCAATCTGCCACCAATTTCTATCACTATGATCGAACGCGATTCTTCTATTGCGAGGAGTGAAACCGAATACCGGAAGCTTGCCAATGCGCTACCCCAGATCATCTGGACATGCGATTCCCAGGGGCGTCTGGATTGGGTGAACGACCGATGGCTGGAGCTGACTGGTTTGAGCCTGCAGGAGTCGCTTGACAGCAAAGGTGCTCTGGCCGCGGTGCATCCCGATGATCGTGAGGAACTCCAGCGGACTTTTGGGCATGCTCTCGAGACTTCAGCCCCGTGCGAATTGGAGTACCGGATTCGAACCACGGAAGGGGCCTATCGCTTTCACCTCTGTCGCGTGAGCCCTGTCCGCAACGAGGACGGCGTGATCACAAGCTGGGTTGCCGCTGCCTTCGACATGCATGATCAACATCAGACAGAGGAGGCACTTCGCGCATCCGAGCGAAGATTCGAGACCGTTTTTCACCTCAATCCACAGCCGACCGCCATTACCCGTCTGGCTGACGGGACCTATTTGAACATTAATGACGCGTTCACCAAGTTGACCGGGTTCTCCCGAGACGACGTTGTCGGTAAGAACGCGGTCTCCCTCGGCATTTGGACGGAGGACCAACGGAGTGCGATTGCCGCCCACCTTCGTTCATCGGGGACGTCTGAGTTCGAAGTCCCGTATCGCACAAAAAACGGGGGTGCTCTCACCCTCGTCATCGCCAGCGCTCAAATCGATTTCGGGGGAGTGCCGTGCCTCATCAATGTAGCGACGGACAATAACGGAGCGCCTCGCAACCGAAGCGGCGTTGCGCCGGAGTGAGGCGCTGGCACGAACTCGAGCCGACGAGCTCGAAGCTCTATTGGACGCAGTGCCCGCTGCCGTGTGGATCTCGCACGATCCTGAATGCCGCGAGTTACGTGGCAATAGGACCGGGCGCGAGATTTTGCGAAGTGACGCGGGAAAGAACCTTTCGAAGACGGCCAAAAACCCTGAGTCCACGAATCATTTTAGAGTCTTCGCAGGCGAAGTGGAGATTCCGCTTCAGGATCTCCCGCTTCAGCGGGCTGCAACGGGTATCGAGGTGAGAAACGTCGAAGAGCAAATCCATTTCGACGATGGGCAGGTCATTCACATTTACGGCAGCGCCGTCCCATTGCGCGATCCCAGCGGCGCGGCGCGTGGGGCGATCGGGGCCTTCGTGGACGTCACCCGGCTTAGGCAGGCTGAGGCCGCTTTGCGCGAGGCCGATCGCCGCAAGGACGAATTCCTGGCGCTTCTATCGCACGAGCTCCGCAACCCGCTGGCGCCCATCATCACTGCCGCTCAGCTCATGCAGTTGCGAGGCGATGTGGCAACGCCGCGTGAAAGAGAGGTGATTCTCCGCCAGGCCCAGCACCTCGAGCGACTTGTCAATGACCTTCTCGACGTTTCGCGGGTGACCCGCGGAAAGATCAGGCTTGCCAGGAAGACTCTGGAACTTGCGAGCGTTGTCGCGAAGGCTGTCGAAGTGACAGGCCCGCTGTTCGAGCAGCGTCGGCACCAGCTCTACCTGGCTGTGCCTTCGACAGGTTTAACTATCAAGGCGGACGAGGTCCGGCTGAGCCAGGTAATCATCAATCTCCTCACGAACGCGGCTCGCTACACGAATACCGGCGGGCGTGTTGAAGTGACGGCTGCGCGCGACGGCCGCGAGATCGTTCTCCGTGTTCGCGACAACGGAATCGGCATCGCTCCCGGCCTCTTGCCGCATGTGTTCGAGATGTTCGTGCAAGGTGTTCGAGGTCCCGATCGCTCCGAGGGTGGGCTGGGGCTCGGGCTGTGCCTGGTGCGAACGCTCACGACGCTGCACGGAGGTACGGTCAGCGCCCACAGCGATGGACCGGGCCGTGGCAGCGAATTCATTGTGCGGCTACCCGCATCCAGGCCCAAGGCGTCATTGGTACATGTACGGGCACCGGCAACGCAGCGGCAGACTGCCGGTACCAGCGCTCTGCGCGTTCTCGTTGTCGATGACAACCTCGATGCCGCGGAGATGATTTCTAATGTCCTGACGGAAGCCGGCCACGAGGTGCGGGTTGCCAACGACCCATCGCAAGCGCTGGCGATGGCAGATCCCTTTCGCCCGCAGGTTGCCATTCTCGATATCGGGTTGCCGGTAATGGACGGCTACACGTTGGCGAACGAATTACGCGACCGCCTGGGTCAAGCCGCGCCAATTTTCATCGCGCTTACGGGCTACGGCCAAGACCAGGACAAGAGCCGGAGCGATGAAGCAGGTTTTGCCTTGCATCTCGTAAAACCCTTCGACATCGAAAAGCTCTTACGGGCCATCGACGCGCTCGAAAAATCTGACCGGGGCGCCCCTGGACGAAAAGCCGCGACAAGGAAAATGTGATTTTCAAACTGAGATTATTGGTTCCGGCGGGACTCCGGCAGACCGCGGCCTGATTTCTTTCGTGGTTTTTTCGCCTGATCTGTTTTCCTGAAGACATACGCCGCGGATCATGAAAGCAGAAGCTCCAGGTTTTCGCGGCTGAGCCCGGCGATGAAGCTGTTATCCGCCGTAATGATGGCGTCGGCAAGTTCGCGTTTGGTTTTCTGAAGCTGCAAAACCTTTTCCTCCACGGTGTCGCGAGCAATGAGCCGATACGCGAAGACGCGGCGCGATTGACCGATGCGGTGACTGCGGTCTATCGCTTGCGCCTCCACCGCCGGATTCCACCACGGGTCCAGCAGAAAGACGTATTCGGCTGCCGTCAGATTCAGGCCCAGGCCGCCGGCCTTGAGGCTGATGACGAAGAGCCGGCACGAGGCATCTTCCTGGAAGCGGCGAACGCAGCTTTCACGATCCCGTGTTTTGCCGTCCAAATACTCGTAGACGGTCTTCTCTCGATCGAGTCTTTTTCTCAAGATCGCAAGTAGACTTGTGAATTGCGAGAAGACGAGGACCTTATGCCCTCCTTCCATGACTTCGGCCAGTTGCGCCGTTAGAGTATCCAACTTGGCGCTGGTTTCACCTGCGCGGTTCTTGTCGATGAGTCCCGGATGACATGCGGCCTGGCGGAGCCGCAACAGGGCCTCGAGGATGTGCATGCGAGACTGCTGGATGCCCACGCGGTCAATACGGCCGAGAAGGGACTTGCGATAATGATCGCGCAGCTCATCGTAAAGGCGCCGCTCGGTGTCGTCGAGCTCGCAATAGATCGTCTGTTCGGTCCTGGCAGGCAATTCGAGCGCGACCTTTTCCTTCGTGCGCCGCAGGATGAACGGCCGGAGCGCTATGGATACGATTTGGAGACGCGCCTCAGCGTCGCCTTGAGTTTTCGAGGAAGTATGGGAGCGAAACGCCGGCGCGCTCCCGAGCATGCCCGGATTGAGGAACTCGAATAGACTCCAGAGGTCGTTTACACAATTTTCGACCGGCGTTCCTGTCAGAGCCAGACGATGCTCCGCCTTCAGCAACCGCGCCGCCTTCGCGGACTCCGTGGAGGCATTCTTGATGGTTTGAGCTTCGTCGAGGATGACGGTGTCGAATGGGACGTCCTTCAACAGCAGGATATCGCGGCGCAGCGTACCGTACGTCGCCAGAACAATGTCATATTGGTGAACAAGGCTCCATAGATCCTTGCGTTCGCTTCCGGTGCAATCGAGGACGGAAAGCCGTGGAGCGAATCTCGCAGCTTCCTCTTTCCAGTTGAAGACCAGGGAGCGTGGAAGGACGATCAGCACCGGCCCGTGCCTGCCGGCGGAATCCAGGTGAGCGAGTACCTGCACTGTCTTGCCGAGTCCCATGTCGTCAGCCAGGCATCCGCCGAAACCGAACCGCCGGATAAAATGAAGCCAACCCAGCCCATCGCGCTGGTATTCCCGCAGTTGCCCGTTAAAGGTGGGCGGCGGATCGACTGGCTGAACGCCGCAAAAGCCCGCCAGTTCGTCGCGGATCCGGGCGTAAGTGGCGTCGAACGTGACCTTCGGTTCCTGCGCAAGCAGCGCGTCAAGCAGGCCGGCTTGATGGCGCGCAAACCGAACGCGACCGTCAGTGATTTGGCCGAAGGCAGCGACTGCCCGATAGCGCTCATGCCATTCTTTGGGAAGCAGGCCGAACGAACCGTCATTCAAGCGCACGGTGTCGTCACCGTGGCGGATGGCCTTCAACAATTCCGGCATCCCGGCGGTTTCCCCATCGAAGAGGGCTTGACCTCCCAACTCGAACCAATCGATTCCGGAGGTTACCT